>CANJNJ010000118.1 GCA_947474995.1 Opitutaceae bacterium | reverse complement strand
TTCGATGACCGCAATATCACAGCGGTGGCGGGCGAACTGCAGGAACGCCATCGCCGTCATGTACTCGAAAAAGCTCGGTCGATCATCGGGATTGGCCGCCGCGAGCCGATCGGCGATCGGCCGCAATTCCCGCACGTAGTTCACGATCTCCGCTTCGTCCAATCGGGTCCGATCCACTTGCACGCGCTCGCCCGCGTTGACGAGGTGCGGCGAAGTATAGAGTCCGGTCCGCCAGCCCGCGGCGTGCAAGATGGCATCCACCATCGCGGCGACCGAACCCTTGCCGTTCGTGCCCGCGACATGGACAGAGGGAACGGCCCGCTCGGGATGGCCCAGTGCCGCCGCCAGCACCGCCATGCGGTCGACACCAAATTTTTCTCCCTGGGCCTTCTGGCCATAGAGAAACTCCATCACCGCCGCGTAGTCGGCCGGGGCGCTCATCGCAGTGGGCGAAGAGCGGTTCAGGAGCTCGCCGTGGCGGGCGTGCCCTTCTTTTTTCGCCAGTGCAGAGCCGCCAGGATTTCGTGCAGTCGATCGCGCATCTCCAGCCGGCTGACAATCTGGTCGACGAGGCCGTGCTTGAGCAAAAATTCGGCGGTTTGAAAACCGACCGGCAGCGTTTGTTTGGTCGTGTCCTTGATGACGCGGGCCCCGGCAAAACCAATCAGCGCCCCGGGTTCGGCCAGAATAATATCACCCAGCGTAGCGAAGCTCGCCGTCACCCCGCCCATGGTTGGATGGGTCAGCACGGAAACAAACGGCACCCCGGCCTGCGCCAGCCGGCCGAGCGCCGCACTCGTCTTCGCCATTTGCATGAGCGAGTAAATCCCCTCCTGCATCCGGGCGCCGCCGGAGGCGCTGAAAATGATACAAGGGATCCGCTGCGCCGCCGCCCGCTCAATCGCGCGGGTAATCTTTTCTCCAGCGGCCGCCCCCATCGCGCCGCCGCAAAAGCGAAAATCCATCACGGCCAGCGACACCGCCAAGCCCTGAATTTTTCCCGTGCCGCACACGACCGCTTCCGACAATCCGCTATCCTTCTCATACCGCTTGAGGCGATCGGGATAGGCCTGCGAATCCACAAATTTCAAGGGATCGCTCGATTTAACGAGCGCATCCGTTTCCTCAAAGGTTCCGGCGTCGACCAGCCGCGCGATGCGGTCCCGGGCGCCAATGGGGAAGTGATGGCCGCTCTTGGGCACCACCATCTGGTTGTCCTCGACCTCCTTGTTAAACACCGTTTCCCCAGAAACGGGGTCCTTGGTATAAATCCCCTTCGGGATGTCCTTTTTCCGGGTCTTGCGGACCAAATAAGTCGGTTTGTCGAAATGCATGGCGGTTTTAACCGTGACAAAAAGTAATAACGTCGATGGTCAGGACACCGGCGCGCTGCAGCACACAAGCGCAATTATTGAGCGTGGAACCGGTCGTGAAGACATCGTCAACCAGGATGTAATGATGCGCTGGATTAAGGGTCGCGCCTTTCGCCAGTGCAAAGGCATTTTTCAGATTCGCCATTCGGGTGCGACGGTCAAAGGCGGTCTGACTTTCGGTGTCGGTCCGACGCCCGAGCAGCAAAGCCACCTTCGTGCCGCCACCGGCCACCTGGGCGATGGCCTCCGCCAGCAACTCCGCCTGGTTGTACCCTCGGGCACGGGCTTTGCGGGGATGCAACGGGACCGGGACCAGCGTCGCGCCCCGCACCGCCGCACCCAACCGCGGGATCCGGCGAAATATTTCCGCCATATCGTCCAGGACATGAAGTCCCCGGTGATATTTTAACTCGAGCACCAGCGCGCGGGCCGGGCCCTTGAAGAGCACCGCCGTCCGGCCCTCGCGAAAGGCCGGTGCCAACCCCTCGCAATGCGGACACATCCGGTCGCCCTCGACCACGCCATAAAACGGATGCCCACACGTGAGGCAGTGCGGCGGGTGCACGAATTCGATTTGGGCCACGCACCGCGGACACAAATGGCGGAATCCCGTGGCGGCCGGTCCGGTGGCCTCGACCAACCCGCCGCAATTTACGCACGAATGGGGAAAAACCAGTTCGACCAAGCTGTCCGCCAATTGCGCGAACTCCGCTTTCATCAATACGTCACGCGAACCAGAAACAAGCCTTGCGGCGGCGCGGTCGTGATCGCGGGAATTCGTTCCGTGGCGTGGAGCGATTCCCGGAGCTGCGCGAGCGTAAGTTTCCCCTCCCCGACGGCCACGAGCGCGCCGACCAGACTGCGCACCATCTTATAAAGAAAGCCTTCGGCCTCCGCCACGATGCGCCAACGGCGACCCTGGCCGATAACTTCCAGCCGCCGCAAGACGCGCACCGTATCTTCGCGCACCGTGCCGTTCAAGGCCGTGAACGCGCGAAAATCGTGCCGCCCCTGCAAAACCGCCGCCGCCGCCCGCATCGCCGCCACATTGAGCGGCTTGTAGATCGACCACGAAAATGGCCGTCGAAAGGGATCCGCATCACCCAATTGCAGGTGATACTCATAGCGTTTTCCAGTGGCGTCGAAGCGCGCGTGGAACCTTTTCGCGACCGCGTGGATCGACCTGATCTGGATTGCCGACGGCAGTCCGATCCGGAAGGCCGCGATCAGCTTGGGGGACCCATGACGCCACTCCGCATCGAAATGAAAAACCTGCCCCAGCGCGTGGACACCCGCGTCCGTCCGACCGCTGCCATGAATCCGGATCGGCTTCTTGAAAATTTCCGCGATCCGTTTCTCGATGATATCCTGAATGGCCCGACCGCCGACTTGACTCTGCCAGCCGGCAAAGCTCGTGCCATCGTAGGCACAAAGGCATTTCCATCGCCGCACTTTGCTTGCAACGGGATTCATTTCACGCCGGTGGCAAAATACCCTCCAGGTAGTCCTGGAGGATGAGGGTGGCCGCCCGCGAGTCGATGATCCCGCTCGCCCGCAAACCGCGGCGCTTCGATTTCGCAATCGTCGACTCCGCTTCGAACGTCGTGAGCCGTTCGTCGACCAAGTGGACCGGCAGCTTGGTTTCGGCGCGTAACCGTTCCGCCACGCCCTCGATCTCTTTCGCCTTCGTCCCGGACGTCCCATCCATATTAAGCGGCAGGCCCATAACGAGCGCAGTAATTCGCCGTTGCCCGATCATGCCCAACAAAGCCGCCCAGCGTTTCACCGGATCCTTTTCGGTGATCGCCGGCAACGGCGTGGCCACGCCCAACTCGTCGCCATAGCTCAGCCCAATCCGGCGGGTGCCATGATCGATTCCCAGTAAACGCATGCCGCATTCGGGAGGTCGCGACCGGTCGGCGCAATTTCATTTGTGCCCCACCCCAAATTCAGGGCCCACCCCACCAACAAAAAGCCCTCGCAGGAAGCGAGGGCCCGTTTCTTGACTTGAAGAAAAAAGGGCGCTTAGCGCTTTTTCACCAGGCCAAGCGCCTTCTTGATATTCTGCACGCTGGGCAGGGAAATCCCGAGGCCCTTGGCAATCTCCGCACCCGTCTTTCCCGCTTCGACCATCTTTTTGACGCTGGCGCGAGTCGCGTCGGTGATGATCGCCCGCTTCCGGCGCTTGCCGCCGGCTCCGCCGGTGGCCGCTTTGGCGGCGCCCCGCTTCCGACCCTTGCCCGCCGCTTTTACCGCCGCGGCAAATGCAGCCGCCGAAGCGAAACCATATTTCGCCGGCAACGCGGCGAGCTCGGCCTGGAGCTCGTTCGCAATTGATTGTTCAAGGCTCGAGATCCGGGCCCGCGCCGCCTGGAGTTCTTTTAGCTTGTTAGTGACCATAGAGGCACCCTATCGCCCGCCAAAGCGGTATAGCAAGCGCGCGGGTGTCCGAAGCAATGCTACAAGCACGGCTAAATTCAAATCGTCATCGCGTGATAACCACCATCGACGACAATTTCGGACCCCGTTATAAAGCTGCCACCGCCGTCGCCCGCGAGGAGGAGCGTGGCCCCAACAAGTTCCCGCGCCTCGCCAAATCGCTTCATGGGCGTGTGGCCGAGAATACTGGCGACGCGCTCGGGCGACAGGATCTTGCGGTTCTGCTCGGCCGGGAAGAATCCGGGAACGAGGGTATTGACCCGCACGCGCTTCGGGGCCCACTCCCGCGCCAGGTTTTTCGACAAATTGTGCACCGCCGCCTTCGTCGCCGAATAGGTAAAGACGCGGGAGAGCGGGACAATGCCCGACATGGACCCGAGATTGATAATCGAGCCGCCCTCGCCCCGCTCGACCAGATACTTGCCGAAAATCTGGCAGCCGAGAAAGACGCTCTTGTAGTTAATCTTCACGATGCGCTCAAACTCGTCCTCGGTGATTTCCAGGAATGGCGTCGCCGAATTGGTGCCCGCACCGTTGACCACGATATCCACCCGACCCGAGCGGGTCAGCACGGTCTGGAGCAAGCTTTCCACCGGCGCCTTCTCGCTGGCTTCGGCGGAGACAAAATATCCCTTGCCGCCGGCCGCATGGATCCGCTCCAAGCGGGGCTTGGCCTTTTCCTCGTTGCGCCCGACGAGCACGACCTCGGCGCCGGCCCCGGCCATACCCTCGGCCATGGCGCCGCAGAGTTCGCCGGTTCCGCCAACGACGACCGCAACTTTACCGCGGAGGGAAAAGAGGGACGCTAGATAATCAGAGGGATTGCTCATGGGAGGAAAAACAAAGTCGGTCCAAACGCCGCGTGGCAATGGGAAATCACGCCCCCCACCGCGCGCCGTCCGCGCCGACTCAGCCGGAAACCAAAATCATGTTCGCGTACGGCGTCGTATCCCCCGTCCGAATCAGCCCGATGGCCCCCGGCACCCGCCGTTTAAAGCGAACGTGCGGCTCATACGTAACCCGGGCGCCGGCGAGTTGCGCGGCAAAGGCCTGCTTCGTCCGGGCGCTGTTCACGCGGCGAAATTCCGCCGCCAGGTAGACTTCCGCGACGACGCAATTTTGCCGAATCGCCGCCAGCGCCTGCAAGACCGTCGGCACATCATCGATCAGCGACAAATCGACGGTCTCGAGGGCCGGCCACGAGGGAAAACCCCGGTCGGCGATCACCAGCACATTGGTATGACGAAAGCGGGCCAGCAGGGACAGCACGTGCGGATTGAGAATACCGGTCTTGAGCATGCGAGCCGCGAACCTAGGAGCCCCCCGGGCAATCACCAATCTTTTTCGCCCGCGGCAGCCGCACCCGGTGGATCACGCAGCTTGCGGGAAACAGCGGCAGCGCTTTAGTGCCCTCATGGGTCGCATTCCGCTCGAAGACAATTTCAACGATGTCATCAATAAAACCCAGCGCGGGCTGAATATCTCCGACGAGGACCTCGCCTTGCGCGCGGAGGTGTCACCCGAGGACTTAGCCGCGGTCAAGGGCGGCAAACCCATCGACGTCGTGGTACGCCGGCTCGCCCGTCACCTGCACCTGGCGCCCGACCAACTGGAGGCGCTCGCCCACAAGCGTTGGTACCCGCAGCAGCCCGTGTTCCCGAAAGGGTTCGCCGCTTTTAACACCGCCTACGAGGACATGACGGTAAACAGCTATCTGGTGTGGGACGCGCGCGCGCGCATCGGCGCCGCGTTCGACACGGGTGCGTCTTGCGAAGGAATGCTCGACGTCATCCACGCCGAGGGACTCACGCTGCGTTATATTTTTCTCACCCATACGCACGAGGACCACGTCGCGGATTTGGCGCGACTCGCCCGGGAATCGAAGGCCGAAGTCTGGGCCAGTGGGCTCGAACCCGCCCCGATCGCCGGCGCCAAGACCTTTGAGGAGAACGCGCATTTTCATATCGGCGCAATCGCCGTGAAGACGCTGTTCACGAACGGCCATTCTCCCGGGATGACGACGTTTTATATCACCGGGTTGAGCTGGCCCCTGGCGATTGTCGGTGACTCGATTTTTGCCAGTTCCATGGGCGGCAGTGCCACGCACTTTGCCGACCAATACCGCAACAACCGGGAAAAGATCCTCACGCTACCCCGCGACACGGTCTTGGCCTGCGGCCACGGCCCCATCACGACGCTCGGACAGGAAAAACTGCATAATCCGTTTTTCGCCCGCTGAGTTTGCGCCCGGGCCAGTGTAACGCCATTTGACACCCACCACCGGTGGGATTGGGTTGTTGGCTCCAAGATGGCCGATTTTCTCACCGACAAGCCCACCAATCTCGAACGCGCCTTTCTCGTCGGCATCCAGACGGACAAGATGGCGCCCGGTGAAGGGGCCGAGTTGCTGATGGAATTGAAGGAATTGGTCGAAAATATCGGCCTGACCGTCACGCGCTCGGCTCTCGTGCAACTCCGCCGTCCAACCCCGGCCCTCCTCCTCGGCAGCGGCAAGGCGGATGAGTTGATTGCCCAGGCGAAGGAAGACGGCGCCGACGTCATCGTCTTCGACGAAGCGCTCTCCCCCGCGCAGCAGCGCAACTGGGAGGAACTGTCCGGCCTCGCCGTCATCGATCGCCAGGAAGTCATTCTCGAAATTTTTTCCGACCGCGCCCACACCCGCGAGGCCACCCTCCAGGTCGCTCTCGCCCGCATGGAGTATTCCTTGCCGCGGCTCACGCGCGCCTGGACCCACTTGTCCCGCCAGCGAGGCAAAGGCGCGATGGGCGGCGAAGGCGAGACGCAACTCGAGAACGATCGCCGCACCGTGCGCGACCGCATTGCCCATCTGAAGGAGGAGCTCAAAAAAGTTGTCTCGCAGCGCGATGTCCAGCGCCGCAAACGCCAGCGCGTCCCGGTGCCCACATGTGCCATTGTCGGTTACACCAACGCGGGCAAGTCCACCCTCCTCAACACGCTGACCGGCGCCCGCGTCTTGGCCGCCGACAAGCTTTTCGCCACCCTCGATCCCACCACGCGGCAACTCGTGCTGCGTGGTAATCAAAAGTTGCTCGTCACGGACACGGTGGGTTTCATCCGCCGCCTGCCGCATGGCCTCGTCGAGGCGTTCAAAGCCACGCTCGAGGAAGTGGTTGTCGCGGATTTTCTCCTGCACGTTATCGATGCCGCGAACCCCAATTTTGAGCACCATCACGCCACGACGCTCGCCGTCCTGACCGAACTGGGGGCCGCGGACAACACGATCGTCACTGTCTTCAACAAGAGCGACATCGCGGATCCCTTGCTGCTGCAGCGGGCCCGCCAAATGGTGCCCGACGCGCTGTTTGTCAGCGCCCGCACCGGCGCTGGTCTCGACACGCTGGAAGCACGCTGCGTGGAACTCATTGCCGACAGCCTCAGCGCGACGGATCTCCTCGTGCCGCACGCGCGCTACGATGTCGTGGCGCGGCTCCACACGGTCGGCCACGTCCAAAGTGAAGAACAACTGGACGACGGGATCCACGTGCGCGGCCGGTTTCCGGTGACCCACGCCGCCTATTTCGCCCCGTTCGTCGTCACCAAGTAGCCGCCCGCCGCCGGGGCGCCGCGACCTTACTCGAAGTCGTAGACCTGCACGCGCGTCCAGAACGCCTTGCAGCTGTTCACGAACGCGAGGTGGATCGGGTCGACCTGATAGGCCTTTTCCGCCGCGACGTCCTTGCACACGACCGTGATCCCCACGGAAAACGAGTGATCGATGACGGGCCGCTTTTCCGTCGCCGCCGGCGTGCCGATATAGAATTTATCGACGGCTTTGATAGTGCCAAGCGACTCGACCCCGCGCTGAAATTCCGCGTGTTGCGCCGGAGTGAGGTCAGGTTTTAGCCAGAAGTAGACAGTGTGGACCAACATGGTGGCACGACTACGACGCGTCCCCGCTCCCGCCTCAATGCCAAATCACGGCGCCCCGCGGCACCGGCGCAATCCGCCTTGCGACGGCCCGGGCGCGTGCGACACGCTGAAAAGGTGCCGCCTTCGTTCACGTCCGCCGACTTGCGCGTGCTGTTCGCGACCCGCCTGCTGCGCCTGTTTGCCTACGGCCTGCTCGGCGTGGTGCTCGTCCTTTACCTGGTGCGACTGGGATTCGACGGTCCCCGGATTGGCCTGCTCCTGACGCTGACGCTCCTGGGGGACGTCGTTATTTCGCTGTGGCTGACCACCCATGCCGACCGCTGGGGCCGGCGTCGGACCCTGGTCGCCGGGGCGGTCCTGATGGCGCTCGGTGGAGCGGGAATGATCGCGAGCGACGGCTTTCTCATCCTCGCGCTCGCCTCCACGCTCGGCGTGATCAGCCCGACCGGCGGCGAAGTCGGGCCCTTTCAATCCGTCGAGCAGGCCTGTCTCGCGCAAGCCGTGTCAGAGGAGGAGCGCACGCGAACCTTTGCCTGGTACCACCTGGCGGGCTATGGGGCCTCGGCGCTCGGCGCGCTGGCCGCGGGTGGGTTCGCCGGAGTCGCGATACATTATGGTTGGACCGACTTGGAGGCCTACCGGGCAATCTTCGTCGCGTATGCCGTGCTCGGAGTGATCCTCGGGGCGCTTTCCCTCCGGCTTTCGCCGGGCGTGGAAGCTCACCCCGCCGGCTTGCTGACCACGCCCGGTCGCACGTTGCTCGGCCTGCACCAGTCGCGTGCCGTGGTCTTTCGCCTCAGCGCGCTCTTCGCCCTCGATTCGTTTGGCGGTGGTTTCGTCGTGCAGAGTTTTGTGGTGTGGTGGTTCCAACAGCATTTTCATGCGAGCGAAGTGACCCTCGGCGCAGTTTTCTTTGGCACCAATTTACTCTCTGGGGTCTCGGGCCTGCTCGCGGTGCCACTCGCCCGGCGCTTTGGCCTCGTAGCCACAATGGTCTGGACGCACCTGCCGTCGAACGTGCTCCTCATGCTAGTGCCGTTGATGCCGACGCTGCCGCTCGGCATTGCGATGCTGCTATTGCGCCACCTCCTCTCGCAGATGGATGTGCCCACGCGCCAGTCGTACCTCAACGCGATCGTTCCTCCGGGTGAACGCTCCGCCGCCAATGGCGTGACCGCCACGGCGAAACAGCTCGGCACTGCCATCGGGCCACTGGTGGCCGGAACCCTCTTCGGCGCAGCGGCGGCCACGGCACTGCCTTTTTTCGTCTGCGGCATCCTCAAGAGCACTTATGATTTGCTCCTTTGGCGCTCGTTCCGCCATGCCCGGGCCCCCGAGGAAAAGACCGGAAATCCGGACTGAGGGCCGTGGTTTCACCGCCAATTTGCCCGAGATTCCGCCTCGACGGATGCCCATTTCTTGGTTTCTTTATCACCGCCGCCCACCGCGAGGTTGGCCCGCAACAAACTCTCCCAACCTTTCTTCCTATGAAAACAACATTCCTCCGTCTTGCCTTTCTCGCCGCTGCCCTGTTCGGCAGTGCCGCCATTGCTTCCGCGGCCGAGCCGTCCAAGGAGAACGCCGCGATGTCCTCGAAGCTCTTTACCGCTCTCGAAAAGGGTGATTTCGAAATGTTCGTCGCCGATGGCGACACCGCTTGGAAGGGACTGAAGAAGCCGCAGTTCGATGGACTGGCCGCCCAGATGGGCCCCAAGCTCAAGGCCGGTTACGCCGTTACTTACCTCGGCGAGCTCAAGCGCGGCACGGCGGTCACCACACTTTGGAAGCTCGACTTCAAGGGCAACGCCGACGACATGCTCGCGACGATGACCGTCAAGGAAGGCAAAGTAAACGGCTTCGGATTGCCGCGGCTGTAAGGGCGCCGACCTCCGCGACCAAAGAATCTCCCGACGAAGAAGCGCACCGCAAGGTGCGCTTCTTTTTTTGTCCCGTCGCGGGTGTGGTTGAGCAGACCTTGGGCACTCGCTCCAAGGAAATCTCGCCAGCCCTTGAGTTTTGAAATCCTCTCGTTTTTCGAAGGTTGGCCTCCTCCCTTGAATTCCTTCCTCCCCATGCTCTCCCGGAAATTTGCGTCGCTTGCCACGATTGTTTTGACGCTCGCCGCCGTCCTGCGCCCCCTCGCCGCGTACGAAGAGCTTCCTCCTCCCGCCAAACTGGTGTTGCCCGCCGCGCGTTCACCCGCCGAATCGCTCGCCGCCATCACCGTCGCCCCCGGCCTGCAAGTCGAGTTGGTCGCCGCCGAGCCGATGGTCATGGATCCCATCTGCGTCGCGTGGGGTGCCGATGGAAAAATGTGGGTTGTCGAAATGGCCGACTATCCCTCGGGACTCGACGGCCATGGCAAACCCGGAGGCCGCATTCGCTTTCTGGAGTCGACCAAGGCCGACGGACACTACGACAAGTCGACCCTCTTTGCGGAGGGCTTGAATTTCCCCAATTCGATTCTGCCCTGGCGCAAGGGTGTGCTGGTCACGGCGGCACCCGATATCCTCTATCTTGAGGACACCGACGGGGACGGCAAAGCCGACGTGAGCCAGAAATGGTTCGTTGGTTTGGGCGAAGGCAATCAGCAGCATCGCGCGAACGGCCTCCAGTGGGGACTCGACGGCTGGCTCTACCTTTCGAACGGCGACAGCGGCGGAAAACTCAGCTCCGCCAAGACCGGACAGGTCCTCGACTTGGGGCGGCGCGATTTGCGAATCAAACCCGAGGAAGGGCTCATCGAGCCGTTGACGGGCCGCTCGCAATTCGGACGCAATCGCGACGATTGGGGCAATTGGTTTGGCGGCAACAATTCCAACCCCATCTGGCATTACGCCCTCGATGACCACTATCTCCGGCGGAACAACTTCCTCGTCCCGCCCAACGCCACAATCACGGTGGCGAGGATTCCCGGCCAAGAGCCCGTCTATCCGCTCAGCCAGACGCTGGCGCGCTTCAATGACCCGTTTGGCGCGAATCGCTTCACGTCGGCCTGCAGCACGATGATCTACCGCGACGAACTGCTCGGAGCCGAATACGCCGGCAACGTCTTCGTCTGCGAGCCCGTGCACAACCTGGTGCATCGCGAAATGCTCCGCCCCAGTGGGGTCACGTTCACCAGTGAGCGGGCGCCGAGCGAGCAAACGTCGGAATTCCTGGCTTCAAACGACAACTGGTCCCGTTTCACAAGCGCGCGAACGGGGCCAGACGGCGCGCTGTACCTTACGGACATGTACCGCCTGGTGATCGAACACCCCCAGTGGATCCCGGCCGCCTGGCAGAAGGAAATTGGCAATCTGCGAGCGGGCGAACTACAGGGCAGGATTTACCGGGTTTACCCCAAGAACACCCAACTGCGTCCGGTCCCGCGCTTGGACCGCGCCGACTTCGAAGAGTTGGTGGCGGCGTTGAACAATCCCAGCGGAACGGTCCGCGACCTCGCGCAACAGCAGTTGGTCTGGCGTGGCGCCCGGACCGCGGCCCCTTCCCTGCTGAAGCTGTTCGTCGATTCACCGCGACCCCAGACCCGCATCCAGGCCCTGACCACTCTCGACCTGCTCGATGAGCTCACGACGGCCCATGTTGTGCGGGCCTTGAAAGATCCCCATCCAGCGATTCGCCGGGAAGCCGTTCGACTCGCCGATGGATTTGCTAAAACAAGTCCCGAGTTGCTCGCCACCATTCTCCCTCTCGTCGACGATCCCGACGCCGCCGTGCGCCAGCAGGTGGCCTACAGTCTCGGCGAATGGAAGGATCCCGCCGCCGGGGCCGCCCTCGCCCGCCTGGTGCGTCAGAACGATGATCCCTTGGTGGTCGCGGCGGCGATGAGTTCGGCCCTGCCCCACTCCGCGACGATGCTGGCGCAGATGAATGCCGACGGCGGGGCGAACGCGACGTTGATCGAACTCACCATCGCGACGCAAAACACAAAAGTTCTTGGCGAGATTCTGAACAATATCAGTACACCGCGCACGCCGCCGGATCCCGTCCGACAATTCACGGCGCTGGGCGAGGTCGTGAAAAGCCTTCGACGCAACGGCCAGTCCCTCCGCCGGCTCCAAATCGACGCCGATCCGCCCCTGCGTACCGCCTTGGAAAAAACGCCCGCCATTTTTGCCGCCGCGCGCGTCGCGGCCTCGAGTCGCGACGCCACGATCGACCAGCGCCGGGCGGCGATCGCCCTGCTCGGCCAGGGTTTCGAACCCCCGGACGATGATTTCAAAGCGCTCGTGGCGATGTTGGCCCCAACCGTGCCCCTACCCGTACAACAGGCCGCGGTGAAAGCCCTCGGGCAAATCGAGCCTCCCGCCACGCCGGACCGTTTAATCGCCGGCTGGGACAGCTACGCCCCCGAAGTCCGTACCGCGGTCCTCGATCTCCTGACGAGCCGCGTCTCGTGGACGAATCTCCTGCTCGATCGCCTCAAGGAAAACCCGGCGATGCGGGCTCAAGTCGATACGGCCCATCGCTCCGCGTTGATGAACTATGGCGATGCCCGCGTCGCGATTCGCGCGACGGAGTTGCTGGGTTCCAGCAGCAGCCTGGACCGTCAGAAAGTGATCGACCAATACCTCACCGCGATGACGGGACTCAAAGGCGACGCCCGGAGAGGTCAGACGGCCTTTGGCACGACGTGCACCGGGTGTCATCAACTACCGGAAACGGGGGGGCGCGCGATCGGGCCGGATCTGTCCGCACTCGCCGATCGGAGCGCAGGCTACCTCGTTACCCATATCCTCGATCCGAATCGAGCGATCGAGGATCGGTATCTCCTCTATACCGCCGCCACCAACGACGGTCGCACCCTCGCCGGCGTGCTCACGGCCGAGACCGGCAACAGCCTCACATTATTGGGTGTCGATGGCGCGGAGCAGGTGCTGCTGCGCACCGGCCTCAAATCGATTTCAGCCAGCCGGCGTTCCCTGATGCCCGATGGACTCGAAGCCGCCCTCACCCCACAGGCCATGGCCGACCTCGTGGCGTTTCTTGGCGGCGTCGGGCACGCGCCACTCTCTGGCCAGCCGCGCAGCGCGGAGATGACGCGCCGTCCCGGGCTGGCCACCGGGAATTAATTCGCGCTCAGCAGCGCCAGACTCCGACTGGCGTTGTTCCGTTCCATCCCACATGCTTTTTGCTTCCTGATGACTCTCCCAGCTCATTTTTCCCGATTCTCGCCTGCGTTCGCCTGGTCGACGCTGCTCGTTGTCGCACTGCTCGCGACCGGCTGCGGCAAGAAATCAGAGTCCGCTTCCACCGCGCCCTCCCATGTGGCGTCCAAAGCCATCCAGGTGAAGATCGGTTTCCTCGTGAAACAGCCGGAGGAACCCTGGTTTCAACTCGAGTGGCTCTTCGCCGATCAAGCGGCCAAGGACCTTGGGTTCACCGTCGTCAAAATCGGGGCGACGGACGGCGAAAAAGTCCTGAACGCCATGGATATTCTCGCCGCAGGCGGGACGCAGGGCGTCGTGATTTGTACGCCCGACACGCGGCTCGGTCCCGCCATCGTCGCGAAGGCGAACAGCGTGAATCTGAAGCTGCTGAGCGTGGACGATCAGTTCATCGGAGCCGACGGGCAGCCGATGAAAAACGTCCATCATCTCGGTATTTCCGCGGGAAAGATCGGCGAGAACGTCGGCCAGATTCTCGCCGGTGAAATGAAGCGTCGTGGCTGGACCACGGCGGACACCGCCTTATGCGCCGTGACATTCGAGGAACTCGCCACCGCCAAGGAACGCACGGAGGGCGCGATCAACGCGTTGCTCGCCGCCGGCCTGCCGGCCAACCGGATTTTCAAGGCCCCGGAGCGCACCGCGGACATCCCCGGTTCTTTCGACGCCACCAATGTACTCCTGACCCAACAGTCGGCCGTGAAACACTGGCTGGTCTGCAGCACGAACGACAACGGGGTCCTTGGCGCCGTCCGGGCCCTCGAGGGCCGGGGCTTCGGAGCCGACAGCGCCGTCGGCATCGGCATCAATGGCACCGACTGCATCACGGAGTTGGAAAAAAATAAACCCACGGCGTTCTACGGCTCCATCCTGCTCTCCGCCAAGAGCCACGGGTATCAGACCACTGAGATGCTCTACCACTGGATTAAGGATGGCATCGAACCGCCGCTCGATACCCGAACCGTGGGAGTCTTGATCACCCGGGACAATTTTCGCCAGATCCTCAAGGAGCAAGGCGTCCGGAACTGACGAATCGGCGCGCTGCCTGCCCGCACTTCGCTCTTTCGCCGCCTCATGGTTTCCCTTTCGCCAGCGCTCGCCTTTGACCGCGTGGCGATGGAATTCCCCGGCGTAAAAGCGCTGGACGGGGTGTCGTTCAGCGTGACCGCCGGCTCCGTTCACGCCCTGCTGGGCGAAAATGGCGCCGGCAAGTCCACGCTCCTGAAACTCCTCAGCGGCGCCTATACGCCCTCAGGTGGAACGCTCGTGCTGGACGGACAGCCCCGCCATTTCCGTCACACCGCCGACGCCCTCGCCGCGGGAATCACGGTCATCTATCAGGAACTCCACCTCGTCCCGGAGATGACGGTGGCGGAAAATCTTTTTCTCGGTCACTGGCCCCATCGCCTCGGAATTCTGAATCGCCGGGAGCTGAGCGAGGCGGCGCGGCGGGCGCTGGAGTCCATCGGGGAAACCTTTTCCGCCGAAACCAAAGTCAGCCGCCTCACGCTGGCCCAGCGGCAGATGGTGGAAATTGCGAAGGCCCTCACCCGCGGCGCCCGCATCATCGCCTTCGACGAGCCCACGAGCAGCCTCTCCGCACGCGAAGTCCAGCGACTCTTTGCCATCATTCGCGCGTTGAAAGCGCGGGGGTGCGCCATTCTTTACGTTTCCCACCGGCTCGAGGAAATTTTCGCCCTGTGCGATCGCGTCACCGTTCTGCGCGACGGCCGCCACGTGGAAACGACCGACGTGCCGACCGCCACGCGTTCCACGCTGGTGCGGGCCATGGTGGGACGGGAGCTGGCCGAAGTCTTCGCCTACACCCCGCGCGCTCGCCTTGGCCCCGGACTCGACGTCGCCGGAGTCTGCGGGCCACGATTGCCACAGCCCTGCTCTTTCACCGCCCACGCAGGTGAAATTCTGGGCCTCTTTGGACTCGTCGGCGCCGGCCGCTCCGAGCTGCTCCGCTTGATCTTCGGAGCCGAGACGAGTTCGGGTGGACGCATCGCGGTCCACGGGACGGCGGTCTACATCACTTCTCCGCGCGACGCCATCGCGGCGGGAATCGTGCTTTGTCCCGAAGACCGCAAGAAAGAGGGGATCGTGCCGATTCGCTCCGTGCTCGAAAACCTCAACCTCAGCGCGCGCCGGCGGCACGCCCGGGCGGGCGGAATCCTCGCCGAAGACTGGGAACAGGCCAACGCGCAGCAACAGGTCGAACGGTTGCGCATTCGAACCCCATCCCTGCACCAGCCCATTCGCCATCTCTCCGGCGGCAACCAACAGAAGGCCATCCTGGGTCGCTGGCTGTCCGAGCCGGTGAAAGTGCTGCTCCTCGACGAGCCCACGCGCGGAATCGACATTGGGGCTAAGCACGAGATCTACGCGATCATCCAGGACCTGGCGCGAAAAGGCACCTGCGTGATCGTGGTCTCCAGCGAGCTGCCCGAGGTGCTGGGCCTCTCCGACCGCATCGCCGTCATGCGGCAGGGGCAGATTGCCGCGGTGCTCGACCGGACTGACGCCTCCGAAGAAAAGATCCTCCACCTCGCCCTGCCGCTCGAGCCGGCTCTCGGGTCATGACTTCCGCCATGAATCCCGCGCCGACCAACGCCCCGCCGCCGTCCTCCCGGGCGGGGAGGTTTTTTGATCAGTCCGGGATGCTCGTCGTCCTCGCGATCCTGTTTGTCGGCTGCGCCCTCGGTGTGGAGAATTTTTTTTCGTGGGCCAACCTGCGGGGACTCGCGCTGGCCGTGTCGATGACCGGCATGGTGGCGTGCACGATGTTGTTTTGCCTCGCGGCGGGTGATTTTGATTTGTCCATCGGGTCCGTGGTCTCCTGTGCCGGGGTCATGGCCGCCATCGTGATGAACCAGAGCGGCAGCATCGCGCTCGGAGTGGCAGCCGCGCTCGGGTTTGGCGGGCTGGTCGGATGCCTCAATGGCTGGCTCGTCGCCACGCTCCGGATCAACGCGCTGATCACGACGCTCGCGACGATGCAGATTGTCCGCGGCCTCGGTTTCATTGTTTCCGGTGGCACGGCGGTCGGGATCGGCAAGGAAGCCTTCTTCGGGCTCGGGAATTCCTCAGCCCTCGGGGTCCCGACACCCATATGGATCACCGCCGCCTGTTTTCTCGTCTTCGGCTTTGTGCTTAACCGGACAGTCTTCGGGCGAGATGCGCTCGCCGTCGGCGGTAATCCCGAGGCCGCTCACCTCGCCGGCATCGCCGTGGCGCGCGTCAAAATTATCATCTTCACGGCCCAGGGCTTGATGGCCGCGTTCGCCGGCGTCGTGCTGGCATCGCGCGTCACCAGCGGTCAGCCGAACACCTCGGTCGGCTTCGAACTGGAGGTCATCTCCGCCTGCGTCCTCGGCGGCGTCTCCCTCACCGGCGGCGTCGGCAGCATGGCCTTCGTCGTCGCCGGTGTCTTGATCATGGGCATCGTCCAGAATGCGATGAACCTGCTGAACGTCCCCACCTTCTACCAATACGTCGCGCGCGGCGCCATCCTGCTGGCCGCCGTGCTCTTCGATCGCTGGAAGCGGCGGAACCAATCAGCCTGAGCATTTCGAGGCGGCGTCAACCCGCCGCGGTCTTGACGGGCAAAGGTCGCAAGGTGCGTCCTTCGTTCCACTGCCCTTCCACCATCAACGTGGTCGCTTGCGCCGGCAAGCCACGCTCGTGGCGCTCGCCCAGGCTGATCAGCGTATCAACGGCCAGTTCGCCAATCATGTGTCCGTTTTGAAAAACACCGCTGAAACGATCGCCCAGCTGCGGACAACCCAGCATCGCAAACCCGATGTCCTCGGGGATACGCCAGCCCGCTCGCGCCAGCATCGCGGGCAACACGTCGCTCGCCGGCGTGATGATTACGTCCGGCTTCTCCCGCTTCAGCCAGCGGAAGAATCCCGCCTCATCCGCCCAATCGCCCACAAACAGCGGAG
>CANJNJ010000117.1 GCA_947474995.1 Opitutaceae bacterium | reverse complement strand
GTAATTTGTGGCCAACTGGTCCGGAAGATCTGACCGAGAGAGAGCGTAGACCAAGGCCCCGGCCAATTTCTCCAGACTTAAGCGTTGAGCGTTAAACGTTGAGCATTCCGATTGGTGAGTACCCCCCCGACAAAGCCGTCTTCCTCAGCGACGCATCCCAGGATGCCGAGGCGGCGCAGCGGGGTGGTTCAGCCAGAGCAACTCGTGGGCGGCGGCGCGCGGGACGCGAAGATTCGGAAGCAGGCCAAGGATGGTGTGCTCTTCGCGCCGATCCTCTCCGCCAACACCCAGGCGCGGACGGAGGGGTATTTCCGATTGGAGTGGCGGCTGGCGGACCAGCGGGCGCATTTGATTGCGAAACGCCGGTGGCGTTTGCGTTGCGGGTGGAGAAGTTGCTGGGAGTGGCGCCGGTGTCCTCGTCGCCGGATCAGCGTAGAAGGGAAGTTGGCTCAGGCTCCCGCGAAATCTCCGGGCCGAAGAGGCGCTCAATGCCCTGGACCCGCTTTGGCGTGGCGCAAGGCGCACCCGCCCGAGAAAGCCAAGTGAGCGACCGTTTTGGCCCGGGCCAAAACGGTTCAGCCACTACCGCGAGTCACACGTTGTCTGCGGCCGGAAGAGCTGGGCCGGTTTGTAGTTCCGCCTTCAGGCGGAAGGATTGGACTGCTCGGATTCCGCCTTCAGGCGGAACGACAAGCACCAGCCATTTTTCAGGGCACGGACTTGCACGTGGTTCGCCACACCGTTCTCATCACCGTGATGATGCGCCCCGCCGCCGCCTCGCCTGCGCCTAACTCGAATCGGTCAGGCCTGCTGGTGTTCCCCACTTTCGCCAACAGTTTAATTGCCGTCAGCCTCGCCTGCCTCGCGCTCATCACGCTGGTGAGCCCGGGCGCGACGCGCATGTTCGCCTGGCCATGGTCCCTCGCTCTCGCCGGCGTGGTGGTGCTGCCCGGGCTCGCGCTCGTGATGCGTGGCTTCGATTCCAAGCAACCGCTCGTTCTGCCTACCCGCGGATGGTTCATCCTCGGTCTTGGGGCCGTCTTCATCGTTCTCCTCTCCGCGCTGGTGAGCCCGCACCGCGGGGTCACCCTCCTCTGGAGCGCGCCGCTGCTCGCGGGCGTCGCCGTTTTTTTCGTCGGTTTCGACTGGTTAAACGCCGAACCCCGATTCGCGGCGCAACGCCGCGAACGATTTGAGGGCGGCATCCTGGCGGCGGGAGCGGCGATGGGCGCGGCGAGCATGGGGGGATGGCTCGCTCACGCACCGACCGCGGCCTCTGGCGAACTGTTCTCGCACCGTAACCAATATCCGCTCGGTCATCCCAACTACACGGCCGGCCTCGCGTTGCTCCTGCTGCCAACCGCCGTCGCGGTGGCCAGTCGACGCCAAGGCCGAACGCGAATCGCGGCAGCGATCGTCGGCGGGCTGGCGATCGCGATGCTGTTCACCAGTGGCAGCCGCGGCGGACTGGTCGGGCTGGCGGCGCTCGCCGTCGCTGGTGCCATGGCGGCGCCGATCACCCGGCGCCGGAAATGGCAGCTCGGCGTTGGGCTCGTCGTCGCCGGTCTCGCCTTCGCGGCCGCTCATCCGCGCACGCGAGCGATGTTTCGCGCCGCCGATCCGGCCGCTGCTCCCAACATCAGCAACGTCCAGCGTGAAGCCATGCTGCTCGCCGGCTGGCGGATGGGCCAGGACCAGCCGCTGCTCGGCTGGGGACCGGGAGCCACGCCCTTGGTTTTTCCGCGTTATCGCGGCGGTCTCGACGGCGGCGCCGAAAATTTCCTGCAGCTCCACGCGCTGCCCATCCAACTCTGGGCTGAACTCGGCGGCGCCGGCCTCGCCTGCCTCCTGGCGTTTATCGGACTCGGCGTCTGGTCCGCCGGCCGCGACCCGGTGGCCGCGCTCACACTCGCGGCGTACGGCGCATTTTCCCTCACCGACTGGCAGCTCGACGTGCCGATTTTCGCCACCGCGGTCGCGCTCTTCGCCACCCGGCTCGCACCCCCAGCGACCACGCCCTCTTCCAACCACCTCGGTCGCGGCGTTGGCGCCATCGCCCTGGTCGCGATCGCCGTCGTGGCGTTGTTCGGACACCGCGAACCAGCGCCAGAACTCAACAGCCGCGCGCTGACCCTGGCCCGTGGCCCCACTGGCGCCGATCGCGCGGTGGTTCTCTTCCGCGAATCGCTCGCCCTCGATGCCGACCAGGAGATCGCCCACTTCAACCTCGGTTGGCTCCTCGTCGTCCGCGAGCCCGCGACCGCGGAAACCCATTTCGCCGCCGCGGCCCAACTCGTCCCCGACAAAGGCGGAGTCTATTTCGGTCTCGGCCTCGCCCGCCTCAACCAAGGCCGCCGCGAAGCGGCGGCCCGCGCCTTCGCCCTCGAGTGCCTCAACGACCCCGCGTTTCTCACGTCACCGTGGTGGCGGGATCCGGTCCTTGCCGCCGTACGCAACGAGACGGCCGCGGAATTCGGGCGGCTCCTCGATCAGGTGTCAGCCGCGCTTCCGCCCGGCACCTGGGCGGCCAATCAGGTGGCGCTCATGACCGAGCTCGCGCCGCCCCCCGGCCAGCTCCCGCCCGGGCGCGAGCGCAATTACCGTCGCGAACGCACCGGTTACCCGGTCTTGATGCGCAATCTCGATCTGCCCACGCCCGTCGATCTCTACGACGTCCGCGAATGGGTTCCCGAACCCGCGGTCCCAGCTCTCGCCGCGCTCCCGCCGAAAGGCTGGCTGCCGTCGCCTCTGCTCCTGACGTTGCTCGCCGAGTCCGTTTCCAACAAGAACTAAGGGATCTGATGAACCTCAGCCTTCCTAAAAACGATCGCCTCGCTGGGGATGCGGCGCCCCCGCCGCGTCGCGCTGGGAAAAAACCGCGACGAGGGCGTCGCGGCCCCAGCAATTGCTGCCCGGAGGTTCACGACAACTTCTAGCCATGCCCCGCGCCGCCAATTCCCTTCGCGATACCCTCGTGCCCCTGGCGCTGCTCGCCGGCGACACCCTCGTGACCTTTGCCGGTCTCGCGCTGGGCTACTGGCTGCGCTACGCGTCGCCGCTCCGCCGGCTCGGCCTCGACGTGCCCGACGCCACCTTCGCGAACTACCTGCCGTTGCTCCTCGTCGGCGTCGCGTTGCTCATCGGCGCGTTCACCCAGTTCGGCCTCTACGACACCCGCCTCGTCCTCCGTCGCTATCAAAGCCTCAACGCGATCCTGAAGGGCACCGCCTTCTGGCTGGTCGCGTATCTGGGTATTTCGCTGGTCCTCAAATTCGATCCGCCCATCTCCCGGCTCTACGTCGTCCTGGCCTTCGTCTGCGTCATCATCCTGCTCTACGCGTGGCGCACGCTAATGTACACGGTCGTCATCCGGAGCGGACTGGCGACGCGCCTCCGCCGCCGCACCGTGCTCTTGGGTTGGAACGACCATGCCCGTGCCCTCGCCGCCGGCATCGCCGCCGACCCCGCCCACCCTTTCACCCTCGTCGGCTACGTCCGCCTCCCCGGCACGTCCACCCCGTTCCCGGCCAACCCCACTCGTCATCTATTAGATGACAAACCGGCCGCGCGTGAACTCGGGGATGTCGCGGAGCTGGAGGCGATTTTGGAGCGCGAGACGGCGGATGTGCTCATCATCACGCGACTGCACATGGCGCGGGCGGATTTGCAGCGGGTCGCCGAGACGTGCGAGCGCGCCTACGTGGAGTGGAAGATCGTGCCGGGCGCCTTCGACATTTTCCTCAGCGGGCTGCGCCTCCAGACCATCGGCCGCGTGCCGGTCCTCGGCGTCGAGGAGCTCGCGATCCACCGGCTGCTCAATCGCGCGCTCAAGCGCGCCTTCGATCTGATCGGTGCCCTCGTGGGGCTCGTGCTGTCGGCCCCCATCATCGTCGTGCTCGCGGCGTTGATCAAACGCGAGTCGCCCTCGGGCCCGGCGTTTTTTTCACAGACCCGGATTGGAGCGGGCCACCGCAACTTCACCCTCTGGAAATTGCGCACCATGGTCCCCGCTGCGGCCGAGAGTGATGAAGCGCGCCAAAGCACGGCGCGCGGCGACCCACGGCTGCTCCGGGTCGGGGCGTTGCTGCGGCGCTGGAACCTCGACGAGTTGCCACAGTTCTGGAACGTCCTCCGCGGCGACATGAGCCTCGTCGGTCCCCGACCCGAGCGGTCGCATCACGTGAACGTCCTTTCCGCCGAAATTCCCCACTACCTGCCGCGACACATCGTCAAGCCGGGCATGAGCGGCTGGGCGCAGGTCAACGGCCTGCGCGGCGAAAGCGATCTCACGGCGCGCGTGCAGCACGACATCTACTACATCGAAAACTGGAGCGTGTGGCTCGATGTGCAGATTGTCCTGCTGACGTTTGTGCGGTGGAAGAACGCGTACTGACCTTGGACCAAAATCTCGGATTTTTTAGCCACAAATTACACCCATGGGCACAAATTCAATCCGCCGCATTTGTGCCCATTTGTGATATTTGTGGCTAAACTAATCGGGGCTCGAGAAATCGACTGGATGGAGCGGCTGCGGCGAGGCGTCCCTACCGACGCAACCATCCACAATCGCCTATGCCGGCCGCACTCGCTTGCTCCCGCGTAACCACGCGCGGAGCCGCGCGAATCTTTTCCACGCGCCGAAGGCCAAGACGTATTTCCACCGCACCAGCGTCGAGCCGCGCGGATTGAAGTGCTTCAGGTACACGTCCCGGTTCGCATCGAAGATTGCGCGGGACATCGCGTCATACGCCCGGCCCACGCTCATGCCCTTCAGGTGAGTGATCCGCACGCTGCCGTCGTAGACGATTTTCCACCCGGCCCGCGCAACGCGAATGCAAAGGTCGAGATCGTCACCGTACATGAAAAAGCCTTCGTCAAACACCGCCCCATCCGGCGCCACCTCCACCAGCATCCGGCGCGGCGCCAGCATAAAGGCCCCGTTGATCGCGCCGACCTCATACGTGCCAGCGACCGCCAGGTGCGTGAGGTTGTAGCCCGCGAACAACGCCACCCCGGGAAATGCCGCCGCGAAACCGCTCGCCCGGCAAAATCCGTCCCACAGCGTGGGAATCGAACGGCGACAGGCGAGGTCCATCGAGCCATCCGCCAGTTCCAGCCGCGGTGAAATCAGCCCGATGCGGGCATCGCCGCGAAGTCGGGCGAGGCACTGCCGAAGCGCGGCCTCGTTCGCCACGGTGTCCGGGTTGAGAAAGAGGATGAACTCTCCCCGCGCCCGGGCGTAGCCGCGGTTGTTCGCGCGCCCAAAGCCGAGATTCGTCGGGGCCGGGACATAGGCTGCCCCCGGAAAGTTGGGCGCGACCCTCGCCTCGGTGCCGTCGCCGGGCGAGTTGTCGACGACAATGACCTCGACCGGCCGGTCCTCCAGGGTGCGCGGCAACGACGCGAGGCACGGGCCAATTTCATCGCGCGATTGGTACGCCACGATGACGATCGACAGCAGCGGCAACTCCGGCATGGACACCCGGCGACGCTGCGCGATGCTTGGCGCGAACGCAATGTCCGCCGCGCCGACTCTCAGTGTCATCGTCACCGGCACGAACTCCGGTCCGCTCCTTTCGCCCACGCTCGCCAGCGTCTGGACGCAAAAGTGGGTGCAGCCGGAAATTACGGTCGTCGACGGGGGCTCAACGGACGGAACGCGCGAGTGGCTCGAGCGCCAGCGCGGAAAACTCACCGCCATCCTCGTCGAGCCGGGCGGCAGCCCCTATGCGGCGATCAACCGGGGGCTCGCCGCCGCCACGGGCGAGTGGGTGCTCGTGCTGGCCGCCGGCGAACGGCTGGTCGGCGACATGGTGCTCAGCGAGGTGTCGAACTGGATCAAGAAGACCGAGGCGGGCATCGTCGCCGGTGAGGTGGCCTACGACGACGGCCTGATCGTCCGGTTGCGTTCCCGCGTCAATCCCCTCGCGGGAAACTTCCTGCCGCGCGCCGCCGCGTTTTATCGCCGCACGCTGTTCGCCGAGAATGGCAGTTTCGACCCCGCGCTGGGCGCGATGGCCGACTACGATTTCAACGTCCGCCTCTGGAAAAATCGCGTGCGGTTCAAACCCATTCCCCTCCGCATCACGGCCTCAAGTCTTCGGCCCGCCAGTCACTCCGGCCGTTGGCAGGCCACCCGCGAGGGAATCACGGTGCGGCATCGCTATTTTTCACCCCTCGCCTGCCTGCCGTGGGACGCCGTTTCGGTCCTGCGCTATGCGGTCCGAAAAATTCCCTCGCCGTTCACGCGCCCGCGGTCCGGGTTGGCGTAGGTGTCGCGCTGCAATTTCTGCCCCGAGCGCGTTCGGCCCCGGCCTTGGTTGGTCGTTCCGCCTTCAGGCGGAACTACCAACCCGGCGCTAATCACGCGGTGCCAGCAATTCCCGGACGCGCGTATAGCGGCTTTCCCAGGTATTTCGCTGCGCGAGATCAATCTGCGCGGCGCGCGACTCAGGCGTCTGGGCGCGCAACGCTTCTTCCACGGCGGGCGCCCACGCTTCAGGCCCTGAGGCGAAGCGAAGGTGCGCCGCAAAATTTTCCACCAGCTCAGGCAACGGAGTAGCAACAATCGGGCGGCCCGTGGCCAGGCATTCGTAGGTCTTGGCCGGCATCACGGCGCGGGTGTACTCGTTGAGCGCATAGGGCAACAGCAGCACATCGGCCCGCGCGACAAACTCCCGCAGTTTTTCGTGGGGCTGCTGCCCGGGCAGCTCGACGTTGGGCGGAAACGCGTGCGGCGTTTTCACCGGTCCGACCAAGATCACCCGCCAGCCCGGCCGCGCCCGCGCCATCGTCTCGATGGCCGCAAAGTCCAGATGCTGCGAATACAGGTGACCGTAATACAGCACAGTCAGCGCCCCATCCGTCGGTCGTGGCTTTGGGGCGAGGAGGAACCGCTCAACGAGCGCACCGTGGGGCAGCCGCTCGAGGCGCCGCGCGTGCGGGCGTTTCAAGATTTCGAGCCGGTGACTCGAAACCAGCGTCAGATCGGCCCGGGCCAGCAGGGCGCGCTCGTCGTCCGGCAGGCACGCTGGAATATTCCTGACGGCCAGCCAGTCGTCGGTGCAGTCGTAGACCAGCCGCCGGTGCGGCACCCGGTCGAGCAGCTGCATCGCCGTCCGGGAGGGCGTGTAATTCAAAATCAAATCCACCCCCGCGGTGAGCCCCGGTTCGCGACGCAAAAAACGCTGCAACAGCATCGAGTTCGCCGCGTGAAACAGCCCATTGGTCGCGGGCAAAACCAACGGCCGCACAATTCGAACCCCGGCCGGCAACGGCACGTCCGGCGGCGCGTGCCGGACGAGGGTCCCGAAGCGCGCGAGCACTCGACCCGCGTCGCTCCAGCCCAGCCGCCGGATTCCCGGGATCTCGCAGAAAATCACCTCCGAATCGCGCGCGAAGAGCGACGCCATCGTCTGGTGTCGTTGCCAGACAAAATCCCACGCGAGGTTCGCAATCACCAGTGTGGTGGGGCGCGGGCTCATGCTCAATGGGTGCGATCGTAGAGTTGCCGGAGCGAGATCCATCCGTACTTCCGGACTCGCTCGACGTAGGCGCGCCAGTTGGCGACGCGAAACCGGGCGGCGGCCCCACGCCGAAGGGCCGTGCCCACCAGCCATTTCAACGCCCGGGCTGTTTCGATCGCCACTTCCGTCTCGTGTTTGGAAAGCTGGCCGGCGTGCAGTCGAAACGAGGCCACGTGCGCGTCGACGAACTTGAACCGCGCGTGAGCCGCGACCGCCCGGACAAAGAAATCCATGTCCCCCACCATCCGATAGCGTTCGTCAAACCCACCGAGCCGCGTAACCAACGTGCGCCGGATGACGGTCCCGGGCTGCGCGAGGGGGATGGTGCCGCGCGCCAGCAACGTACCGAGGTCTTCCACCCGGCGCGCAATGGGCAGGTCGCACACGCGCCGGCCACGACCGTCGATGAGGTCGACCCGGCCGAACGCGACGTCGATGGTTGGGTCCCGTTCCATCGCGGCCACCAGAGTACTGAAACCCGGCGCGCGCAGCACGTCGTCGTCGTTGATCCAGGTGAACGCGTCGAATTCGCCGCGCGCGCGCCAGCCCTGGTTGAGGCTCGGATAAAGTCCGCGCGCCGTTTCGGCCATTATGGATAAGGGCGAACCCGCCGCACCCACGTCACTCATCCGCGCAACCGGACAAACCACCACATGCTCCGCCTCCCGCGCCGCCGCGGCCACTGACGCCAGCGTGTCCGGCCAGAACGGCGATTCGCCGCGAGTCGCCGTGATAATGCGGAGTCTCATCGGTTCACCTCTCCGCGCCGCGTCACCTTGCGGCGCAGCCACGCGACGACCCGGCCCGAGTACCGCCCCAGCCCACCCCGGCCCGAGATCCACCAAGGTCCGACCCGCCGCCACTTCGAGCCGAAGACCAGCTCGAGGATTTGGGTCTTCCACACGGCGCGCCGGCCGCGGGCGACTCCCGCGGGTTCCTGCAGCGCCGGGGCAACGCGGCCCCACTGACGTCGCGCCGCGTCGAGCCAAAGCCAATAGCGCCCATAGATCCACGACCGGAGCCGGAGCGGCATGATGCCGTACTCAAGCTGGCCCGAATCCACGCGCGCGGCACCCAGCACCCGGAACCGGGCGAAATGAAACACCACGAGCGGCACCCCGTCGACCCGCAGCCCTTCCGCGCGAAACTCGTAACGATGGTTCATCCAATTCCACGGGGCCAGATTGACCCCCGGATGCGACGACACGACGAGCCGGGCCACCCGGCCCGGCCACCCGTCGAGGTATTTCTGATCGGCATACCGCTCCGGCTCGACGCGGTCGTGACACCACTCGAGGCAGCGCGCCCGCCAGTCGTCGAGGCAGCCGCGGCCGCCGGCACTGTTCCGAAAGCACAGCAGGCCGACGTTGAACCGGCCGCGGGACTCGAGGGGCCGCAGAAATTGCGGGAAACGATGGCCGACGATGAGCACGTCGTGGCGATCCAGTTCGGCAAAGATCGGCGCCGGGCTGGAAAAAAACGCCAGGTCCGCGTCGAGATAAGTCAGCACGGCAATTTCCGGGTGTTGCGTCAGGAGAAAACGCGGCCAGCAGGGCGACAGCGTGAAAACGTACTCGACCCAGGAGCGGGTCGGACGCGCCGCGGCGAGTTCCGGATCGGCGGCCTCCAACTCCGCGAGGGGGACAACGCGCAGGTTGGCCACGCCAAGCCGGCGGACGGCCGCCGTAGTTTCCGGATCGAGCGCCAGCACCCAGAGAACAGCCGTCGGGTCCGCCTGCTCCAGCGACAGCCAGAGCGCGAGCCCGGGCAGCGCGTAACGGCGATCGAAATAAGTGCAATAATGGTTCAAGGCGCGGATTTCGAGGCCGGGAAAACGTCGCCACGGCTAAAGCCACTCAGAGTGGGCTCGGCCAACCGGCGATTGCGGCGGGACGGCGGCAGAAAATATCCGGAGCGGACCATCTTCTCCGGGAGCGTGTGGGTGCCGGCCGCGTTGTCCATCTCAGGGTATCACGGCGGCCGCCGGGGGACGAAGAATTTCGAGCCGGGGCCCGCCCTGCCGCCAAGCTCGCCAACCCTCGCGCGGCCGCGCAAGTTTCCGCCGACGTGACTCCGCCCCCGATGGCCAGTTCCCGCTCTCTCACCAGCAACGCCCTCTGGCTCGGCGCCGACCGGGTCCTGCGGCTGGGCCTGAGCTTCGTCGTGCAGGTGCTGGTCGTCCGCCATCTCGGCCCGGCCGGCAACGGCATGCTGCAAGGCGGACTCGCCCTCGCAGCCTTGGCGGCCGCGCTCGTGGAACTTGGCTTGGATGGCATGCTGCGGCGTGAGCTCGTCCGCACACCGGAGCATGCCGGAGCCCTGCTCGGCACGGCCACCACGCTCCGCCTCCTGGCTTTTTTTCCGGCGGCCCTCGCCTACTGCTGGGCGGCCCTGCACCAACCGGAGGCCACGCCCGCCCTGATGGCCTGGCTCGCCGTGACGATCGCGCTGCCCCTCGCCCTCACGCCCGAACCCTGGCTGCTGGCGAATGGCCGGGTGCCCGCGAATGTGATCGCACAGGGAGCCGGTTTCCTCGCCGGCGCCGGGGCCCGCCTCGCGTTCGTCCTCGCGGGTGCCGGCGTCATGGCCTTCGGCGCCGCGGCCGCGCTCGAGACCATGGTCATCGCGGCCGCGCTCGGCCTGGCTTTTTTTTCCACCGCCGGGGCCGCGCGCCGGTGGTCCTGGGACCCGGGTTGCGCGCGGCGGCTGCTCGGAGGCGGCACCCCCCTCCTGCTGACCACCGTCGCGATCCTCGTCTATCGCCGAATGGACGTCGTGCTCCTGGGCAACCTGCTCGATCAACGCGCCGCGGGGCTCTATGCCGCGGCCGTCCGACTTTCCGAAATCGGTTACCTGGCGCCGATGATTCTCCTCAACGCGTGGTTTCCGCGTTTGACGGACCTGCATGCCACCGATCCCGCGGCCTATCGGGTGGCCCTGGCCGATTTTTTTCGGCGCGTCACGTGGTCTGCCGCCGCCTTCGCCCTGGCCCTGACCATTGGCGCGCCATGGATCGTCCGACTCCTTTTCGGTCCGGCATTCGCCGGGGCCGCCACTCCGCTGGCGATTCACGCCTGGACGGCCGTCTTCATCGCCCACGGCGTCGCCCGCAGCCAGTGGCTCCTGCTGGAAAACAAGCTCTTCGCCGGACTGGGCCTGGCCTGCATCGGCGCCGCGACCAATCTCGCCCTGAATTTTGTGCTCGTGCCCTGGCTCGGGGTCGCCGGCGCCGCCCTCGCCGCCGTGCTCGGCCTGGCGTTCAACATGGGGATCGTTCCGGCCCTGCTGCCCGAAACGCGGGCCGGATGGGCGCTGGGCTGGAAGGCCACGTTCAGTCGCGCCGCTGGCGCACGAGATGGCAGCCACGGAAATTGACCCAGGTCGCAAGGTCATCATCCGCCTCCCACTCCGCCACGATCGCGTAATCAGCCGCAAACGGGGCGAGCAAGCCCGCCCGGTTGAAAACCCAGCAGGGGTAGGTGCCGCCGCCCAATTCTGGCGGCGTATGCTGGACAGCCAGGCGATCACGCGGACCCCTCCAGAAAGGCGTGCGGTCGATGATGACGTCGCGAAAGCCCAGGGCCGCGGCCTCCGCCAGGAGCCGGTGCGGTTGCTCCAGATATTGCAGCACGCTCGACAGGAGGAGCGTCGGCCGCCGCGCCTGCGCCACGGCGTCGGCCAGCGATTCGTGGAACTGCAGCTCCTCATTCGCAAACTCCGCCCGGCCCACCCGGACCCAATCGGGCTGCTCCACGACGCGCCACGTGACCGGTGACGCCAGCGCCGCGAGCGCGGCACGATTCTGCCGCCAGGTGCTCCCGAAGGCGCCGCCAAAATCCACGACGTCGAGCGATCCATTCGACTCGCCCGCCATCCGGCGAAAATTTTGGAGGAGTCGGGTGTTGACCGCGGGCGTCGCAAACGTCGTGCCGTCGCGTTCCCAGGCCGCCGCCCCGTTTTGCACCAACCGCGCCGCCGCCCGATAACGCTCCCGTTCCGCCGCGACGTCGTACCCGAGTGACGCCGCGCGGGCCGCCGCCCAGTCACGGTAGTCGCCGCGCAGCCAGCGCCAGCCGAACTGCAGCCGGCACCAGCGGCGCCAACGGGCCGGCAGGAGGCGTTTCAGGATTTTTCGGGCGGCACCGGACATGGTCGAGGCGCGGCAGGATTGGTCGAATCGTGATCGCCGGCAAACCAACAAAGAGCCCTTTGCCGCGCGGACGCCGGCCGGCGGACAACCGCCTTCCGGCGCGGGATGGTGGATTTGGGCCGGGGCGAAAACCAATTTCGGCTGAGGGGTGATGCAGAAGCCAAGAAGCCAGGAAAATTTCCAGGGCACCGGATTCCCCGGTTTGGTTGGTTCCTGGTTTCCTGGCTTCTGCATTCAACGCCCGGCTGGCCGGGGCAGTCCGCCCGCGTAATCACCCTTGAGTTCACCTGCCCCGCATTCTTACTTGCGGGATACCGCGCATGTTCGACCGCCTCCGCCTCGCCGCCGCTCGCGCCGCCTTACGGGTAGCCGCACCCGCCACCGGCTGGAAGCCAATCGGCGACCATGAGCCCGGCGATGTCTTCGTGGTCGGGTTTCCGAAGTCCGGCCATACCTGGGTCCAATATCTCCTCGCCGGCGTACTCGGGCTCGATGCGTCGCGGGTATCGGACGCGCTGGTGAATGATCTGATCCCCGATGTCCACGCGCGGCTCGGCTACCGGCGCTACTCCACGCCGGTGTTCTTCAAGTCGCATGCCCTGCCCGCGCCCTCCTACCGGCGCGTGGTGTACCTGCTGCGCGACGGCCGCGACGCCATGGTCTCGTGGTTTCATCATCACAACGCCCTCTTTCCTCCGGTGGATTTCCCCACGCTCGTGCGCCGGGCTCCGCACCTCGAGGCCCGCTGGCACGAACACGTGGAGGCCTGGACGGCCAACCCGCACGGGGCCGAACTCCTCGTCCTCCGCTACGAGGAAATGCGTCGCGAACCGGTGCGCGAACTGGGCCGGCTGATGGCGTTCGCCGGACTCGAGGTCGCGCCGGAGGTACTCGCCGCAGCCGTGGCCAATGCGTCCTTTGAGCGTCAAAAGCAGCGCGAAGCCAAGTTGGGCTGGGAAACCAAGGAATGGCCGAAAGATCGGCCCTTCGTTCGCCGCGGGGCCGTCGGGAGCTTTCGCGATGAGATGCCGCCGGAGGCGCTCGCGCTGTTCCTCGCCGAGGCCGGCGCCACGCTGCAGAAGTTTGGCTACCCCACCTAGCCCGGACTTATCCGCCCGCGGCCTGCAGCCGGCAACCAAAGGAAGAGATTTTTTGGCCACAGATTTCACCGATGGGCACAGATGCCGGACGATTGGAGGTTTGCTCGACCGGGACCGAAGAAGAGCTTCGCTCGCTGTGACGATTCGGGCAGACAGTAGAACACTCCTCTCCCCCCTGCGCAGCCACAGCGGGTTCGAAAATCCAGGCCGCGGTCTTGGCCGCGTGGAGCTTCCGGGCTATGGGCCAAAATCCAATGGCCGTTGGGTCCCACCCAGAATATTTCAAACTTGGAGGTGTGGTATCCGGACTAGCGCGAGGCCGGTACCACCCGGAACTTGGACAATCGGCTTCCCTCCGCTCCCTCCCGCGGGGCCATGGCCCGGTCTTCGGGCTTGTTGCCGGTGACGACCCAGACGTCGCCCGTCTCGGCGACATAGATGGAGCCGTCGGGCCCGACCGCGACCGCGTGGGGATAACTCATCGCGCCCGGCTCGGCCCAGACGTTGAGCAGCTTTCCGGTCCGGTCGAAACGCATCACGGAGTTGTCGATGCCGCCCGAGCCGTAAATGAATCCATCCGGCGCGGCCGTCAGGCCGTCGACCGAATGCAGGCCGGGCCAGACCGCGCGCACGCCGCCTTCCGGATCGAAAACCTGGATGCGATCATTCTCGCGATCCGTGACGTAGAGCAGCCCGTCGGCCCCGAGCGTGATGACGTGAGGCGTGTGAAATTCACCCGGCTCGGTTCCGCGCCGGCCCCATTCTTTCAGGAATTTTCCCCGCGCGTCGAACTTCGCGATTCGCGAATTGCCGTAGCCATCCGTGACAAAAAATTCGCCGGACGGCACCACGCAGACATGCGTGGGCTGGAAGAACCGCCGTGCATCACAACCGGATTCGCCGTCGACACCGAGCGTGAGCAGCAGTTCGCCCACGGGGCTGAACTTCATCACGAGGTGCCGGCTGACGTCAGTGATCCAGACATTATCCCACGGGTCCACATGCAGGCCATGCAGCCAGTAGCGCGTGGCGATCGGAATGGGCACGGGACCGCGCAGATCGTAGGCGATGCTCTTGCGCTGCAACTCCGGCCCGACCTCGCGGCAAAACGTGCCGTCGGGATTCAGGCAGAGGACCGGATGCTCCCCGCGATGCGCGACGTAAATGTAGCCGCGAGAATCGAGCGCCACGCCCACGACGCGATCGAACGAGATCCAATTCGGCAGCCGCGGCCAGTCCGCCACGCGTTCCAGTCGAGTCGGACCCAGGGGGCGAAAGCAGGCGGCGCGAATGGGGTTCATCAGGTGCAGGCTCACCGGAGTCGGTCGGCTCGTTCAAGGATCAATTCGCACCACGGGGCCCAGGATTTCTGTTCACGTGGAGACGCGGCGGCGCGGAGCAAGCAATTGAGGAAGATGAATTCGGCCTCGCGGCGCGCTCCGCGACTCCGCGTGCCGCTGGCCTCGACTCCCAGAGACCGCGCTTGAATCCGCCGGCCTCGCCGCCAGCCTGAGCGGGCCCCATTTTCCCTATGCACAAAGGCCGACTCGAAGCGTTCAGCGATGGCGTCATCGCGATTATCATCACGATCATGGTCCTCGAATTGAAAGTCCCGCACGGCACGGACCTCAGCGCCCTGCAATCCCTCGTGCCCGTGTTCCTCAGTTACGTACTCAGCTTCATCTACGTCGGTATCTACTGGAACAACCACCACCATCTCTTCCAGGCCGTGAAGCACGTGAACGGTGCCGTGCTCTGGGCCAACCTGCATCTGCTGTTCTGGCTTTCGCTCTTTCCCTTCGTGACCGGCTGGATGGGCGAAAACCATTTCGCCATGGTCACCGTCGGCGTCTACGGCCTGGTCCTGGCGATGGCGGGAACCGGCTACTACATCCTCGCGCGGGTGCTCGTGGCCGCCCAAGGCGCCGACTCCACGCTGGCCCGGGCGATTGGCGCCGACCTGAAAGGGAAAATTTCCCTCGTGGTCTACGTCGTCGGCATCGGCCTGACCTTCGTCAGCCCGTGGATTGGCATGACGCTGTTCACGGCGGTGGCGATCATGTGGCTGATCCCGGATCGCCGGATCGAACGACACCTCGCCGCGTCCTAACGTTTCCCCCTCAGCGTTCCTGAACCCGCTCGTCTCCGCATGAACTCAGCCCCACGCCTCGTCTTCGCGCTTGCCGCCGCCCTGGTCGCCGTTGCCGCCGGCGCCGCCGATCCGCAAAAGATTGTTCTCGCCCGCGTTTTTCCGAACGCCGGACAAATCGGTCTGTTCCTCGCCGCGGCCGACGGCAGTGAGGAACGCCCGCTGCTGGCCACGCGCGACATCGACTATGATGCGGTGTGGGCGCCCGACGGGGCGTCGATCGTGTTTACGTCCGACCGCGAAGGCTCGGCCGATCTCTTCCGGGTAAAACCCGACGGCACCGACGTGCAGCAGCTCACGGACAACCAGTGGGAAGAAGGCACCCCGGCGTGGCCGCCCAGCGACCAGATGAAGTCGGGCACCCACTCACCGTGAAAACTCTACCAACCTCCTTCGCGCTCGTCCTTGTCGCCTGCGTCGGCCTGATCGCGCCAGCGGATGCCGCCAGTCCCCAACCCATCATCACCGCGCGCTCCAAGGGCGTGCTGACCATCGGCGGGCTTCGCTTCAAGGACGCCAACGGCAACGGCAAATTGGATCCCTACGAGGACTGGCGACTGCCCGTCGAAGCCCGCACCGCCGATCTGCTCAAGCAGATGACGCTCGATGAGAAAGCGGGCATGATGCTCATCGACAGCCTGAGCGCCGACCCCGGTGGCGTGGCGCCGGCGGCGGCGGTCAACTTCATCCGCGATCAAAAGATGACGCGTTTCATCCTGCGCAATTCGGTCACGGCGACGCCCAACGGGCAGCCCGGCACCGGTTTTGCCGGCGCGCAGGTCACGCCGCGTGAAGCCGCGCAGTTCACCAACACGATTCAGGAAATGGTCGAGGCGTCGCGGCTCGGGATTCCCGCGATCTTCAAATCGAACGCCCGCAATCACTATGAGCGCCAGGCTCGCGGCGGCATCAACGAGCCGGCGGGCTCGCTCTCGGAATGGCCGAAGGAAGGAGGCCTGGCCGCCACGCGCGACCTGACGGTCATCAAGAATTTCGCGGCGGCCATGGGCGCGGAGTGGAACGCCATCGGGCTCCGCGGCGCCTACGCCTACATGGCCGACCTCGCCACCGAACCGCGCTGGTTCCGCATCCACGAGACGTTCACCGAGGATGCCGATCTCGCCGCTGAAATCATTTCGACCCTCGTCAAGGAACTGCAAGGCGGGCCCGTCAACCCCGGGACCAAAGTGGCGCTGACGGTAAAACATTTCCCCGGTGGCGGCCCGCAGGAGATGGGTTTGGATCCGCATTACACGTTCGGCAAAAATCAGGTCTATCCGGCGGGCAAATTCGGCTACCAGGTGAAACCCTTCCAGGCCGCTATCGACGCCGGGGTGTCGTCCATCATGGCCTACTACGGTGTGCCCATCGCGCTGACTTACGAGGGAGTGACCTACGACCAGACCGGCATGGCTTTCTCACCGCAAATCATCACCGATCTGCTGCGGACCAAGCTCGGTTTCAAAGGCTACGTGAATTCCGATACCGGGATCATCAACGCGCGCGCCTGGGGCTTGGAGAAGAAAACCATCCCGGAGCGCGTGGCCGTGGCGATCAACGCCGGCACGGATGTCCTGTCGGGTTTTAATACCAAACAGACGATCATCGACCTGGTGCAAACGGGGCTCGTGACCCAGGCCCGGGTCGACGAAGCGGTGGCGCGGCTGTTGCACGAGCAGTTTGCCCTCGGGTTGTTGGAAAATCCCTACGTCGAGGCGAGCGTCGCCGATTCCATCGTGGGCAAGGCGGAGTTCCGCGCCCAGGCCATGGACGCGCAACGCAAGTCGATCGTCCTGCTGAAGAACCAGAACAACCGCGTGCTGCCATTGCAGACCTCGACCGCCGCGAATCCCGTCAAACTTTATACCCTCGGCTTGAACTCGAAGGTCGTAAGCGATCCGCAATACGGCAGCTACGCGGTCATCGCCGGCGACGCCACCGAGGGCAAAGGTGCCGCGCGCCCGCCCGTTC
>CANJNJ010000116.1 GCA_947474995.1 Opitutaceae bacterium | reverse complement strand
CTCTTCGAAGAGGTGGTCGCGCTCGCGCGAAAATTCCAGCCCGATGGCATCGTCGGCCTGGGCGGCGGCAGTCCGATCGACACGTCGAAGCTGGTCGCGGCGCTTTACGACGGAAAGCAGAAGCCAAGCGAGGTGTTTGGACTCAACAATCTCAAAGGCCGGAGCCTGTGGCTCGCGTGCATCCCGACGACGGCCGGCAGCGGGGCGGAGGTTTCTCCGAACGCCGTCTTGATCGACGAAAGCCTGAAGAAGGGCGTGGTCAGTCCGTTCCTCGTGGCGGATCTCGCGATCTGCGATCCGGATCTCACGATCTCCTCGCCGCCGAGCGTCACGGCCTCGACGGGCATCGATGCGCTAGTGCACTGCATGGAAGGCTACGCCAACAAGGCCGCGCATCCCACGGTGGACCTCTACGCGCTCGAGGGCATCCGGCGGATCAGCCGGAGCATCGAGACGGCGGTGAAGCAGGGCACGGATCGCAACGCGCGGACCGACGTGATGCTCGGCGCGATTTACGGCGGGCTTTGCCTCGGTCCGGTCAACACGGCGGCCGTGCATGCGCTGTCGGCTCCGCTCGGTGGCGAATACCGCGTCGCCCACGGCATCGCGAACTCGCTGCTGATGCCCCATGTGTTTCGGTTCAATTTGCCGGCGATGCCAGAGCGTTATGCGGACATCGCGATCGCGCTCGGCGTGAAGCCGGCCGGCACGCCGCTGGCGACGGCGGAAGCGGGACTCGCCAAATTGACCGCGTTGTCGCTCGCCTGCGGCGTGCCGCAACGGTTGCGCGACGTGAACATTCCCGAGGCCGACCTGCCGAAGTGCGCGCACGCAGCGAGCAAGATTCAGCGGTTGCTGAAGAACAACCCCCGCGAGGTCACCGAAGCCGACGCGCTGGCGATTTTTCAGGCGTCGTATTGAGGGGAAACAATGCCCCGCTCATCGAACAACGTGGATTTTTTCGAGCCGAGTGAATCCCTGGTTTTCGTAGCCCTGCGCGGGAGCGCAGGGTCTCCCGCCTCTCCCGAGGCGGGCAACATTCAATCTTAGCCACCTCAAGCGATGCCTTCCCCCACCAAACCCATTCTCGCCGTGACGCTCGGTGACGCCGCGGGCAGCGGGCCTGAATTGATCACGAAGGGCTTCGCCGACCCCGAAGTGCGGAGCGTCTGCCGGCCGATCGTCATTGGCGATGCGGAGGTCGTCCGGGCGGCCTTGGCGATTACGCGTGTGCCGTCGACCGTGCGCGTCATCGCGCGGGCCGCTGAGGCGGGCGACGATCCGGCGATCATCGATGTCATTGATCTCGCCAATCTCAAAATCAGCGAACTGGTCCGCGGGAAAATCAGCGCCACCACGGGCCGCGCGGCCTATGACGCGATCAAGCGCGCGGTCGAACTGACCCAGGCAGGCGAAACCCAGGCGGTCGTGACCTCCGCCATCAACAAGGCGGCGCTGCACGAGGCGGGTTACAAATACGACGGACACACGGAGCTGCTCGCCGAATTATGCGGCAAGCCGAAGGTCACGATGATGCTGGTCGCGGGCAAACTGCGCATCTGCCACGTCAGCACGCACGTGGCCCTGAGCGAAGCGATCGCCCGCGTGAAGCCGGAACGGATCCTGCAGGTCGTGAAACTGGCTCACGACGGCGTGCGTCAGTTGGGGATCGCGCAGCCGCACATTGCGATCGCCGGGCTCAATCCCCACGCGGGTGAAGGCGGGCTCTTTGGCGACGAGGAGATCAAATTCATCACGCCGGCGATCGCCGAGGCGAACCGCCAGGGCTTTCGCGTGAGTGGGCCGTTGGCGGGCGACACGGTCTTTTTCCGCACGCTGCAGGGGGAGTTCGATTGCGCGATCGCGATGTACCACGATCAAGGCCACGTGGCCGCCAAGATGCTGGGGATCTGGCAGGGCGTGAATGTGACGCTCGGCCTGCCGATCATCCGGACCTCGGTCGAGCACGGCACGGACTTTGCCAATGCGGGCAAGGGCACGGGTGATCCGCGCAGCCTGGTGCAGGCGTTGAAGCTGGCGGCGGTAATGGCAAACGGCCGACGCCTGGTGAAATGAGCGTGGCGGTGTTTGTCGTTCCGCCTTCAGGCGGAATCCGACCCGCTCTCCCAGGTGGACAAACCTTCCGCCTGAAGGCGGAACTACGTGCACGCAGGCTGGCTTCGGCGACATGAACGACTACTTCCTCGCTGACGATCTGAGTGGCGCCCTGGAAGTGGCGGCGGCGTTTCGCCAGGCGGGTTTTCCCGCCGTGGTTACCTGGTCGCTCGAAGGGTGGAAGGCCTGCGGGCCGGACGAGGTGGTGGGGTTCACCACGGAAACGCGCAACGCGCCGCCCGCCGCCGCCGCTGCCGCCGTGATGCAGGCGCTGGCCTGGGGCCGGGCGAGGGGCGGGCAACTGCTCTTCAAGAAGATCGATTCCACGATGCGCGGTCCGGTGGCGGCGGAACTGGCGGCGCTCGCGACGGCGTTGCCCGAGACGACCCTGCTCTTTACGCCCGCCAATCCGCACGCGGGGAGAATCGTGCGGAAAGGCATCCTCCATGTGCAGGGCGTGCCGGTGGCGGAGACGGATTTCGGGCGCGATCCGGCGAATCCCGTGAAGGAGAGTTCGATTCTCGGCGTGGTGCCGGAGGCGGCGCAGAATCGCACCATCGCGCTCGACGCGGCGAGCGACGAGGATTTGGCGAACGGCATCGCGGCCCGGGAGGCCGCGGGCGTCCCGTGGGTGGGAGTCGGATCGGGCGCGTTGGCGCGGGCGCTCACGCCCCGGCTCGGCGCCGCGCACCCGACGACGGCGGTGAAAGGGGCGCGTCCCGCACTTCCACCCGGGGCGGTGTTGTTTGTTTGTGGCAGCGCGCATCCGGCGAATCGCACGCAGGCGGGAGTGCTCGCGCGGGAGCGCGGACTGCCGGTGATTGAGGTGAGTCCGGCCAATCCCGGTGCGGCCGCGCGGGCAGCGGTGGCCGCGATTCGGGTTCACGGAGGAGTGGCGCTTCACATCGCTCCGCGCGGCAGCGACGAGACGTCATCCGATAGCCGGGGGGCGCTGGCGGCAATCGTCGAGGCGACGCGGACGGTCGTGACCTACACCGGCATTCGCCGGATCATGGCGACCGGGGGGGAGACGGCGCGCGCGCTGTGTGATGCCTTTGGGATCGATTCGCTGCGCGTCTTGGAAGATATCGAACCGGGTCTGGTGCTCGCGTCCGCCGACAATGGGAGTGGCGCGTGGCTGCTGGCGATCAAACCGGGCGGCTTTGGGACCGAAGCGTCGTGGGTTCGCGCCGCGGATGCGTTGGGCTTTTCCCCGGGCGGTCCCGGGAAAAAGCAGCAACCTCGGCCCGGTGATTAGCCCGGATTCGCTAGTGGAAGGGCTGGTCGTAGCCCTGCCCGGGACAGACCGTGTGAAAACTCGAAAAAGAACTCATTTTGTCATTCTGAGCGAAGCGAAGAATCCATGCCGTCGAGTGAGCCTCCTGCGTGGATTCTTCGCTTCGCTCGGAATGACAGATTTTTACCCAGTCTGGGGAGGGCAGGGAGCGATGTCAGATAGCGTGCGAAATAATCCCGCTTCTCCCGAAGCGGGCTACGTCGTCAATCGCTGGATCTCAGGCGGATTCAGAAACCAAAACGCCATGAGCCCTCTCTTGGCTCTGGCTTCTGAATTCCAAGCCTGTCCTGGCTCGGTTCCGGTTCTGCCACCCGCTCAGAGTTCCGCGACGCGGATGTTCTTAAACTCGACCTTCATATCCATGCTGTTGTGGACCTGAAGATTGATCGGGCCGGCTTCGGGATGCTTGTCGTCGGAGTAGGTGAGGACGTGGTGACCGTTGACGGAGACGTCAAAGGTCGAGCCGCGGGCTTCCAGTCGAAGCGTGTTCCAGGCGCCGGGTTTGAAATAGCGCCAGGTGTCCTTGGCCGTCGAACGTTCCGGATAGGCTTCCTTCCCGAGGTAGAATGATCCCGTCAATTCTATCTCCAGGCTGTGCGACGTCCCAATCTGCATTTGGAGTCCGGGGGTGCGGAAGACCACTCCGCTGTCGCCGGGCGGAATGTATTTCACGTCGAGCTCGATGACGAAGTCCCGGTACTTCTTTTCCGTCTCAATCAGTCCGCCAACCTTCTTTTCGTTGCTCTGCCCGATAAGGACGCCGTTTTCGGCGCGCCAGAGTTCGGGGCCTTTGACTTTCCACCCGGTGAGGTCCTTGCCGTTGAAAATGGAGACGAGGGCGGGGGTGGATGCGGCGGAACAAAGCATCGGCACGGCGAGTAAAGCGGCGACGAGAGAGGAAATAACTGACCGGGTTTTAACTAGGGGCATAAGAGTAGGAGGGAACGTTGGCGACCGGCGCGCGGGCAAGACCATTTTGAGGGGGCGAACTTATGCCCATGACGGATTAATTTAAAAGCCAGGAAGCCATGCATCAGCTCCTGGTTTTCCGGTTTCTGAATTAATCGGCCTGCCGGGCGCAAAGAGCATGTGGTCGGCGCTTGCACCCCGGCAGTCCGGCCGCATATTTTTCGGCAACCTCGTTCACCCCATGAGTATTGCTGCCACGGTTGAATCCACTTCGAAAAAGACCCTCCGCGTAATCGGTTGGAGTGCCGTCTCCGGGCTCGGCGCGGCGTCCATCGCCATCCTGGCCTGGGCCCGCGGCGAACCGGTCAACGCCTTGTGGATGGTCGTGGCCGCGCTCTGTGTGTTTGCGATCGGTTACCGCTTCCATTCGGCCTGGCTGATGGCTGAGGTGCTCACCCTCGATGACCTGCGGGCGACGCCGGCCGAAGTGAAGGGCGATGGCCGCGATTACGTCAAAACCAACAAATGGGTCGTCTTCGGCCACCATTTTGCCGCGATTGCCGGTCCCGGGCCACTCGTGGGTCCCGTGCTCGCCGCGCAGTTTGGTTTTCTGCCCGGCATGCTTTGGATCCTGATCGGGGCGACCCTCGGCGGCGCCGTGCACGATTCGGTGATTTTGTTTTGCTCGACGCGCCGGGGCGGCAAATCCCTCGGGCAGATGGTGCGCGATGAAGTGGGTCCCTTCGCGGGCGGCATTGCCCTGGTGAGCATCATTGCGATCATGATCATCCTGCTGGCGGTGCTTTCCCTCGTGGTCGTGAAGGCGCTCGCGGAAAGCCCGTGGGGGTTGTTCACGATCGCGTCGACGATGCCGATCGCGCTCGTGATGGGGCTGGGGATGAAGGCGGCAGGCCACAACAACACCAAGCTGGCCTGGATCAGCGCGTTTGGCGTCGTGGCGCTCCTCGCGGCGGTGTGGGGCGGACAATTTCTCCATGGCACGAGCCTCGAGGGCTGGCTCACGCTCAACGGCACCACGCTCGCGTGGTGGATCATGGGTTACGGTTTTCTGGCCTCGGTACTCCCGGTCTGGCTGCTGCTCGCGCCCCGCGATTATCTCAGCACCTTCATGAAGATCGGCACCGTGATCGCGCTCGGTATTGCCGTCATGGTGCTGGCGCCGACGTTGAAGATGCCCGGCGTCACGAAGTTCATCGACGGCACGGGCCCGGTGTTCGCCGGTCCGGTGTTTCCCTTCTGTTTCATCACGATCGCCTGTGCGGCGATTTCCGGTTTCCACTCGCTGGTCTCTTCCGGGACGACGCCCAAGCTGCTGGCGCGCGAAGGCGATATCCGGATGGTCGGCTACGGGGCGATGACGACGGAAATGTGCGTCGGCATCATGGCACTGATCGCCGCCTGCGCGATGGAGCCCGGACAATATTTCGCCATCAACATGGCCGGCACGGCCGAGGCGGTGACGGCGAAGGTGACCCAGCTCGGGTACCCGGTCACGACGGCGCAGATGAGCGATCTCGCGGCCAGCGTGGGGGAAAAGACGATGATCGGGCGCACCGGTGGCGCGCCGACCTTTGCGGTCGGCATGGCGCACATGTTTGCCGGAGTGGTCGGCAGCAAGGCGGCCCTCGCGCTGTGGTACCACTTTGCGATCATGTTTGAGGCGCTGTTCATCCTCACGACGATCGATGCCGGCACGCGGGTGGGTCGGTTCCTCATGCAGGATTTGCTTGGCTCGGTCTGGAAACCGCTCGGCGACACCCGCTCGGTGGGAGCCGGGGCCTTGGCGACGGCGCTGTTTGTCGGAATGTGGGGCTGGTTCCTTTACCAGGGCGTGGTCGATCCGCTTGGCGGCATCAATTCGCTTTGGCCGATCTTCGGCATCGCGAATCAACTGCTGGCGGTGCTGGCCCTGGCGCTCGGTACCACGGTGTTGATCAAGATGGGCCGGACGCGCCACATCTGGGTGACGATCCTGCCCCTGGTCTGGCTGTGCGCCGTGACGATGACGGCTGGGTTGATGAAAATTTTCAGTGCGGCGCCGCTCGGATTTCTCGCCATTGCGCGCGGGTTTGAAGCGCAGATCGCCAAGGGTGGAACGCCGGCCGAGATCGTCAGCTGGCAGGCGCAGTTGCTCAACAACCGGGTGGATGCCGCGGTCACGGCGGTCTTTCTCATTCTCGTGAGTGTGGTGGTCGCCGCCAATGCCCGCGTCTGGTGGCAGTTGCTGACCGCCCGCCGGGCGCCGGCGTTGCACGAAGAGCCTTACGTCGCCGTGGGTCAGACCGGCACGGCGTGAGTAGCGTCGCGCCGGTCTCCGACCGGCGTTGGCGGGCTTACGCTTGGACCTCCCGTTTCAACACGTCCGCCACCCCTCGCTTGATGGCCGGGGTGTGGCGGGCGAGATAGTCCCGCAACCAGTACGAGTATTTTCCCGGCTGACGGCGGATGTCGCGTTGCAAGCGCGCGAGCGTGTGGCGGGCGAGCGAGGAAACTTCCTTGGGATTCAGTGCGAACTGTTCGGGCGTGAGACCGAAGTAGACGTGGACGATTTCGTTTTCGATCAGGCCGTTGGCGAACCCGGTTCGATAACGGGCCAGAAACCCGAAACGGAGGGTGGCGGTGGCGCCGAGTTCCTCGCCGAGGCGCCGTTGGGCGGCGCTGAGGGTGCGCTCGCCGGGCCGCGGATGACCGCAGCAGGCGTTCGACCACAGTCCTCCCGAGTGGTATTTGGCGCGGTTCCGGCGCTGCAGCAGCAGCTGGCCGTCCCGATCGACGAGAAAAATGGAAAACGCGCGATGCCGCAGCCCGCGTTCATGCACCGCCCGTTTTTCTTCGCGGCCGATCGCGCGGTTGCGTGCGTCTACAAGGATGAGATCTTCGGGCATGCGGTGATGTCCACAAGAAGGCAAAGAAAGGCTGGGCCGCAACCAAAGGGACCAGGCAATTTTCTGCCACAAATTACACTGAGGAGCACAAATTTAATCCTCTGGATCTGTGCCCATCAGTGAAATTTGTGGCCAAACGGATTGAGGGTTTGGTCAGGCGCGGTCAGCGTGGGCCATTGTCATGGACCGACGTGGACCTGTCCGACCCTGATTTATGGGGGGCGTCATGCTTCGTTGATTTCCGGCACAGGTGGTGTTTGTTTGCGTTGGCCGGAGTTCGTGAATTTGAGTTTCCGGCTGTTTATTCACCCGTGTCCAAGCCCCGTTCAACCCGCACTTCCCCACGATTGTCCGCTCCGCTTCCTCCGCGGGCGGTCGTGGATCGCGGCTTCATTCCGGTCCGGGCCAAGTTGCTCGAAGTCGCGGCGTTTCTCGACCGGGTCGAACGGCACGAGGTGGCGGGCGATTTTCGGTGCGTGGCCTTGCGCGAAGCCGCGGCCTTGCTGGGGGACGGCCAGCCGGAGCGGGCGCGGCGAATCTTGGAAAAATTGAGCGACCCAACCACGAAGCCCGACCGCGTGTCGTCCGGCAAGGCGGCCCTCGGCGCCTGGCGGCCGCCGGCCAAATAATTCCCGGTATGCGTTACATCGAGCCGCACGGCCACATGGTGAGTCGCACGACCGACGACTATCAGGCGATGGTCATGGCCGGCTGCGCGGCGGTGTGCGAGCCGGCGTTCTGGGCGGGTTTCGATCGGGGTTCGGTGGCGGGCTTTCGCGATTATTTCCGGCAATTGACGGAATACGAGCCGGCCCGTTCGGCGAAGTTTCTCCTGCCGCACTACTGCTGGCTCTGCCTCAATCCCAAGGAAGCCGAAGACTTGGCGCTGGCGCGCGACGTGCTGGCCCTGATCCCCGAGTTTCTCGGCGGCCCCAATGTGCTCGGCATCGGCGAAATCGGGCTGAATCGCAACACGCGCAACGAACTCGCCGTGCTCGAGGACCACATCGAGCTCGCGGTCAAATACGACCAGCTGATTCTCGTCCACACGCCGCACCTCGAGGACAAGTTGAAAGGCACCAATCTCATCCTCGACCGGCTGAAGGCGCACCGGGGCGTGAAGCCCGAGCGCGTGATCATCGATCACGTCGAGGAGCACACGATTCGCCGGGTGCTCGACGCGGGTTTTTGGGCGGGCATCACGCTTTATCCCGATTCGAAGGCCTCGCCGCCGCGGGCGGTGGATATGCTCGAGGTCTGCGGCCACGAGCGCATCTGGCTGAACTCGGCGTGTGACTGGGGCGTCAGCGATCCGCTGGCGGTGCCGAAGACGGCGCTCGAGATGCGCGCGCGGGGGCACAGCGCGGAATTTGTCGATCAGGTCCTCTATCAAAATCCCGTTCGCTTCCTTTCCCAGTGTCCGAAGTTTCTCGTGGGATAAGTCCCGCGGCGTGACCCCAACCGCATGATCCTCCAGGGAGGCCAGCATCTCGCCTACTGCACCAACGTTCACCGCGGGGAAACCTGGCCGGAGACCTTCGCCGCGCTGAAGAAGCACACGATTCCGGTGCGCCGGCGCGTGGCGTTCGGCCAGCTTTACGCGATCGGACTCCGCCTCGGACGACGCGCCGCGGCGGAACTGGTGCAGCCGGAGACGCTGGCCGCCTTCCACTATTGGCTGCGGATCAACGAATGCTACGTTTTCACGATCAACGGATTTCCCTACGGAAATTTTCACGGGACGCGGGTGAAGGAACAGGTTTATGCGCCTGACTGGTCCACGCCGGAGCGGGTGGCCTACACGAAGCAGCTTTTCGAGATCCTCGTGCGACTCTTGCCGGCCGGGGTTTCCGGCAGCGTGAGCACCGTGCCGGCCTCGTTCAAAGCCTTCGTCGCCGCCGAACCCGCGCGGCGCCAGGCGATCTTCGCCAACCTGACCGAGTGCGGCCGCTTCATTGCCGACCTGAGTGCGAAGACCGGGCGCGATCTGCACCTCGGGCTCGAACCCGAACCGCTCTGCCTGTTTGAGACCACCGAGGAAACCGTGGCCTTTTTCAACGAGTGGCGCGCGAGCGATCCTGTGGTCGAGTCGTTGCTGCCTTATGTGGGGGTCAATTACGACTGCTGCCATCTGGCAGTGGAGTTCGAGTCGCCCCTGCCGGCGCTCGACCGGCTGGCCGCGGCCGGTTTGCGGCTCAGTAAACTGCATCTCAGTTCCGCGCTGCGGGTCCGGCCTGACGCGGCCGGGCGGCAGGCGCTGGCGGCGTTTGTCGAGCCGACGTATTTGCACCAGGTGGTCGTCGGCAACGGGGGCGTGGCGCGGCGCCGCTTTGTCGACCTGCCGGACGCGCTGGCCGATCCGGAAGCATCCCTGCCCGGTGACGAGTGGCGGATTCATTTTCATGTTCCCCTGCATGCGAAGCCGGGAGCGCCGTTTGGTGACACCCGCGATCACCTGCTCGGCGCCCTCGATTGGGTGCGGCACCACCCCACCGCCTGCACGCATCTCGAGATGGAGACCTACACCTGGGAAGTGCTGCCGCCGGCGATGCGCCTGCCGATTGAGGATCAGCTGGTCCGCGAATATTCCTGGACACTCGAAGCCCTGAACGCCCGCGGACTGGCTGACGCGGGGACGACATTGCAATGTCGGCAGGAGGCGGAGAAGTGATGGCTGGGACGGCGGCGCCAGGGCGCTCGCTCGGGCGCGCGTGGTTCGACCTCGCGCGGGCGGGAAATTTTCCCTCGGTCGCCAGCAACGTGCTCGCGGCCTTGATGCTTTCGTCGACCGCGGTGACTTCGTGGCCGGCCGCCGGCTTGCTCGCCCTCGCCGTGGCGGCGGGTTGTCTGGTGTATGCGGGCGGCGCCACGTTCAACGATGTCGCGGACGCGGAGTTCGATGCCCAACGCCGGCCCGAGCGGGCCATTCCGCGCGGGATCGTGACCCGCGCTGGAGCGGCGGGAATCGCCGCCCTGGAAATGGCAGCGGGGTTGGGCCTGCTCATCGCGGCCCGCGGCTCCGCGTGGTGGGCGGGGGCTTTGGCGGCGACCATTCTCGTCTACGATTGGATTCACAAACGGTGGATCGGATCGGTGGTATTGATGGCGGGTTGCCGCGTGTTGCTCGCCGTGACCCTCGCCTCGCTCCCGGGCCACGCGCTGCGCCCGGCGTTTCTTTGGTGGGTAACTTCGCTGTTCGTCTACATTGTGGGGCTGAGCCTGATGGCGCGCTGGGAATACCAGCCGGGCGCGCCGGCGGCGAAACTGGGCCGGATGGTGGGGCGGCTGCTCGCGTTCATTCCCTTGATCGACGCGCTGGCGCTGGGCTGGGCGGGCGCGTGGTATGCGGCCATGGGGTGTGCCGCCACGGTTCCGGTTGGTCGCTGGGCGCAGCGCGTGGCCGCGGCGACGTAGCCATCCCGGTAGGGCACAGCGGGGAAACGCAGAACCCGCTCCGAGCCGCGCGTGCCCTAGCTTAGCTCACCGGGTTCCCCGGGGTCATCGTCTGGTTGGCCACGACTCAATTTCGCGCCACCTCTGCGCCCAGCCCCGCCGCACGTGCCGGGCCAGCCTGCCAATTTCATGTCACGGCCGTGACATCAAATTGGCGGGGCTTGAATGGGCGGTCGTGGTCAGGAAGGCGGGCTGGCGGCGAGGGGAGGCGGTGGGCGTGGGCGGGAAAATATGAGCGCATGCCGGAGTGGCGGGCGTGGCTCGGGGCTTGCGCCGGGAATCTTTAAGACAAGTCTGATGGGCCGCTCGCGCATGCCCGACCCCACCGACATCGTCTCCTTCCCCATCACGCTGCGACATGAGCACCGGGTGATATTCACGCGCGATGTTTTTGCCGCGGAAAACAACACGCTCGCCGATTTGCTCACGCCGCGCGAGCCCGGCGGCACGGCTCGGGCGATCGTCTTTTTTGATTCCGGTCTCGAGTCCGCGTTCCCCGACTTCGCCGGCCGGATGACGCGCTGGTTCGTCGCCCGGTCGAAGCGCGTACGGTTGGAGACTGCCCCGGTGGCGCTGCCGGGAGGCGAGGCGGTGAAAAACGATTTTCAGCAACTGGAGCGGATCTGGTCCGTGATCAACGCGGCCAAGCTGTGCCGGCATTCCTTCGTCATTGTGATCGGCGGCGGCGCCGTGCTCGACTTGGTGGGCTTCGGGGCGGCGACGGCGCATCGCGGCATTCCCGTGGTACGACTGCCCACGACCAGCCTCAGTCAGGCCGACGGCGGGTTGGGGGTGAAGAACGGCGTGAACTACTTCACAAAGAAAAACTGGCTCGGCTCGTTCGGGGTGCCCCACGCGATCGTCAACGATTTCGCATTTCTTCACGGGCTCTCTCCGCGCGATCGCCGGGCCGGACTGATTGAGGCCCTGAAGGTGGCGTTGATTCGTGACGCCGCGTTTTTTGAGTTCATCGCCGCGCGGGTGGAGGCGCTCGCCACGTTTACGCCCGAGCCCTATGAGGCGGTGATTCGCGAAAGCGCCCGGCAGCACATGGAGCACATCGCGACGGGTGGCGATCCCTTCGAACGGGGCTCGGCCCGGCCGCTTGATTTTGGTCACTGGGCTGCGCACAAGCTGGAGCAGTTGTCGGAGTTTCGCGTGAGCCACGGCGAGGCGGTCGCCGTGGGCATGGCCGTTGACCTCATTTACGCGCGTCGGATCGGTCTGCTCCCGGAGGCCGTCGCGGAACGCATCCTCGGCATCATCCAGCGTTTGGGCTTTCAGCTGTTCGCCCCGATTAAGGAAATTCGCGGTCCGAGCGGTCGGCAGGACATGATCGATGGACTGGAGGAATTCCGGGAGCACCTCGGCGGCCAGTTGACGATCCCGATGATCCGCGGGCCGGGCCAGCGGCTCGACGTGCACGAAATGGACGGACCGGTGGTCAAGGCGTCGTTCGACGAATTGCGGGTCCGTTATGGCTCCTAACGAACACCGCCGTGTTCGTCGTTCCGCCTTGGGGCGGAATCCGGGTGACGCAATCCTTCCGCCTGAAGGCGGAACGACAAACGGTTTGGTTTCGCCCGTCTGGGGATGACCGCCATGGCCCGCACCGCCGTTCTCAATATTGTCGGGCTCACGCCACGCCTCCTCGGGCCCGACATGCCCCGCCTGCAGGCCGCGGCGGCGGCGGGCGGGTTGATTCGCGTGCAGCCGGTTTTGCCGGCCGTCACGTGCACGGCGCAGAGCACCTACCTGACGGGGTTGCCGGCCTCGGGTCACGGCTGCGTGGCCAACGGCTGGTATGATCGGGAGCTGGCCGAGCACCATTTTTGGAAGCAGTCGAACCACCTCGTGCAGGGGCCGAAGCTTTGGGAAAAATGCCGCGCCGCGCGCCCCGGCTTCACCTGCGCGAAACTTTTCTGGTGGTACAACATGTACTCGAGCGCCGACTGGTCGATCACGCCGCGGCCGATGTACCCCGCGGACGGCCGCAAGGTCTTCGACGTCTCCACGCACCCGATGACGCTGCGCGAGGAAGTCAAAGGCGCGTTGGGTGAGTTTCCGTTTCCGGCCTTCTGGGGTCCGACGGCGGGGCTCGCGGCTTCGGCATGGATCGCGCGTTCGGCGGAATGGATGGAGGAAAAACACCGGCCCGACCTGTCGTTGGTTTACCTGCCCCACCTCGACTACAACCTGCAGCGGCTCGGGCCGGATGATCCGCGGCTCGCGGCGGATTGCCGGGCGATCGATCGCGTCGCGGGCGGTTTGCTCGATTTCTACGCGAAGCGCGATGTCCGGGTCCTCGTGCTTTCGGAGTATGGCATCACGGCGGTGAACCGCACGATCGCGCTGAACCGGCTTTTTCGGCAGCAAGGCTGGATCGCGATCAAGGAGGAACTGGGCTGCGAGTTGCTTGATTGTGGAGCCAGCCGGGTTTTCGCGATCGTTGATCATCAGGTCGCGCACATCTACGTGAACGACCCGGCGCTCCTGACGGCGGTGCGGACCCTGGTCGAGAGCGTGCCCGGCGTGGCGAAGGTCCTGGACGCTGCCGGCAAACGTGCCGCCGGGCTCGATCATGCGCGTGCCGGTGACCTGGTGGCCGTCGCCGCCGAGGACGCCTGGTTCACCTACTATTATTGGGACGACGAGCGGAAGGCGCCGGACTTCGCGCGCTGCGTCGATATCCACCGCAAGTACGGCTACGACCCCGTGGAGCTTTTCCTGGACCCGGCCTTGCGCCTGCCGAAGCTGCGGGTCGCCGCGAAGCTGCTGCGGAAGAAACTTGGGTTCCGCATGCTGATGGACGTGATTCCCTTGGATCCGACGCTCGTCAGGGGCTCGCACGGCGCGTGCCCCGCCGATTCGCGGGAGTGGCCCGTCCTGATTGGCACGGGTGAATCGGCGGAGCCCATCGCGGCGACCGCCGTGCATGACCGGCTGCTGCGGATTTGCGTGCGGTAGGGGTGGGCCGCCCCAAAGGGCATGGTCATTCCGAGCCGGATTTGGGCCGGAGAGGTGGAGCCGCTGGTCCCCAAGCGGCTGACCTGAGAGCGAAATTACGGCAGCGCGTTGAGGTCAACGCGCTCCACCTTTCCGTGAGTTCGTTTTCACTGGTGAAACGAGATCTGGCGGCAACGTTCCGGCTGAGACGGGACCCCAACGGCCGCCCGTTCATCGTGACGACCCACCCAACGGTCCCCCGTTGGTCTCCCGTCTCCGAAGGACAAAAAAAGACGCACCTTTTGGGTGCGTCTTTTAATCCAGGAAGAAAACGATTAGGTTTCGTAGGCGCTGAGCTGCTTGTCGACCCGTGACTTGTCGAGCCGCGCGAAGACGGGCACGCCGTTGTCGTGGGGAATCGCAATCTCGCCTTGGAGCAACGGCTGGGCGTAGCGCAGGAATTGAAAATTCATGCTCACACCGTCTTCGTTGATCCACTCACGGGGCAGCTTCTTGACCGAATTCGCCACCTCGCTGAGCGGCGCCAGGCCGGTTTCGCAGGTGTAGTGCTCGGTTTCGCCGCGCACGAGCGTGACCATCTTGTCGGTCTCGCCGTTGATCGCGGCTTTGACCGCGGCCTGACCGGCGAGGTAAGCCTCGTCGGAATCGGTCTTCGAAGCGGCATGGGCGGCGCAGCGCTGGAGCAGGCCGGGCTTCGCCACGCGCACCTTCACGCCGGGGAGATTGGCGCCGATGATTTCGCCGAGCGCATCGCCGGCGCCACCGAGCTGGGCATGGCCAAATGCGTCGGTCGCGGCATCCGCGGCGACGTAGTTGCCGTCGCTATCGACGAGGCCTTCGGCGACGACGATTTGGCAGAACTTTTCGCGCTTGAGCACGCGTTTGACGTCCTCGAGGCACTTCGCCTGATCGAAAGGAATCTCGGGGAGATAAATGAGGTGCGGCGGATCGTGCGGGTGGTCCCGACGCTTCGCGAGCGCGGCCCCGGCGGCGAGCCAGCCGGCGCTGCGGCCCATGACCTCGACGATGGAAACGAGATCGCCCTGGCCCATGGCCTCGTTGTCGCAGGCAAGTTCGCGCACGCTGGTGGCGATATACTTGATGGCGCTGGCGTAGCCGGGGCAGTGGTCGGTGCCCGGGAGATCGTTGTCGATCGTCTTCGGCACGCCGATGACGCGGAGCTCATAGCCCTGTTGCTGGGCCAGCTTGGAAATCTTGTCCGCGGTGTCCTGCGAGTCGTTGCCGCCGATGTAGAAGAAATAGCGGATGTTGTGCGCCTTGAAGACCTCCAGCACGCGCTCGAAGTCCTGCTGCTTCTTGAGCTTGTACCGGCAGGTGCCGAGGGCGGCGCCGGGGGTGTAACGGAGGGCGCGAATCTGCTGCTGGGATTCGGAGGCGAGGTCGATGAGATCCTCCTGGAGGATGCCGAGCACGCCGTTAAGGGCACCGTAGACCTCCTCGACGCACTCATGGTTCAACGCTTCCGCGATGATGCCCGCGACGCTGGCGTTGATGACGGAAGTAGGGCCGCCTGATTGGCCTACCAAAACATTTCCTGCGAGTTCAGCCATGACAGAGGGTGTGGATAAAGGTTTGATTCGAACGTGAAGGTCCAAACAAGCGCCTCGCCGCGCGATGTGGCAAACTCAAATTTCCCCCATCGCCGGCTGGTCAGGGGGCGGGCGTGTCATCGGTCGGCCGGCCGGGGGGACGTTCCCGACGCCAGAACCGACTATCCCCGACGCCGGTCGGAGACCCGGCGCTACGCTCCCTGACTACAAGAGGAGACCAGGAAGATAGTCCGCGGCGCCGCGGTATTTCCGGGCCAGCGGCTTAACCGCGCCGACGAACGCGTCGACCTGATGGGGCGCCGCGCCGACGAAACGGGCGCTTTCCGCCAGAATGGCTTGCAGCGCTTTCTTCCCGAGTCCGAGACGGCGATCGCCCGCCAGACGCGAGAGCAAATCGGGGTCGCCATCGCCGGTACGTATCGCCTTGGCCGCGGCCAAGGCGTGCTCCTTGATCGCTCCGTGGGCTGTCTCGCGGCCCGCGCCGCGCTTCACGGCCTCCATCAGGATGGTGGTGGTGGCGAGGAAAGGGAGGTTGCGCTCGTTCTCCGCCGCCACCGCAGCCGGGAAAACCTCCATCTGCCGCATCACGGTGAGGAAGGTCTCGAGCAAACCGTCGATCGCGAAGAAGGCATCGGGCAGGGCCACGCGGCGGACGACCGAACAGGAGACGTCGCCCTCGTTCCACTGGTGGCCGGCGAGCGCACCGGTCATCGTGACATAGCCGCTGAGAATGGTGGAAAAGCCGCAGACGCGCTCGCAGTTGCGGGCGTTGACCTTGTGCGGCATCGCGGACGAACCGACCTGGCCTGCTTGAAAACCCTCGGTCAGCAGCCCCGCCCCGGCCATGAGTCGCAGCGTGGTGGCGCAACTGGCCGCGCCGGCTCCGAGTTGGTGGAGCGCCGTTACCGCATCGAAATCGAGGCTGCGGGGATAAACCTGGCCGATCGCATCGAGGGACGCATGGAAGCCGAGGTGCCGCAGCACGCGCGCCTCGAGCTGATCGACCTTGTTGCTGTCGCCGGCAAGCAACGTGAGCTGATCGAGCTGTGTGCCGACGGCGCCCTTGAGCCCGCGCACCGGGTAACGCTCGATCAATTCCTCGAGCCGGGTGAACGCGATCAGCAGTTCCTGGCCGAACATCGCGAGCCGTTTGCCAAAAGTCGTCGGCTGCGCGGGCACGTTGTGCGTACGCGCGGTGATCATGAGATCGCGGTGCGCGTCGGCCTGGGTGGCGAGGGCCAGCAGGACGGCGGCGGCCTTGAACTGCACCAGCTTCAGCGAGCGGAAGACCTGCAACTGCTCGACGTTCTCCGTCAGGTCGCGGCTCGTCAGCCCGAGATGAATGAATTGGCGCTTGGCGAGCTCGGAAAACTCCTCGAGCCGCGCCTTGACGTCGTGGAGCGTGACGCGCTCGCGCTTCCCGATCGCGACGAGGTCGATCTGCCCCTTGACCTTCTCGTAGTCCTTGATCGCGTCGGCGGGAATCGGGACGCCGAGATCGCGCTGGCCCTTCATCACGGCGATCCAGAAATCGCGCTCGAGGGCGACCCGACCGTGCTGCGACCAGATCTCCTTCATTGCCGTCGACGCGTAGCGTTCGGCGAGGACATTGGGGATGGGCGCGGTGGTGGCGGGAGGCGTCTCGTTCACGGGAAGGTTGGGTGAGTAAGCGAGCGGGTAGGGGTTGGCGAATGGAAAAACGCCGGGGAGGCAAGGGATGCCGCCTCGCGTGCATGGTCCGAGGTGGGCCGGGCACTCCGTGCGCGGCATTCTGGGGAAATACGGACGGGATATTCGACTGG
>CANJNJ010000115.1 GCA_947474995.1 Opitutaceae bacterium | reverse complement strand
GCTGATCATCATGGACTTCATCGACATGAAGGAGCGCCGCCACCGCAACGCCGTCTACGAAAAGATGGTCGACCTCATGGCGAGCGACAAGGCGAAGAACCACATCCTCCCCATCTCGTCGCTCGGCATCATGCAGATGACCCGCCAGCGGCAGCAGGAGTCGTTATCGTCGAATCTCTACACGGACTGCCCGTATTGCCGCGGCCGCGGCATCGTGAAGAGCGCGACGACCATGAGTGTCGAGTTGCAGCGCAAGCTCAGCTCCGTGGTCCGCCGCCTCCAGTTGCGAAACGACGGCAAGGAGTACTCGCTGCGCGTCCTCGTGCACCCGAGCATCCTCGAGCGCCTCCGCAGCGAAGACGCCGACCTGCTCGTCCGGATGGAGAAGCTCTTCGGCGTGAAGTTGGCCTTTAGGGCGGACCTCAATTACCACGTCGAAAACTTCAAAATCATCAACGCGCTCACCGGCGAAGAATACCGCTGATGTCGCCCTCCCTCCGAAGTTCCGCACCAGCGGAACGAAGGAGGGCGCGCTTGTTCCTTCGAGGCCGCCGCACCCCGGCGGCCTTTTTATTTCGTCACGCGCACCCCCGAAAGGTGGGCCGCGCGTTCCGCCGCGCGGCCAACGGCCGTTAGATCGCTCCTAAACAACAAGCGCGCGCCGGCCGACGAAAACGGTCGGTCGGGAAACCCTGCATCCAGTAAATCCTGTCCAAAGATTGGCCCCGCGCCATTTCCGAAAGACAGGTCGACCCAGGCCCGCTGGGAAGGCGAACCCCACTCCCGCGTTCGAGTCACTCGCCACTTGTCACTCGTCATCCCGGCTCCGAGGATACCGCCTTCCGCTGCCCCATGCCCGCGCGCGCGATCAGTCCGACGCCGAAGACGTACGCGCAATTGCGCGACGCGGTGGTCGCCGTCGTCGTCCAAGGCCGCGCGCAGATCGATCGGGCGTGGGTTGACACCTATTACGAGACCGGCCGGCTGATCAACGAACACATCCTGCAGTTTCGCGACCGCGCGGACTACGGTGCGAAGATTTACGAGAAGCTTGCCGTGGACACCGGCATCAGCGTCCGGACCTTGCGGGAATGCGCCCAATTCCACCGGTATTTCCCCATTCGGCGCCCGGGCGCCGAATTCGACTGGTCGAAGTGCCGCCTGCTCTGCCAGGTGAGTGACGAAGCGCAGCGGATGAAATTGCTGAAGGAGGCCCTGAAAAATAACTGGACCAAGGCCGAACTCGAAGCACGCGTGCGCGCTATCAACGCCGTCGCGCGCGCCTCCGCCGACGCCACGCTCGCCCCACCCGTCGAACTCCTCCCGCCCCGCCGCGGCACGCCCGGGCTGCATCCGATCGTCGATTTGGGCGACGGGCCGGAAGTCGATCTCGGTTTCAAGATCTACCGCGCGCTCGGTCCCGCTTCCACCCTCACGACCAAGGACATCGTGCGCCTGTCCGAAGAAGGCGTCCGCCAAGTGGCCGACGCGACGAAAGCCGAACTCTTCACCTACGCCGCCACGGTCCGCAAAGTGATCGACGGCGACACGCTGCTCGTCGCGCTCGCCATCGCACCCGGCTACACGCACCAGTTGAAACTGCGCCTGCGCGGACTCGACTGCCCGGAAATTTCCACCGCCGCCGGCCGCGCCGCCAAAGCCTTCGTCGACGCCCTTCTCCGCCCCGGCGACGACGTGATCATCAGCACCACGAAACCCGATAAATACGATCGGTATTTGGCGGACGTGTTCATCCGCGAGTTGCGAGCTAAGAGTTCAGAGTGGAGTGCTCGAACCCCCGCTCCGGTCTCTCAGCTCTCAACCCTCAACGCTCAACCCGGGGCCAACGGCCCCTCCGCCTTCCTGAACAACGCCCTGCTCGAAGCCGGCCACGCCATCCGCTACGACGGCGGGGCAAAGGAGGAGTGAGGTTGCAAACTAGGCCAATCGAACCAGCCCGGTGCCTTCTTGAATTCACTCCAACGCTTTCTTGAAAACTCGTTCTGTCGATAATTCGAGCATGACCCCTTGCCGGCACTTGACCCCTTGCCGGCACTTTGGCCGGACCCGTTTCTTCACCGGCTGATCGCGTATCGCCTTCCCGGGCCGCACGTCTCATTATCTACCCATGCATTCTTCCCCCAACCCCACCCGTTATTTCATCCGCCTCGCCCTGGCGTTCGGGGCCGCGCTCACTGGAGCAGAAGCATGGTCCGCCGTGGCCCAGCCTTCGTCTGGGACCATCGGTTCGATCTGGCAGCAGCATTCCGACAACCCGGAAGTGGCCTGGCGAGATCCCACGTCCGGCACCCGGGTCGTCAACCTGACGAGCGGCTTCGACACCGCCAGTGTGTTCTATTTCCATCAGAACATCTTCACCGCCGACGGCGACATGATGCTCTTCAGCGGCCGGCGCGGCAAAGACCAGGGTTATTTCTCCTTGAGCCTCAAGACCGGCGAGATCCGGCAGCTCACCCAGCAGACCGGCCAGCACCTCGTCGTGCTGCCGCGTCGGCGGAGCGCGGCGTTCGATCGGGGCGACGATGTCTTCCTGCTGAATCTGGACAGTGGCGAGACCCGCAAGATCGCCACGGTCCCGCACGGCCGGCTGGCGCAAGGCGCGGGTTTCGGCTTCACCGCGGATGAAAGCAAACTGCTGTTCGCCTATTGCGATCAACTCGCCGACACGCACGCGAAGCTGGTGGCGGCCAAGCCCGTAATGGAGGACCCTCATCTGCGGCGGGTCGATTGGGTGGCGGCGTATGAACACATGGAGCGGCACAACGCCATCTATTCGGTCGAGATCGACTCGGGTAAGATCGCGGTGGTGTTCGAGGACAAGGAAAGCAACTGGCTGGGCCATGTGCAGGGCTCGCCGACGAATCCGAACCGCGCGCTGTTCATCCACGAAGGCTTTGTCACGCTGCGCATCAAAAATCGCCTGCGCCTGCTCGACTTGACGACCGGGAAGGTGACCATGCCGCGGACAGGAGCAGCGCTGGAGGCCGAGGGCATCACGCATGAGTTCTGGGATCGCGACGGCGAATCCGTCTGGTATGACATCAGCAGCGCGGGGGCCCTCGCCCGCCTGGATGTGAAAACCGGTGTGGAGACGCGCTATTCCTACGGAGGCGAGTCGGTCGCCCCTGCCTCCTATGGCGGCGTGGCCGTCACCGCCGCCAACCGATCCAACAATCGGTCCATCCATTATGCCATCGGACCGGACGCCAAGTGGGCGGTCGGCGATGGTTTCCAGCATACCAATCCGTGGCTCTGCCTCTACCGGCTCGACCAGCGAAACCCGAAAACCCTGGAGGTGCCCGTCGTGCGGATCTGCGATTTCTCCGGGACCTACGAAAACCCGAAGGCCGAATATATCGAACCCAATCCCCACCTGACGCCTGATTTCCACTGGATCGTGCTGACCGTGCACCTCAAGGGCACCGCCAACAACGTTTACGCCGTGGAGATACCGAACCGGTGAGGCGCCCATCAAGAATCGCCTGCGCCTGCACGATTTGACGAAGGGGCAGGTCACCCTGCCGCGCACGGGAGCGCGGGGTGCCCTGCACCGCCCACCTGAAGGGCAACGCCGATCGGGGCACGCGGTGGAGATTCCCGCGACGGCGGAAGCGGATTACACGGACAAAAACCAATACGATCCTCCGGCATCTGTGCCCATCCGTGAAATCTGTGGCCAAAAAATCCGTCATCTGCGGTTGCGCTACGCCAGGATGGATGAGGGCTAATCGCGCCGCACGCCCGGCTGATTCCATCCCGGAAATTGCGCTCCTCCCTCGCGCCGCACAGGAAAGCCACTACCGTTTCGGATCGTGCTGCCTCCTATTGCAAGAATCCGTGCGCGAATCCGTCTCCCTGGGTGATGAACGCTCCCTCAACGCACGACCACCACGCCGCGATACCGGCGGTCGCCCCCCCGACACCGAGGCCCCCGTTTACATGGGGCTGCCGCACGAACGCTATCTGCGCCCCAAGTTCTACGTGGCCGCGGCCCTCTCCCTGCCCGTCCTCGTGCTCGCGATGGGTGAGATGCTCTGGCCGCACCTGCTCCATCGCGTCACGCGGCCAATTTCGGGCAGGCTGCAACTGCTGCTGACCACACCCGTGTTTTTCTGGAGCGGCGCACCGGGTCGCGCCACGAAAAGCGGCGCCGGGTGGCCTCACTCCCAAGCCGGCGCCACCCGGCAGCAATCGCGCCCCGCAAAACGCAGATTGATTTCAGCCGCCACCGGAAATAAGTTTGTGAGTTAACGGTAACCAAAATTCCCCTTTCGGCCCCCGCAGAAGGACCGATCCCTTGATCGGCTCTTTACCCCAAACCAAGTCTTTCGGCCCCTCCGCCCCTTTGCCTTCTTGCTAACCGTGTCTTCCTGCCCCGGTGGATAACCACTGGCACAACGATTCGCCCTTTGGGCCGTCTGGTGTCACACGACACCTTTCCCGTCTCACCCCCATGAAATTTTCCCCCTTAACTTTGGCCCGTTACCCCAGCCTTCGTCTCGTCCGGCCCGCCGGTCTGGTGGCCGGGCTGGCACTCGCGACGACGCTATCGCTGCGTAGCGCTCCCCTCGCGGCCGAATCGGACGTGCGCGACTTCACCGACCGCCATTGCTCCAGCTGCCACAACGACGTGGACAAGGAGGGCGGACTCGACGTGACCACGCTGGAATATACGCCCGCTGATCCCGAGAATTTCGCGCAATGGGTGAAGATGTTCGACCGCGTCAAGTCCGGCGAGATGCCGCCCAAGGAAAAGAAACGCCCGGACGCCGCCTCGATGACCGCGTTTCTGCAGAATGTCTCGTCCTCGTTGGTCGCCGCGGAGGAGGCGTCGCTGGCGAAGTCCGGCCGCGCCGCGCGGCGCCGGTTGAATCGCAGTGAATTCGAGAATGCGCTGCGCGACCTGTTGTCCGCGCCCTGGCTGCAAGTGCAGGGGCAATTGCCGGAGGACGGCGAGTCCGCCCACTTCAACAAGGTGAGCAAGGCCCTCGATGTGTCCTTCGTGCACATGCAGAAGTATGTCGAGGCGGCGGGCAACGCGATACGGCAGGTGCTCGCGACCAAGTATGTGCGTCCGCCCACCAAGACCACGCGCTACTGGGCGCGGGACGCGATCAGCTTCAGCAGCCAGGATGGAAATCCGGACCGCGGCCGATTCCCGGTCCTGGGCTCGGGCCCGGATCTGCCCGCGCTCACGCGGCAGGCCCCGCTCACGGTGGGCGACGCGGATCCCGCCAAGCGCGAGCTGGAGGCCATGGGTTTTACCGCCAGTCACTTCCAGATTGGCAATAACTACCCGTGGAATTTTCGCTCGCCGGTCACGGGCCGCTACAATCTGCGCTTCTCGGGCAACACAATTTGGGTCGGGCCCAACGGTTCCCGCATCAAGGGCGGAATCGCCCCGGATGCCCTCACCGACGAAAAAGCCATCGCGCAGGCCTACGTGCCGCCCGAATGGTATCGGCCCAACCACGCCGATGTCAGTCCCGGACGCCGCGACGAGCCGATCAAGGTTTACATCAAGACGGGTGGACGGGGCGAAGGCTATTACGGCGAGGTCGGGCGGTTTAATCTGCGGCCCGAGGCGGAAGTCTCCGAAATCAAGAACGCCTGGCTCCCGATGGGCGGCATGATCGCCACGGACGCGGTGCGGTTTTTCCGCTCGCGGCCCGGCTTCACCGCGATCGACGCCTACACCAATCCCCTCGCGCAGCGCGACGGCGTGCCCGGGGTGGCCTTCCGCTGGATGGAAATCGAAGGTCCGCTGTACGACGAAGCCACCGACGCCGGCTATAAATTACTCTTCGGGGATTTGCCGTTGACGAAGGCCGCTGACGGCAAGGGTGGCGTGGCCCTCGAACTCCTCCCGTCGGAAACGGGCGGCGGCCGAGGCGGACGCGGCGCCCGGGGTGGCGCGCCGGGTGTCCAACAGCAGAACCCCAACATCGGGCCGCCCACGACGCTCGTGAAAGTGGAGGTGGAGTCGACCAACCCGATGCCGGACGCGGATCGCTTGATTCGCGGTTTCCTCGCCCGGGTTTATCGGCGCCCGGTGCAGGAGCGGGATGTCGCACTCTATGTCGGCCTCTTTAAGAAGTGGCACGATCAGGGCCTCGGTTTTGCCGGGTCCTTGATCGCCTGCTATCAGGCGGCCCTGGCCTCGCCGGGATTTGTGTTCCTCGACGAGAAGCCCGGTCGCCTCGACGACTATGCCTTGGCCGATCGCCTCGCCTTCTTCCTGTGGAACTCGCCCCCGGATGCGGCCCTGCGGGCGCACGCGGCGAAAAACGATCTCCACACGCCCGCCGTCCTGCGCGCGGAAACAGCCCGACTGCTCGCGGACGCGAGGTCACAGCGCTTCGTCAACGCGTTCCTCGACTACTGGCTCGATGTGCGCCGGATGGATGAAACCTCCGTCGACCTCTCGCTCTACAACGACTACTTCATCGACGATGCGCTCAAGGAAGCGGCCCTCGACGAGCCGCGGTTTTTCTTTGCCGAGCAGTTGCGGCAGAATCTGCCGGCGCGAACCGTGGTGGATTCGGACTTCACTTTTCTCAACGACCGACTGGCCGAGCACTACAACATCTCCGGCGTGGAAGGCGTGGAAATGCGCAAGGTGGCCCTCGCGACCGACAGCGTACGGGGCGGGCTGATGACCCAGGCGATCGTGCTCAAGGTCACTGCCAACGGCAGCACCACGTCGCCGGTCCTGCGTGGCAAATGGATCATGGAGCGAATCGTTGGCTACGATCTCCCCCCGCCGCCGGCCGCGGTCCCGGCCGTCGAACCCGACGTCCGCGGCGCCACGACGATCCGGGCGCAGCTGGACAAGCACCGCGCGGACGAAAGCTGCGCGGCCTGCCATCGCAAGATTGACCCCCCGGGTTTCGCCTTGGAGAGCTTCGATGTCATGGGCGGCTATCGGACCCGTTATCGCGCGCTGGCCGCGTCGGGCCAGGTCCCGGAGCGGGGCTTTGGGCATAACGGCTGGCCCCTCGCGTTCTTCTACGCGCTGCCGGTTGACCCGAGCGGTTTCACGGCCGACGGCCGTCCGTTCAAGGATGTGCGGGAGTTCAAGCAGCTCCTCCTCCAGGACGAGCGGCAGATCGCTCGCAATCTCGTCAAACAGCTTTCCATCTTCGCCACCGGCGCACCGGTGCGGTTCAGCGACCGCGCCAAAATCGAGCAGATCCTCGACCAGACCAAGGCGCGTCAGTTCGGCGTCCGCAGCATCGTGGATGAAATCGTCCAGAGTGAACTTTTCCTGAACAAGTAACGCCCCGCCCGTGCTGATTTTCCAAACCACCCAACCAGCTCCCAAATGAAACCTTCGCCCCAGACCCAGCCAGCATACGGACCTTTCATTTCCACCCGGACGCCCATGTCGCGCCGCCACTTTCTTCGTGGCTCGGGTGTCGTACTTTCCCTGCCCCTGCTCAACGCGATGCTCCCGGTTTTCGGCCGGGCCCAGCAGTCGTCCTCGCCTCTGGCACCCGGCGCCAAGCCGCGCCGGATGTTCGCGGCGATCACGAATCTCGGCATGCTCGTGGATCAATTCGCCCCCTCGGGCACGGGACGCGACTACGTCGCCTCCCCCTACCTCAAGCTGCTGGCCGACCACCGCAATGACTTCACCGTCTTCACCGGCGTCTCGCTCCCCTCGGTGAGCAACAGTCACTCGACGGAAGTGTGCTGGCTGACCGGCGCGCCCGGTTCGGGCAGCGGATCGTTCAAGAACACGATTTCGCTCGACCAGCTCGTCGCGGAAAGAATCGGCATTCAGACCCGCATGCCGTCGCTGTCACTCGCGGTAAACGGCAACACGACCATTTCGTATACGCGCAGCGGCGTGGCCATCCCGCCCGAGCAGAGCCCGTCCGCGGTTTTCAAGCAGCTCTTCGTGCAAGGCGATCAGGCGGAGGTTGAGGCGCAGATCCAACAGTTGGAAGTGGGTCGCAGCATCATGGACACCATCTCCGACCAGGTGAAGGGCCTGCAGCGCGATGTGGATGCGGCAGACCGCGATCGCATCGATCAATATCTGACCAGTGTCCGTGATTTGGAGAACCGGCTGAAGGTTTCGCAGGGCTGGGAAAAGAAACCCAAGCCAGTGGTCAAGGCGTCGGCGCCAATTGATCAAACCAACTCGGCCCGCTTCATCGAAAAGGTGAAGCAGATGATGGATCTGACGCGCCTGGTTTTCGAAACCGACTCCTCGCGTTCGGTCACGCTCTTCATCAGCTGCACCGGCACACCGGTGGTGGAAAGCCCGCTCGAGGTCGCGATCACCGAGGGTTACCACGGTCTGTCGCACCACGGCAAGTCGGAGGCGAAGCTCGCCCAGTTGCGGGCGCTGGATTCGGCCCAGCTGAAGGCGCTCAACGCCATGCTGACCGGACTGAAGAACGTGAAGGAAGACGGCGAACCGCTCCTCGACCGCACGATGGTGCTTTTCGGCTCCAACTTGAGCGACGGCAATTCGCACGTGACGAAGAATCTCCCGGTAATTTTCGCCGGCGGCGGCTTCAAACACGGGCAGCATCTGGTCTTCGATCGCGAGCGCAATTATCCGCTGACGAACCTGCATCTCTCGATGCTCCATCGCCTCGGCATCGAAGAGGACAAATTCTCCTCCGCCACCGGCACGATGCGCGGCCTGGAGATGACCTGAGCCGGAAAAATTTAGTTGAGCGTTGAAGGTTGAAAGTTGAAAGCCCGGACCATGGAACACGATTGCGGGCCCTCGACTGCGTATCACGCCACCCTTCCTCGCTTTCAACTTTTACCTCCCAACTTTCAACGCTCTCCCATGCCCGCCGCCCGCCGCATTACCGTTATCTCTCTTTTCGCGATTACCCTCCTGGGTTTTATTGCTCCTGCCCTGGTTGGCGCCGACGAGGCGCCGCCTCCGGAAGATCACACGGCTGACTTCAATATCCTCACGACGGATTTCACCCGGCTCGACGCCATCTTTGCGGAGTATAACGATCCGCTCCACAAGGTTCATACTTCCGGTTACATCGGCCTGCTGAAGACCCGCGCGACGCAGTTGGGCTGGAAGGCGCCCAAGAGCATGGCGATGGGTTCGGGCGGCGGGCGCGGCGCCCAAGGGGGCGGCGATGACGGCGCCTATGGCCGCAAGGGCGGAGCGACCAAAGTCCAATTCGATCAAGTGAAGTACGATGAACTGAGGTACGACATCAACCTGCAGTATCAGCGAATCGCGAATTTCCTGGCTCCGCTCCGGACGCCACCACCGGTCGCTCCGGGCGAACGCAGCGCGGCCCTCGAGGTCAGCAAGATTCATCCCAATCCCGCCAATCAGGCCGACACCAAGGCCGCCCTCGACCTCGTCGACCGCGAAATCAAGCGACTGGAGTCCCGCGCCAATGGCCAGATGATCGGTTCACCGGCCCGTGAAGCGGCCGTGGCGAAGATCCATCAGATCAAGGCGAGTCGCGCGGCCCTCGGCAAAGAGTTTACGGCGGCGCGATGGGATTCGTTGGTCAGCGAAATTAACGCCGCGCCCTAACGGTTCCGGCCCGTCGAATCCTGAGCCGCGCCGACCCGCGCGGCTTTTTTGTGGGTCCTCGTGTCGCAAACAAGTCGGCTAATCATACCAGGTGGGCCGTGCACTCCGTGCGCGGCCGAAGAACGTTCGATCGACCCTGCCAAAGGTCGCGCGGCGGAACGCGCGACCCACCCGGTCCCTCAACCGCCTCGCGTTGCCGCCCGGCTTGACCACCGGACCAAATTGCCGAACTTGGTGGCCACCCGCGTCACCGGCTACCCCGCCACCGTGGGGCCAACCCCATGATCCACCCAAGCGCCACCCCTCGCTCCCTTTTCACCCGCGGATTCATGGCCAGCCTGCTCGCGACCGCTTCGACCGCGCTCATCCCGGCCGCCACCCTCTCCGACGGCACGACCTTCTTCCTCGATCGCCAGTGTTCGAGCTGTCACAATGACGTCGACAAAGAGGGCGGCCTCGACCTGACCACGCTCGCGTACCAGCCGGCCGACGCGGCCAATTTCGCGACTTGGGTAAAAGTTCACGACCGCGTGAAGGCCGGCGAGATGCCGCCGAAGGAAAAGAAACGTCCCGCCGCGGGCGGCCTCCGCACCTTCATCGGCGAAATTGCGACCGCGCTCACGACCTTCGAAAAGGACAAAGCCCTGGCCGACGGCCGTGTGACCCGGCGCCGACTCAACCGGGCCGAGTATGAAAACTCCCTGCGCGACATCCTGAACGCGCCGTGGCTGCAAGTGCAGGGACAGCTACCGGAAGACGGGGAAGCCTATCGCTTCAACAAGGTCAGTTCGGCACTGGACGTCTCCTACGTTCACATGGCCCGCTACATGAGCGCAGCCGACTATGCCATGCGCCAGGCGATGAGCGTCCAGCTCACCCGGCCGCCGACCACGACGAAACGAATCTATGCGCGCGACGAACAGGGCATGGCCACGTTCGGTCCGACCATTTTCGGCCCCATGCCCGAGCGGATGAAAATTCCGGTGCTCGATAGCAAGAGCCAGCCCGACGTCCGCCGGCGCGAGACCCCGCTGACCGTCGGCGACGCAGATCCCGCCGTGCGAAATCGCGAAGCGGTCGGCTGGATTTCCAGCAATTACGTGACGGGTTTCAGCTCGCGCTGGACCAACTTCCGGGCCCCGGTCGCCGGTCGGTATCGCTTCCGTTTCAGCGGTTACACCATCTGGGTCGGCGGCGGCGGCAGCCGGCAGCTCTACAAGAATGGCCAGGACCCGACCGGCACGCCGGAAGAGCCCAAGTGGTTCCGACCCGATCGCGACCAAGTCTCCGAGGGACGCCGCAACGAATCGATTACCATCTACGCCCAAGGCACGGCCGCGAATCGCCGCCTCGGCGGCTTCGATTTGGAGCCGCAGCCCGTCGAACGCGATTTGGGTGAAGTGTGGCTGCTCGGCAACGAATTCGTCGTGACCGATTCGTCGCGGTTTTTCCGCTCCCGGCCCACCGGATTTAAGGGTGAATTCACGAATCCGCTTTCCCAGCGCGACGGCATGCCGGGCGTCGCCTTCCAGTGGATGGACGTCGAAGGCCCGCTCTACGACGAGTCCACCGGCGCCGGCTACCAATTGTTGTTCGGCGATCTCCCGATGAAGAAGGTGGCCGCAGAAGAGGTCGGGGTCGCGGTCGAGCTGATCCGTCCTCAAGTTCCCGGGCGCGGCCGGGGGGGTCGCGGCCAGGGCGGCGGCGGTGGCGGGTTTGGGGCACAAGCCGGCATGGCGGCCGATAGCCAGAAGGTCGAAGTCGTGTCCGCCAATCCTCCCGTGGACGCGGAGCGCTTGCTCCGGGGTTTCATGCAACGGGTCTATCGCCGACCGGTGCAGGAGGATGACGTCCAGCTCTTCCTCGGGCTGATTAAGAACCGCCTGGAAAAGGGTCTCGGTTTTGCCGGAGCGATGCTGAGTGGCTACACGGCCGTCCTCGCCTCACCCCAGTTCGTCTATCTCGACGAGAAGCCCGGCAAACTCGATGACAACGCGCTCGCGACGCGGCTCGCGTTGTTCCTCTGGAATTCGGAGCCGGATCAGATTCTGCGGCAACACGCGGCGAAAGGTGACCTGCACCAGCCGAAAATCCTGCGCGCCGAAACCGAGCGCCTGCTCAGCGATCCGCGCGCGAGTCGGTTCGTCAATGCGTTCCTCGACTACTGGCTCGATATCCGGAAAATGGAGGACACCACGCCGTCGACGACGCTCTACAACGATTACTATCTCGACGACGCGCTCACCGAGGCGGCCTTGGACGAGACGCAGCTCTATTTCGCCGCGATGCTGAAGGACAACCTGCCGGCGCGGAACATCATTGATTCGGATTTCACGTTCCTCAACGAGCGCCTCGCGGTGCATTACGGCATTCCCGGTGTCGACGGCGTCGCGATGCGGCGGGTCGGCCTCCCGGCGGGTAGCGTGCGCGGGGGCCTGATGACCCAGGCCAGCGTGCTCAAGGTCACGGCCAACGGCACCACCACCTCGCCGGTCCTCCGGGGTAAGTGGATCATGGAGCGCATCGTCGGCTACGAAATCCCGCTCCCGCCCGCCGCGGTTCCCGCGGTCGAACCGGACATCCGGGGCGCGACCACGATTCGCGAGCAACTCGACAAGCACCGCGCCGACGAAAGCTGCGCGCTGTGCCATCGCAAAATCGACCCGCCGGGTTTTGCCCTCGAAGCTTTCGACGTGATGGGCGGCTGGCGCGATCGTTATCGCGCGACCGCGGTCCATGTCGCCCCGGTGCCCGGTTTTGGAAAAAACGGCTGGCCGTTTGCCTTCTACCTCGCCCGCCCAGTCGACGCGAGCGGGCAGACCGCCGACGGCCGCGCCTTCGGCGGCGTGCGGGACTTCAAGCAACTGCTCCTGCAGGATGAGGCGCAACTCGCGCGCAATCTGGCTCGCCAGCTGACCGTGTTCGCCACGGGCGCCCCGGTGCGGTTCAGCGATCGCGAAAAGATCGAGGACCTCGTGAGGCAAACCAGCGCCCACCACTACGGCGTGCGCGACCTCGTGCACCAGCTCGTGCAGAGTGAAGTATTTCTGACGAAATAAGGAGTCGATTCGGACCGCCGCCGCACTCAACCTCGATTTTCCCATTCCCCTATGATCTCATTCCGCCATCTGCTCCTTGGGCTCAGCCTGCCGCTGGCCCTTTCCATCGTCCCGGCGTCGGAAGCCGCCCAGGCGAAAAAGCGCATCCTGTTTTTCACGAAGTGCTCGAATTACGAGCACAGCGTCGTGCACGAGGACAAGGGCCAGACGACCTTTGCCGGCAAAGTACTCCTGGAGTACGGCGCCCAGCACGACATCGAGTTCGTGCTGTCGAAGGACGGCAGCCTCTTCACGCCCGAATACCTCGCGCAGTTCGACGCGTACTTCTTCTTCACGAGCGGCGACCTGTCCGCGAAGGGCAAGGACGGCAACCCGCCGATCTCGGCCGCCGGCAAACAGGCGCTGCTCGACGCCATCAAGGGCGGCAAGGGCTTCATCGGCACCCATTCCGCGTCCGACACGTACCACTTCGGCGAGACGCCCGAGACCAACACGAGCGTGGCGCGTACCTGGCGCTACCGGAACCTCGGCGACAAGACCGATCCTTACGCGCGGATGCTCGGCTGTGAATTCATCATGCACGGCACGCAGCAGATCGCCCGCGCCTACTCCGTGGACCAGAAATTCCCCGGCATGGCGAAGGTCGGCAAGGAGATCAACCGCCAGGAGGAATGGTATTCGATGACGGACTTTTCGGAAGACCTCCACGTCCTGCTCGTGATGGACGCGAGCAGCGTGAAGGATCCGTACCCCGGCACGAAGGACTGGCCGCCGAAGGATTACAACACGCCCTACCAGCGCCCGAACTATCCGAACACCTGGGTTCACCTGTATGGCCAGGGCCGCGTGTTCTATTCCTCGCTCGCGCACCGTGAAGACACCTGGCTCAGCCCGGAATTTCAATCGATGCTCTTTGGCGGCGTCGAGTGGTCGCTCCGCCGCAAAGAGGCTGACATCACGCCGAACATCAAGACGGTAACTCCCGACGCCTGGAAACTCCCGCCGGTCTCGGCGCCGGTGCCGACCTTGCCGCCGGGGGTGGATGGAATGGGTTCCGCGAAGAAAAAATAGCCCGCCACGCAATTCCCCTACTCTCTCGAGGCCGCCGAATTTCGGCGGCCTTTTCATTGGCGACGCAGTCCCACCGCGCGCGAGCCGGATCACGCCAGTGTGCCTCTGCCCGAGTCAACCCGCCTTCATCAAACCAACGCTCCCGCCCGCTCCGCTCACGGCGCAGCGACGCAGAGAGTATGCGCCGCTCCTGGGCCAGAGTTCGCTGCTCCGCACGACAAAGGAGGAATCGCCGTCGTCCCGTGGCCCCGAGGACCACCCCTTTGCCGAGCTGCTCAGAGCGATCTATATCGTTTGACTGTCACCTTCGGAGTCCTCGCTCCGCGCCAGCCAGCCAAACGATTCTCGCTAAATTGAATTTCATTATATTAGGGTATATTAACCCCGGGCTCAGGTTTTTGGCATTCGCCGCTGATGATTAGGTTTTTTCTTTCTTAATGTCCGCCACCTCCAAATGAATTGTTTCTCACGTTCCGCCGTTGCTTCGATTGGTCTTGCCCTCCTCGCCGTCGGACTTGGCTCATTTTTTCCAGAAAGCACGCTGCGGGCGGGCACCTCCTCTGATTTTGATTGGGGCCTGAACCTGCCCGAAAATTCGATTTCGCGCCGCGTCGCCCGAAACTTCAAGTTTCAGGGGACAACCCCTTCGGTCCTCGCGGATATCAATGGGCCGGGTTGCATCCGGCGATTCTGGGTCACGGGCAATAACATCGGGCGCAAGGTCATCCTCCGGATCTATTTTGATGGCGCCGCCGTGCCGAATGTCGAAGCCCCGCTTTCCGATTTCTTCGGCGTCATGCACAACCTCGCCAACCCAGGAGAGCCTTACGTGATCAACACGCCGTTCATCGATGTAAAACCGAAGAACGCTTTCACCTGCTTTTTCCCGATGCCCTTTGCGAAGTCCGCGCGCTTCGAGGTAATCGGCGGCACCGAAAGCACCAATTTGTACTACATGATCGACTGGCATGAGTACCCTGGTCAGGAGCTCAAGGAGCCGATGCGGTTCTGCGCCCGCTGGCGGCGCGAGGCACCGGTCCGGGATTTCCAGGACGAATTCATCATGCTCGATGCCGACGGACCCGGCCGGCTCATTGGATTCACCTTTGGCGTGGATATGCTCCAGGATCGGTTTCGGATGCGCTGGAGCCACGCGGGAGCTGATAATATCTATCTCGACGGCGGTAGCGATCAGCCGGGCTTTGTACGGGGCATTGGCGGCGAAGATACCTTCGGCACTTCTTACGGCGGCGGTGACTATAAGCCGCAGACGGCGCTCTTCGCCGACATGCCGTATTTTATCCAGAAGGATGAACATCGCGGCGACCCCTCCCGCGACATGCAGAAGCTCGCGGCCTATCGCTTCTATCTGCACGAGGCGATTCGCTTCAAAGAGTCGATCCACATGCGGTTCGCTGCCCGCGCCCACGACATCACGTCGACCGTGTACTGGTATTCGACCAAGCCGGTTCGTCCGTTTTATAACATGCCGCCGATCGAGAAACGTCTGCCCGGCTCGGAGGTGCGCCGCGGAGAATATGACCTCGCCCTGCCCGACCGTGGTCAATGGTGGATCGCCGGACCCTTGCCGCCGGCCTTCAAAGAAGCCCTGCCGGCGTCGGCCAACTTCGACGCCGCCCAACCTTATCACGAACATGCGTGGCAGAAATTCTCCGCGATTCGCGGCTTCGTTGAATTCAATCACGTCTTTCGCCCGCCCCCGAGTAACAATAATTCCGTCACGCTGGATGGGGTCGCCGTGGCGCGTTGCACCCTGGAGTCCCCCAGCGCGACGACAGCGAAATTGACCTTTGCCTGGGACGATGAGCTCGTGCTCCAAGTCAACGGCGACGCGCCCGTGAACCTGGGCGCTCAAACCTATTTCCAGCCCAAGGTCATCGAAGTGCCGCTGGTGAAAGGCCAAAACACCGTGACGGTGCGCTTGAACAACACCGTCGGCCTGACCCGCGGAGCGTGGAATTTTTCCTTCCGTTGCGTCACCGCGGGTGGCCAGAACTTGCTGCCCATGGCGACGCATTGATTCGCCAGCTGCCTCCGAAGCTCGGCACCCCGGGCGCCTGCCAGCCAGACCATCCTTAGGTCCAATGCCGTTAAGGCAACGAGGTGATACGAATCGATATTGGAGCGGAAAAGGAAGGTTGGTCGAGCTTGCGGGGCCAGGAACTGACGGGCTGGCGGACGGCGCGGGGACAAGATCGGGCCCGCCGCTCGGGCAGGAGGGCGAGCCTTTCCACAGAGACGAAAAAATCGTCGACGATGGCGCGGGTTTGGCGGGCGGTGCGTGCCCGACGGCCCCAAGCGAAGCTCTGCCAAAGTTGCTGCGTGAGTAGCAGGATTTTCAGGAAGCTGATCCGCTGGGGCGACACTCCGACGTGGGCGGCCGCTGCCGTGCGGACTTGGGCCACCACGGCCATCGCCAGCACCAGCGCGGCCAACTCTTGCAGGGCCGTCTCCAGCGTATGGCTGGTCAGCACCGACGACGAACGCACATCGAGTTTCAGCTCCCGATAGTACAACTCGTGCTCCCAACGCCGGGCGTATTGTTCGGCCAGTTCTGCGGCCGGATAAAGCACCGGATCGAGCAGATTGGTCCACCAGCGCAAGGCGTGACGCTGGCCGTCACGACCAGTGAGCACCGCCCGGATTTCCCGCAAGCGCAGCGTGGTCGCCAGCCGCCGGGTGTTGGGGTGCTCCTTCACTGGCACGGCGACCACCGCGCTGCCGTCCGGGAGCGACTCGACCACCTCGACTTTGATATCCTTGCGCACGCGCACCAGCCACGCCACCTCGCGGCCCGCGCACCCTTGCATCGCCTCGTACAACGTCCGCGGCGTGCCGAACCCCCGGTCGGCGATCACCAGCGAGTGCTCCGGCACCCGCGGCCACAATCCCCGGGCCAAGGTCAACTCACCCTCGCTCGCCGGTCCCGCCACCGCGGCCAACGGCTGATGGAGCCCCAGTTCCACCAAACTCACCAGCCGCACTTTCGCGAACGCCGAGCCCAGCCGCCGGCTCGCCGCCTTCGGCAACGCCGCGCGGATCGCCGGTGTGTTCGTGGCACTCCACTCCGTGCCGTCCACGCCCACCAGCCGCCACCCCCGATAAAACGCCTCCGGATGCCGCGCTTCCTCGGCCAGCGGGCGCAAGGCCTCGGCCATGATCTCGTCGAACAACTCGACCGGCAGACCCGCCCGCCGTTGCGCATGCGCCGACTCACTCATCTGCACCCCGTGCAGTTGCCACGCGTGCCGCCCCAGGGTACCAGCCGGCTGCAGTTGGTGGTAGATCAGCCCGGTCACCACTTGCGCCGCAGCCAGCTTCGGCGTCGTCCGCGCCACCGGCGCGTGCTCCGCGCACAACGTGGCCAACCGGCTCGCGGGGATCAATTCGTTCATCACCGTCAAAAACTCGGCTCCGCTGAGCCGCTTCGCTGGTTTCGTACATTCCATCCCAAGCCTATGCTAACTAACGCCACCAATGTACAGTACTTTGCCTTAACGGCATTG
>CANJNJ010000114.1 GCA_947474995.1 Opitutaceae bacterium | reverse complement strand
CGACCTCGATCACCTGGCCAGCTACGGCTTTCGCGGCGAGGCGCTGCCGTCGATCGCGAGTGTGTCGCGGTTCGAATTGCAGACACGGGAGGCCGGTAGCGACGCCGGCACGGAGATCCTGGTCAATGGCGGCAAGTTCGTCCACGTGCGCGACTGCGGCCGACGGGCTGGCACGCGCATCGAGGTCACGCATCTTTTCAACTCGGTTCCGGCCCGGCGGAAATTCCTGAAGACCGATCAAACCGAGGCGGCGCATATCGTGCATTGCGTCCGACTCTACGCGCTCGCCTGCCCGCGGACGGCGTTCACCCTGATCGAGGATGGTCGCGTGATTTTCCGTTCACCCGAGTGCGCGACCGTGCTCGAGCGGATTGCGGAAATCTTTGGCCGGCAGATTGCCGAGTCGCTCGTGCCGCTCGAGGCGGCCGAGCCCGGGATGCGGCTGAGCGGCTTGATCGGTCGTCCAGGGGCGGGGCGCGCGACGCGGCATGAGATGATTGTCTTCGTCAACGCCCGGCCCGTCGACAGCCGCACGCTCAACTATGCGTTGATCGAGAGCTACCACGAGTCGCTGCCGAAGGGGCGCTACCCGCTCGCCTTTGTCTTCTTCGAATGTGACCCCGCCGCCGTGGACGTGAACGTCCATCCGGCCAAGCGCGAGGTGCGTTTTCGAAGCGAACCGCAGGTGCGGGGTTTCGTGATTCGAGCGGTGCTCCAGCGGTTGCGGGAACTGGGCGAAGCGCCGGCAAACGGGCCGGTCGCCGCCGCTCCCGGTGCGGCGGGGCCGAGCGCGGCTTTGGTTTCGCCCGCGGCGCCGGCGGTCGCGGCGGCGACTTCGTGGGCTAGCCGTCCCGGCTTCAGCCGGAATTTTCCCGTTCCAGGCTTTCCGGCTAAAGCCGGGACGACGAGCGCGGAGCTGACCCGGGCGGCGCTTTCAAGCCAACCCGGTCCGCCTCCATCGCCCGCGCCCACAGCTCCCTCCTGGCGGTTCATCGGCCTGGCGCATGGCAACTACGCGCTCTTCGAGACCGCCGCCGGGTTGGTTTTACTCGATCGCCGCGCGGCCCACGAACGCATCTGGTATGAGAGGTTGCGGGACGAGTTCCGCGCCGGCGCCGTTCCGAGCCAGCGTTTGCTGTTGCCCGTGCCGCTGGAGGTTGACGCCATCGCGGCGGCCCTGCTGTTGGACCGGCTCAAGTTTCTCCAAGCCCACGGCTTTGAGGTGGGGGAGTTTGGCCGCAATTTCTTCCGCATCGAGGCGGTGCCCGCCTGGATGGAGCCGGCCGATGCCGAACCGTTCCTCCGCGACCTTTTGGGTGCCTTTCGGGAAGGGACGATCCCGGATCAGAACACCGAGTTGGCCCGCGACGAGCTGGCCCGCCTGGCCGCGGCGAAAGCGGTGCGATTGCCGGAAATCGCTGGCGAATGGGAGTTGCGCGCCGTGATGGCCCAGCTTTTTGCCACGCGGATGCCTTTGACGAGCCCCGCCGGCCATCCAACCTACATCGAGCTTAACCATGGCGAACTGGCCCGGCGGTTTCAGAACTGAGGTAACCTGCAAACCTTCGCTCGCGCTGGCACGAAACCTTCTCTAGGGTAGACTCCTTTCTATGCCGCCTGCTGCCAAGAAAAGCAAAAGTCCGTCCCTCCCTAGCGAATCCCGGTCCGCCGCCGTTCCCAATCTCGAAGCGGCCAGTACCGCGCCTTTCCCGCCCATGACGGTGATTAGCTCGATTCACAATCCGAACGCCTCGAAGGATACGCCGGCCGCCGTGATGCGCTCCCTGATCCAGCGCCACCTCGTCTCCACGCTCGCCCGCCATACGGGTTCGGCCACGTTCCGTGACTGGTGGGTCGCGACGGCGCTCGCGGTGCGCGATACCATCCACGAGCGGATGATCGCGACGCAGACGGTGCACAACGCGCAGAACGTCCGGCGCATCTACTATTTTTCCCTCGAGTACCTGATGGGCCGCCTTTTTGGCAACAATCTGCTGGCGACCGGACTGCTGGATGTCGCGTCCGAGGCGTTGGCCTCGCTGGGGCAGGATTTCGACCAGATTCGCGAGGCCGAGGTCGACATGGGCCTCGGCAACGGCGGCCTGGGACGGCTCGCGGCCTGTTTCTTGGATTCGTTGGCCACGCTGGACTATCCGGCGCTCGGCTACGGCATCTATTACGAGTTCGGCTTGTTCAAGCAGGCCTTCCTGAATGGCCGGCAGGTCGAACATCCCGATAACTGGATTGTCTTTGGCGATCCGTGGGAGGTCGTGCGCCCGGAATACACCCAGCAGGTCAAACTTTACGGCCGGGTGGAAAACGTCTTCGATGACCGCGGCAACTACCGTCCGCGCTGGGTCGAGGCGAAGACCATTCTCGGGGTGCCGCACGACATTCCGATCGCGGGCTACGGCACGCAGACGGTCAACCTGCTGCGGCTTTGGTCGTCCAAGGCGACGGAGGACTTCGACCTCGCCGCGTTCAACAGCGGCGGCTACGTCGAGGCGGTGCGCGAAAAAGCCCTGGGCGAGACCGTCGCCAAAGTGCTGTATCCGAATGATCGCAGCGAAGCGGGCAAGGAACTGCGACTGGTGCAGCAGTATTTCTTCGTCGCCTGTTCGCTGCGCGATATCCTGCGGCGCCACGTCCGGACGCCCGGCAACAACTGGGACAACTTCGCCGACAAGGTCGCGGTCCAGTTGAACGACACGCACCCCGCCATCTCCATCGTGGAATTGATGCGGATCCTGCTCGATGAGCACGATATTCAGTGGGACGCCGCGTGGTCCATCGTGACCCGCACGTTTGCGTATACGAACCATACGCTCCTGCCCGAGGCCCTGGAGAAATGGGGCGTGCCGCTCTTCGAACGCGTGCTCCCGCGCCATCTCCAAATCATCTACGACATCAATACGCGGCTCATTCTGCAGGTCGAGGCCCACTGGCCGGGCGACAACGAGAAGAAGCGCGTGTGTTCGCTGATCGAGGAGAACGGCGGCAAGATGGTGCGCATGGCCAATCTGGCCGTCGCGGGTTCGCATGCCGTCAACGGCGTGGCGGCCCTCCACACGGCGTTGTTGAAGAAGAACCTTTTTCCGGAGTTCGACGCCCTTTATCCCGGCAAATTCCAGAACAAGACGAACGGCATCACGCCGCGCCGCTGGCTGCTCAAGAGCAACCGCGGGTTGGCGGATTTGATTACCCGGATGCTCGGCGACGATACCTGGCCGCGCGATCTTGATCGGTTGCGGGGTTTGGAAAAATTCGCCGACGACGCCGCGTTCCAGCGCGAATTCATGGCGGTCAAGCGGGCCAACAAGGTCGAGCTCGCCGACATCATCCGTGCGGAATGCAACATCGAGGTCTCCCCCGACGCGCTCTTCGATGTGCAGATTAAGCGGCTGCATGAATACAAGCGGCAGCATCTGAATCTGCTGCACATCCTGGCGCTTTACCGTCGGCTGCTGCAGCACCCGGAGCTGGATATCGTGCCGCGCGTCTTCATTTTTGCGGCGAAGGCGGCCCCCGGCTATGACCTCGCGAAGAACATCATTCGCGCGATCAACGTCATCGGCGATCGCATCAACGGCGATGCCCGGCTCAAGGGCCGCTTGAAGGTCGCCTTTCTGCCCAACTACCGGGTTTCGCTCGCGGAGCGCATTATCCCCGCCGCCGATCTCTCCGAACAGATTTCGACGGCCGGCAAGGAAGCGTCCGGCACCGGCAACATGAAGCTTGCGCTCAACGGTGCGTTGACCATCGGCACGCTCGACGGCGCCAATGTGGAAATCAAGGACGAGGTCGGGGACGAGAACATCTTCATCTTTGGCCTCACGGTCGAGGAGGTCGAGGCGCGCCGGGCCCAGGGCTACAATCCCTGGGAGCTCTACAATCAGGACGAGGAACTGCGGGCCGTGATCGACTGGCTCGGCAGCGACTACTTCACGCCCGGCGAACAGGGGGCGTTTGCGGCCACCCACCACAGCCTGTTGCAGGGCGGTGATCCTTACATGCTGCTGGCCGACTTCCGGGCCTACAGCGATTGCCAGGCGCGGGTCGACCAAGCCTATCGCGACCAGTCCCAGTGGGCGCGCATGGCGATCCTCAACACGGCACGCATGGGCAAGTTTTCCAGTGATCGCACCATTCGCGAATACGCGAAGGAGATTTGGAATCTCCAGCCGATTCCGATCCGGTGAGCGAGCGTTGGGCTGGTTTCTGTCCGGCGGATAACTTGACGGGCAACCTCGGCGAGTTTGAGGGCCCTAATTCGCATGGTTCGCCGTAGGCAGGCCTGGACAGATTTCTCCGCACCCGTTGCGGCGCTGGGGAGCGGTCCGCAGAGGGAGGGCCGAGCTCCGGCGTGGCCGTTTTCATTTCGACAAGCTTTCGGTCTCGGCGAAGCCCGGCCCTCCCTCCGGCGCGTCGGCCTTGCGCTCGCCTGCGTTTGGGTGACGGCGGCGGGTGCGGCCGAGCCCCCCGCACCGTTCTTGCCGCCTTTAACCGGCGAAGTGAGCGGGGACTTCCGGTCCCTCGAATTTCCGGGCGCCCCCAAACTGCATTGGAAGGTTGCCCTGCGCACCGGAACCGCCGGGCAGCGCGTGGCGGATCTCACGGTGGAAGGTCCGGGTGCGCGGCTTGCCGTGAAAGCCCAGCTGGATGCCGCGGCGAACGGCACGTGGGAACTCGCCGCGGCGGATATCGGGTTGCCCGAATTTGTCGCCGCCTTCGCCCCGACGCTGGCGCCCAGCCTCGCCGGCGTGACATTTACGGGCCACCTGGTCCTGACCGGGGCAGGAGTTGTTGAGCATGGCGATTGGCGCGGGCGGGTTCACTTTGAGCTGCGCGACGGAGCCGTGCGCGACGACGCCAACGGCTGGGCGGTCGGGGGGCTCACGCTCCGCGGCGATCTTGGACAATTGCCCGGGTTGGCCAGTGACGGACCGGTTTTCCTCGCGTTCCGGGAGGCCAAGGGTGCCGGCGTCGCGGCGCGCGACGGAGAGATCGAGTTTCAGTTCGATGCGGCGCAAAGCGTTTCGGTCCGGCGGGCCACGTGCGTGCTGCTGGATGGTCGCGTCGCGCTCGCGCCGTTCACCGTCAACCCGGCGCAGCCGGAGATTCGCACGACGGTGGAATTCACCGACCTCGAACTCACGCGCATCGCGAACCTGCTGCCACCCGTGCTGACCGACGCGCAGGGACGGGTGAGTGGTCGCATGGCGATGACTTGGACGCCCGCCGGCGGATGGCAACCGGGCCAGGGCCGTTTGCAGATCAAGTCGGGTGAATGGGCCTCGCTCAAACTTTCTCCGCAGGCGGGATTCCTGACCTCCCATGTGCCCAAGCAGCTCGCGTTGCTTCCGTCCTGGCTGGGTCCTCTCGCGCGGGCCTTTTCGCCCGTGAATCCCGCCTACGAGACGCTGCGCGCCATCGAAATGGGGGAGACGCGACTCGAGGTGCACACGCTTGAGGTCGGCCTGCAGCCGGAAGGCGATCCCAACGGGCGCACGGCTCGCGTGGTGGTGATTGGCCGGCCCGCGACCGGCGAGGTTGTCGAATCGGTCCGCTTTGAAATCAATGTGGTTGGGCCCCTGGCTGATGTCGTGCGCATGGGCTGGGAAGGGCGCATCAATGCCCATACCCGTTGAGGCGAAACATGGTTTGCCGTCGGGAGTCTATTGCTCACGCTTATTCCCGCCATGTTCTCCCGCCTCTGTCTCATTTTTTCCGTTGTCGCCGGGCTGACGGGCTGCATCCACGTCAGGATGGATCCCATTCAGGTCAACGCGGTGGTCGAGGTAAATGTGCGGGTCGACAAGGCCCTCGATGATTTCTTCGGCGACCTCGACAAGAAGTCCACGACCATCAACGCCCCCAAATCCTGATTTGCCATGAAATCTGTCCTTTTGTTTCGCGTTCTTTTTCTCCTGACCGCGGCCGCGTTCGGCGCCGCCGTGGTTCGCGCCGAGGATCTCAATGCCGTCAAGGCCCGGATGGAGCAGCGGCAGGGCGCGCTGGATGCCCTGCGAGATCGTCAGATGGTCGGTGAAAACAATCGCGGTTATGTCGAGGCGCGGACCTCGATCAATGAAGCGGAACAGAAGGTTGTTTCCGACGAAAATTCGGATCGGCGGATGGTCTATACGGCCCTGGCGGCCCAGACGAAAGCAGGTGCGGAGACGGTCGGGCGCCAGCGGGCCCAGCAGATAGCCGAGCGGAGCAAACGCGGCGTGTGGGTGCAGGAGCCGAGCGGGGAATGGAAACAGAAACGGTGAGCGCAAGCGGATGGTCGGGATTTTGGGAGCGCGGCCGCGCTCCCAGCCGAACAAAGGGTGCTCCCCTCCTGGTCCTTTCCGGCGTTCCTCCATTGATTACGGCCGGCCTTTTTTCCAGCGTCGGGGCGGATCGACCCCGTTCCATCGCACCCGCCCAATGAAATTCGCCCGTTCTCTGCTCCCGTTCATCGGCGCCTTGGTTCTCGCGATTCCCGCGCGCGCCGCGGCTGACTTCCAGCCGGCCATCGTTTTTGATTTCGGCGGCAAGTTCGACCGCTCGTTCAACCAGTCGGCGAGCGAGGGGGCCGAGCGGTTCAAGAAGGATACCGGGGTGGCTTACCGGGAGTTTGAAATCACCAACGCGGCGCAGCGCGAACAGGCGATGACCCAGCTCGCGAAGCGGGGCGCCAGCATCATCGTCGCGATCGGTTTTACCCAGGCCTCGGCCGTGGAAAAAGTGGCGAAGCAATTTCCGCAGGTGCGGTTCACCCTCATCGATGCCGTCGTGGACCTGCCCAACGTGCAGTCGGTCAACTTCCGGGAGCAGGAATCCGCCTTCCTGTGTGGCATGGCGGCGGCGCTCGCCTCGAAATCGGGCAAGGTGGGGTTTGTCGGCGGCATGGATATTCCGCTGATTCGCAAATTCGCGCTCGGCTATGTCGAGGGCGTGCACTTCGTGAACCCGTCCGCCGAGGTGTTTCAGAACATGACCGGAACCACGCCCGCGGCCTGGGGCGATCCCACCAAGGGGGCGGAGCTGGCGAAGAGCCAGTTTGGCCGTGGAGCCGACGTGATTTTTCATGCCGCGGGGGCGACGGGCATCGGCGTCATGCAGGCGGCGAAGGATGCCGGCAAGTTGAGCATCGGCTGCGACAGCAACCAGAACTATCTCCACCCGGGCAGCGTGCTGACCTCGGCAATCAAGCGCGTCGATGTGGCGGTCTACAAATCCTTCGACGCCGCGCGCCTTGGCACGTGGCAGGCGGGGCAGGTTGTCCTGGGGCTGGCCGAACAGGGCATCGACTACTCGCTCGATGAGTTCAATCGGAAGGTGATTACGCCAGAGATGGAGAAACGGCTGAACCAGGCGAAGGCGGACATCATCGCCGGCAAGCTCAAGGTTTCGGAGTACAAGGCGCAGTAGCCTGAAGAGCGTCCGCCCTTCAGGTATTGGTCCAATTCGTCCCATTGGTTCAGTTCGGGAGTGCGACAATACCGGTTTGCACGCCGCGCCGGGATTGTGTCCATTCGGGTCCCTCGTGGCCGACGACCCCAAAAACGCACCCCCTGCGCTCGAGTTGCGCGGCATCGACAAGCGCTTCGGCGCGGTGCACGCGAATCGCGCGATCCATCTCTCGATCGCCCGGGGCAGCGTGCACGGGCTCATTGGGGAAAACGGCGCCGGCAAGTCGACGCTGATGAACAGTGTCTACGGCTTTCACCGGGCCGATGCCGGGGAGGTTTGGGTGGCCGGTCGCCAAGTGGACATCCGCACGCCGCAGGACGCGATCGCCGCCGGCATCGGCATGGTGCACCAGCACTTCATGCTCGTGGAAAATTTCACGGTCCTGGAAAACGTCGTGCTGGGCGTCGAAGGGGGACCGTTGCTGGCTGGTGGTTTGGCTCACGCGCGCGGAGCGCTGGAACAACTGGCCCGCAACTACGGTTTGGAGGTGCCACTCGATGCCTTGATTTCCGATCTCCCGGTCGGCTTGCAGCAGCGCGTCGAAATTCTGAAGGCACTCTACCGGCGCGCCGAGATCCTCATCCTTGATGAGCCCACCGCGGTGCTTACGCCGCAGGAGGCGGAGGCGCTGTTTGCCATGCTGCGCCGGCTTCGCGCTGAGGGAAAGTCCGTCATTCTCGTCACCCACAAGCTGCGCGAAATCATGGCCATCACCGATCGCGTCACCGTGATGCGGCAGGGTGCGGTGGTCGGCGAGGTGGCCACGGTGATGACTTCGCCGCGCGAACTCGCGGAGAAAATGGTCGGACGCGCGGTGCTGCTGCGGGTCGAAAAAGCACCGGCGCATCCGGGCGAGACGCTGCTCAGCGTGCGCGAGCTCGAGGTGCGCGATCGGCTGGGAGTGGCGCGGTTGAAGCGGGTGAGCTTCGACGTTCACGCGGGCGAGATTGTCGGCATCGCGGGCGTTTCGGGCAACGGCCAGTCCGAGCTGCTGGAGGCCATTGCGGGCATCGCCCAGCCGACCCATGGCTCAATCCTGCTGCAGGGCCGCGACCTGGTGGCGGGACACGTTGATGCCCGCGAGCGGCGGCGGTTGGGGCTGGCGCACGTGCCGGAGGACCGGCTGCGCATGGGGGTGGTCACGAGTTTCTCCGCCGCGGACAATGCGATCCTTGGTTATCACGACCGCGCAGCTTACCAGCGCGGGCCCTTGCTCAACCACGCCACCATTCGCCGCGAGTGTGAAAAAAAGATGGCTAACCACGATATCCGGCCACCGGTGCCGGCCCTGCGCATCACGGCCTTTTCTGGCGGCAACCAGCAAAAATTGGTCCTCGCCCGCGAAATCGATTGTGACCCCCGGGTGCTTTTGATCGGCCAGCCGACGCGCGGCGTCGATATCGGCGCCATTGAGTTCATCCACAAGCGACTCGTGGCGCTGCGCGATGCGGGCAAGGCCCTGCTCCTCGTTTCCGTCGAGCTCGACGAAATCCTGGGCCTGGCCGATCGGATTCTCGTCCTGAACGGCGGCGAGATCGTCGGCGAAGTTGCCCGGGCGGACGCGACCGAGGAGAAACTCGGCCTCATGATGGCAGGCGTGAAAGGGGAGGGCCACGCGTGAAATTTATCCGATGAGCGCCCCGACCAAACTGCCTCGTTGGGCCGAGCTCGCACTGCTGCCGCTGCTCAATCTCGGTTTTGCGCTCCTGCTTTCCGGCGTCATCGTGCGACTGCTGGGGGAGAGTCCGTGGGCGGCCCTGAAGCTGATGGTCGCGGGCTCGGTGGGGACGCAGGAGGGCATCGGCTACACGCTCTACTACGCGACGAATTTCATTTTCACCGGGCTCGCCGTCGCCGTGGCGTATCACGCGGGCCTGTTCAATATCGGCGCGGAGGGCCAGGCCTACGTCGGTGGCCTGGGCGTCGGACTGGTGGCGCTCTGGCTCGGCGACGCCCCGCGGTTCGTCGTGCTGCCGCTCGCGATTTTAGCCGGGGCCGGGTTCGGCGCGGCGTGGGCCTTTCTGCCGGCCTGGCTGCAGGCGAAACGCGGGAGTCATATCGTGATCACCACGATCATGTTCAACTTCATCGCTTCGGCGCTGATGACGTACCTGCTCGTCAATGTGTTGATCAAGCCCGGCCAGCAATCGCCGGAAACGCGGGAGTTCGGGGCGCACGCCTTCATGCCAGCCGCGCATGATTTGCTCGCGCGGGCGGGCCTGACGTTTGCGGCCACGCCGCTCAATTTCGCTTTTGTCCTCGCGCTGGCGGCGGCGGTGTTGGTGTGGATTTTTGTCTGGCACACGCGGTGGGGTTACGCGCTGCGGGTGGCGGGAGAAAATGCCGCGGCCGCCGTCTATGCCGGCATCGCCCCGCCGCGGAGCATCATGGGGTCGATGCTGCTTTCGGGCGCTTTGGCGGGGAGCCTCGGCCTCAACGAACTGCTGGGCTCCCAGCACCGCATCCTGATCGATTTTACGGGCGGCGCGGGTTTTGTCGGCATCGCCGTGTCGCTGATGGGTCGAAATCACCCTGTGGGCATCATCTTCTCGTCCGTGTTGTTCGGCGCCCTATACCAGGGCGGATCGCAGCTCTCCTTCGACATGCCCAAGATTAATCGTGACATGGTCGTCGTCATCCAGGGTCTGGTGATTCTTTTCTGCGGAGCGATGGAGAACGTCTTTCGCGCCCCACTCACGGCGGTGTTCGCCCGGTTCGGGCGGTCCAAAACCGGGCTCTGACCTCGTACAGATTTTTGGCCACAGATGACACAAATGAGCATAAATAAATTCCTCTGGCATCTGTGCCCATCGGTGAAATCTGTGGCCAAAAAATTTCGCCTCGTTGAGCTGGGGCTTTTCCAAAATCGGAGGGAGGTCGTTTAGGATGGAGACCTACACCCTCATCGTCCTCCTCCTCGCCGCGACCATTCGCGTCGCCACGCCCCTCGTGCTGGCGGCGCTCGCCGGGATGTTTTCCGAGCGCGCGGGGGTGATTGATCTTGGGCTCGAGGGGAAAATGCTCGGTGCCGCGTTTGCGGCCGGCGCCGTTTCCGCGATTTCCGGTTCCGCCTGGCTGGGTCTGCTGGCCGCCATCGCGACGGCGGTTTTTTTCGCGCTGGTCATCGGCTACGCGTGCATCACCCATCGCGGCAACCAGGTGGTTGCGGGCATGGCGATTACGATCATGGTCGTCGGTCTCGGCCCGACGCTCGCGCTCGCGTGGTTCAATCTCGGGGGCCAGACGCCCCAGCTCGACGGTCCCGGCCAGCGCTTTGTCGGTCTCGCGTGGCCGTGGGCGCAATCGGCCCGCGAGGTCCCATTTCCCGGATTGGTTTATGCGGAACTGCTGAGCGGTCACAGTCTCATCGTGTATTTTGCAGCGGCCCTCGTGCCCCTGAGCGCCTGGGTGCTGTATCGGACCCGCTTCGGTCTGCGGCTGCGCGCCGTCGGCGAGAATCCCCACGCCGTCGACACGGCCGGCATCTCCGTCAACGGCCTGCGCTACCGGGCCGTGATTATTTCGGGGGTGTTGTGCGGGGTGGCCGGAGCGTCCCTTTCCACGGCGGCGAGTTCGGGCTTCGTCCGGGACATGACGGCCGGCAAGGGCTATCTCGCGCTGGCCGCGTTGATCTTTGGCAAATGGAAACCGTGGCCGACGCTCGGCGCCTGCCTGCTCTTCGCGTTCACGGATGCGCTGGCCGTCCGGCTCCAGGGTGTCGCCCTGCCGCTGGTCGGCGTGATTCCCGTGCAATTCATCCTCGCGCTGCCCTACGTCCTGACCGTGCTGCTGCTGGCGGGCTTTGTCGGCAAGGCCGTCGCGCCACACGCGATCGGCGTGCCGTACGCGAAGGAAAAATAGTGCGGTGTACCGCTGCTGGCGACTTTCCGTCGTTCCAGGAGTGCAGGCGCGGTTTTGGCAGGGCCGTCGAGAGTTTCGCGGCCAGCCATCCGAAGGGAAAGTATCGAGAGGAATGGGTTCACCGCTTGCGCTTCGGCCGTTTGGCGCCGTTCGTTGGGGACGCCAAACCGGCCAGTAATGAACCCTTCAATCTTCTCCACCGAGCTCTGGCTTCCGCAGCCGCGGGCCGAGATATTTCCGTTCTTCGGCGAAGCGCGGAATCTCGAAACCCTCACGCCACCGTGGGTGCGCTTCGAGGTGCTCACGCCGGCGCCGATCGCGATGCGCGCCGGCACGTTGATCGATTATCGCATCCGGATTCACGGGCTGCCCGTTCGCTGGCGGACGGAGATTGCGGTCTGGGATCCGCCGCGGCGATTTATCGACGTGCAGATTCGCGGTCCTTACAGGCTTTGGGAACACACCCATCGCTTCGAGGAAAAGGATGGAGGCACGCTTTGCCTCGACGACGTGCGCTATCGACCGCTCGGAGGCGCGCTGGTCGACTGGCTGTTCGTCCGCCGCGACGTCGAGAAAATCTTTGCATATCGCCAAAAACGGATGCGCGAGCTTTTTGACGCGCCCAGGTCCGGCGGTTGAATCCGCCCAACGCTCCAATCACCATGTCCTCCCCTTCGTCTCCTGCGGTCACGGAAAACCTGAAGCCGGCCTGGCCGGGCCTCGGTATCTGGCTGTTCATTTGTTTTTGTGCGCCCGCGCTGGGTTTCTCGGCGGGGCCCGGTCCGTGGTTTGACCAGCTGCACAAGCCGACGTGGAACCCGCCGGGTTGGTTGTTCGGCCCGGTGTGGACGTTCCTCTACCTTACGATGGGAGTCGCGGCCTGGCTGGTGTGGCGGCGCGGAGGGTTTGGCACGCAGCGCGGACCGCTCCAGCTTTTTTTGGTCCAGCTCGCCCTCAACGCGCTTTGGACGCCCTTGTTCTTTGGCCTGCATCAGCCGGGGTTCGCGTTCGTCGATATCGTCTTCCTCTGGATCGCGCTCGTCGCAACGATTTTCACTTTCCTGCGGGCTCATCGCCCCGCGGGCCTGTTGCTCCTGCCGTACCTGGTCTGGGTTTCCTTTGCATCGTTTCTGAACTTCACCATCTGGCAATTGAATCGCTGAGGCGAAAGTTTGGGCTCAGGCGAGCTCTCGGCGGAGCGTGGGAAAATCTTTCGACCAACCATTCCAAGCCTGGGGCACGCGGAGCCGCGGAGCGCGCGGAGCGGGGCATACCACAATCGCGTGGCTTGGTTTTCTCCGCGCCTCCGCGACTCCGCGTGAAACCAAAACTGGGTGAACGCACACCGCGGCTGGACTTCGCCGCGAAGTCATTGAAGCTGGCCCGCTATGACGATTCAGGAACGTCTCGCCAAATATCTCGGCCAAACCCCCGACACCGCCCGGGCCGTGTTCGTGGCCCCGAATGCCACGGTGAACGGGGCGGTAACGCTCGGCCTCAACAGCAGCGTGTGGTACGGCTGCGTGCTGCGCGGCGACATCAACACCATTGAGATTGGCGAAGGCACCAACGTGCAGGACGGCACGATTGTTCACCTAGCCGACGATTTCGGCGTGCGCGTGGGCAAGTACACCACCATCGGCCATGCCGCGATCATCCACGCCTGCGAGATCGGCGACGAGTGCCTCATCGGCATGGGCGCCACCGTGCTCGACGGCGCGCGCATCGGGGATCGCTGTATTGTCGGCGCGAACGCGCTCGTGACGCAGAATTTTGTCGCCCCGCCCGGCTCGATGATTCTCGGCGTCCCGGCGAAAATCATCCGCCCGCTTACCGCGGCGGAGCAGGCCGGCATTCGCCGGAATTCCGACAAGTACCTTGAGACGGGCAAGGCGCATGCGACGGCTTTGCGTGCCGCGGCGGCACGCCAAGCCTAGGGTTTTTGCCGGGCAAAAACCGGCCGGGGGCGGCGAGGTCGGGCATCGGCACTTGCCGTGGTGGGCGCGTCTGCTAGTCGACCAGCATGACTCTGCATGCGGGGCCTGGCTTCGGGTTTCTCCTCGCGATGGGGCTGGCGGGTGCCGGGTTGAACGGAGCGCAGCCGGAATACGACGTCGTGTTGCGACACGGGACGATTTACGACGGCAGCGGCGGGCGGCCCTTGGTCGGCGACGTGGCGTTGAAGGGAGATCGGATCGCCGCCGTCGGCGATGTGGGCGGTGGCCGCGGTGCGCGGGAAATCGATGCAACCGGCCTGGCCGTGGCGCCCGGCTTCATCAACATGCTGGCGAATTCCGCGGCGTTGCTGCAGGACGGCCGTTCGCAAAGCGATCTCCGGCAGGGCGTGACATTGGAAGTGATGGGCGAGGGGAGTTCGATGGGCCCACTCACCGCCGCGATGAAGGCCGAGGCGACCGAACTGCAGGGCGACATCACGTTCGCCTATCATTGGACCACCTTGGGCGGGTTTCTGTCGTATCTCGAGCGGACGGGCGTCTCCTGCAATGTGGCGTCCTTTGTCGGGGCCGCAACGGTACGCTAACACGAACTGGGCCATGAAAACCGCGCGCCGACGGCACCTTCGCGCGCCTGCTCGGCAAATATGTCCGGGAGGAAAAGGTGATCCCGCTCGAGGAAGCGGTCCGGCGTCTGGCGTTTTTCCCGGCGCAGAATCTCAAGCTCAAGGAGCGCGGTGCGCTGCGGTCGGGATGGTTGGCCGATGTCGTGGTTTTCGATCCGGCGAAGATCACGGACAACGCGACGTTTGAGCGGCCGTACCGCTACGCGACCGGGATGGTCCATATTTTCGTGAACGGGGTCCAGGTTCTGCAGGATGGCGAGCATACCGGCGCGAAACCCGGCCGGGTGGTGCGGGTCCCCGGTTGGAAACCGAAATGCTAGCGGCGCGCGGGAACTTTGGAGTGCGGCGACCTCGCGCCGCTTTCCGCGGGCAGGGCGGCGGTGAAAAAAGTGCCTGCCTCTAGCGTGCGCCGGCAGGCGGCAGTTCGCGATCGAGTGCGAGGAACGTGTACCGGTAATTTTCGTCGGCGCTTTCGCGCCGGCTGCGCTCCCGCCATGGCAGGTGCCGCCACTCGGGGAAGTAGGTGTCACCCGGGACGTCGGCATGGACGAGCGTGAGGTGCAGGCGCATCGGCCGCGCCAGCGCGAGCGTCTCCTCGTAAATGCGCTGGCCGCCGCAAATGTGGATTTCTCCCGGCAATTCCTCGGCGATGGTCAGGGCTTCCGTGAGAGAGCCCGTGACGCGGACACCGGCACTGGCCAGACTGCGCTTTTGCGTGATGACAATCGGTCGCCGGCTATCCTGCGCGGCGCGGGGCCAGGTTTCGAAGCAAACGCGACCCAAGACGCAGATTTTTCCGGCCGTCTCGTCCTGGAAAAACTTAAAATCCTCCGGGATCCGCCACGGCAATTTCCCGCCGCGACCGATCACGCGGTTCTCGGCGCACGCGACAATGAGGTGGAGGAGCTTGGGCATCGGTGACTATCATCAAACACTCCGGACTGAGACAGGCGAGACGGGAACCCGGAGTGTGACCACGGATAAAACGCATGCCCCGAATGGAAGAAGTATTTATCCGGGTCTCATCCGTGGTCAAAATGATTGGACCGGAGCGCGGAGAAGTTTGCGGCGCGCGTGTTTTCGTGGTGGACTTTTCGCATGACCATCGGAGTCCCCCAAGAAATTAAAATTGGCGAGACGCGGGTCTCCATGACCCCGAGCCTTTGCCGCCGCTGCACCGCGCTCGGCGCCAAGGTTCTGATGCAAAAATCGGCCGGCCTGACGGCCGGGTTTACGGACGCCGAATACCGCGCCGCCGGCGCCACAGTTGTGGCCGACGCCAAGCGGGTCTGGCGGGCCGCCGATCTCATCCTGAAGGTGAAGGAACCGTTGCGGGCGGAATACGACCTTCTGCAGGACGGGCAGGCGATCTTCACCTACCTTCACCTGGCGGCGGGCCCCGAACTCGCGGAAGTCCTGCTGAAAAAGCGCATCCTCGGCATCGCCTACGAAACGGTCGAGGGCGCCGACGGAAGTTTTCCACTGCTCAAGCCGATGTCGCAGATCGCGGGCCGCCTCTCGATCCAGATTGGCGCGTATTTTCTCCAGTCGCAGCATGGCGGTTCCGGAGTTCTGCTCGGCGGCATCCCCGGCACGATGCCCGGCCATGTGGTGGTGGTGGGTGCCGGCAATTCCGGCGCGCACGCCGTGCAAATGGCCGCCGGCATGGGCGCGCGCGTCACGGTGCTCGACCTCGACACGCGAAAACTCGAGGCGCTCGACGTCGAATATCGCGGCCGGGTGGTCACGCTCATGTCGAATCCCGCCAACCTCGAGCACGAGGTGGCCGATGCGGACCTGCTCGTGGGCGCCGTGTTGATTCCGGCGGCCAAGGCCCCGACCGTCGTCACGAAGAAAATGGTTTCGCGGATGCGCCCCGGCAGCGTGATGGTCGACATCGCGATCGATCAGGGGGGCTGCATCGAAAGCATCCGCCCAACGTCGCACAAGAATCCCGTGTATCAGGAATACGGCGTGATCCACTACGCCGTGCCCAACATGCCCGCCCTGGTGGGCCGCACGTCGACGCTCGGACTGACCCAGGCACCGAGCCGTATGTCGCGCTGCTGGTCGGCCGCGGGATCGAGCAGGCGCTGGCGGAACATGCCGGCCTCGCTCGCGGCGTGAACACCCGGAACGGAAAAATTACCTCTGGCGCGGTGGCCAAGGCACTGGGTTATGCGAGCTAAGTCGTAAAAGAAATGAGCCCAATCACCCTGCGCCGGATCATTCTCAGTTTCGGATTTGCGCTGCTCTTGTTTCAGGAGCTTCGCGCTGACCCGATCCCGGTCGGTCCGGGACGGCTGGAGTTTCCGAACGGGGACGAGACGATCACGCTTTTCACCTACAAGCCGCCGACGTACCAGGACGGGCCGGTGCTGTTCATTTTTCATGGGGTGGAGCGCAATGCCGAGGGTTACCGTAATTTTGCCATCACTCTGGCCGAGCGCTTCGGCGTGATCGTCGTGGCGCCGCTTTTCGACAAGGAGCGGTTTCCCTTCCTGCGTTATCAACGCGGCGGCGTCGTCGACGCGGATGGCAAGGTGCAGCCGGAGGCAAAATGGACCTATGCGATCGTCCCGCGAATAGTCACCTTTGTCCGCGGCCTCGAGAACCGGCCGACGTTACCTTATTATTTGGTCGGCCATTCCGCAGGCGGCCAATTTCTCGTGCGTCTCGCGGCCTTTCTGCCCAACGAAGCGGTGCGGATTGTCGCGGGCAATCCCGGTTCGCACCTCTTTCCCAATCGGGAGGATAAATTTGGTTACGGCTTCGGGGCGTTGCCCGCCGAACTCTGCAGTGACGAGGTCATCCGACGTTACCTCGCGGCGCCGGTGACGTTTTACCTCGGCACGGGGGATATCCTCTCGAATCACAGTTTGGATGTAAGTCCCGCCGCGATGCGCCAGGGACCGAATCGACTCACGCGCGGGCGGGCCTGTTTCGCCGCCGCGCAACAACTCGCCACAGATCGGGGTTGGGTCTGCAACTGGCGCAAGGTCGAGACGCCGGGCATCGGCCACGAGGCCCCGTTCATGTTTGCCGCCAAGGAAATCGCGGATGCCCTGTTTGGGAAATGAGGGAGGGAACTTCGGATTTGACCGGAAGGGGAGGGCCGGGCTCCGGCGAGACCGTTGGACCAAAGGCCTCAGTTCGGCCTCGGCAGCGCTCGGCCCTCCGCTCATGCCACTGGCGCTATTTCCTCCCGACGAAGGCGTAGTCCGAAAACTTCACGGTCATCTGTTCGTCGAGCGACTTGAACCAGAAGGCGCGGCCGCGGACCCGCGTCGTGACGAGTTGCGGCAGGCTGGGCGCTTCCGCCGTGGGCAGACTGTACGTCATCACCGTTTTCATTGCCGCGATCT
>CANJNJ010000113.1 GCA_947474995.1 Opitutaceae bacterium | reverse complement strand
GGTCAAAAAATGGACGCGATCCCCCATCTGCCGCCGGAATCGGGCAATAACGTCCGTCAGCACCTTTTCATAGGCGTGGCCCAGGTGTGGCGAACCGTTTACATAATCGATCGCGGTTGTGATGTAGAAGGACTTCATGCCGATCTCGCCAACAAACACGGCACCGCGTGAAATGTCGAAAGTTTTGACGTCACCGCCGGACCGGGACAGACTGTTCCTGATTTTTGATGAATTCGCTGCCGCGCATCCTCGGGACGGGATTGCTGGTCTTGCTCGCTGCGCTGGTGGCATTGCTGGTCATGCCCGCCTGGCGGGGCGCCCCCAGCGCCCCACCCGCTGCTCACCCCGGAACGGTGCCGTCGCCCGCGGTCCCAACCGGCGAGACCACCCCGGGCGTGTCAGCGGGCGGCGCACCGGCCCGCGTGGCCGCCCTGACCCAACAGGGGGTCCTCGCGCTCGCCCTCGCCGCCCTCGCGCTCGCCCTCGCCGCCCTCGCGCTCGCCCTCGCCGCCCTCGCGCTCGCCGTGACCCTGGTTTTCAGTCTCTCACTGCATCCCACCCGACCCGGCGATTCGCGGGCGCCGCTCGAGATGGCGCGCTCCGAAATGAAGACTCTGGCCAAATTGGCGGAATCGTCGGTCGCCCAGGGCGCGGAGTTGAACCGCGAGCGCGATGTGCGCCGGCGGGCCGAAGAGGATGCCCAACTCAAGCAGCAGTTGCTCACCCAGGCGCTCGATGAAAAAATCCGGCTCGGTCGCGATCTTCACGACGGTATCATCCAGTCACTCTACGCCGTGGGGCTGACGATCGAAACCGTCCGGGCCCTCGTCAAAAGCAACCCCGCCGAAGCCGATCGGCGTTTGGAACAGGGCCGCTCGGGGATCAACGACGCCATTCGGGAGGTGCGCGCCTACATCACCGGACTCGCCACGGAGAACTTGCGCCGGGGAGGATTCACCCACGCGTTGGCAGCCCTGCTCGCGGAGTTGAAAGCCGGACGCGAGGTGAAATTCGACATTCAGATTGATCCCGAGGCCGCGGCGTTGCTGACCCCGGATCAAAGTTTGCAGGCGCTGCAAATCGCCCGCGAAGCCGCGAGCAATGCCCTCCGCCACGGTGGGGCCTCGCTCGTGACGGTGCGCATGCACAAAGGCGACAACGCGGTCGGCCTGCTGATCCAGGATAACGGCAAAGGGTTCAACCCCGCCGAGACGCGCGAGGGCGGGCACGGGCTCCTTAATATGCGGGCCCGGGCCGAAGGCTTGGGCGCCAAATTGCGGGTCACGAGCCTGCCGGACGAAGGCGCGCGCATCCTCGCCACGCTGCCGATTCTCGAACCCATCGTCGGATGAGCGCCACGCCCGCCAAACCACCCATCGACGTGGTCCTCATCGATGACAGCGAGGTCGTGCGCCTGGGCCTAAGCGCCCTGCTCGGCACCGATTCGGGCATCCGGGTCGTCGCCGAGGCAGGCACCGTCGCCACCGGAGTCGAAGCCTGCGTTCGCGTGCGACCCCACGTGGTCTTGCTCGACATACGCCTGCCGGACGGGACCGGCTACGATGCCTGCCGCCAGATTTTGAAACGGGTACCGGAAGTCCGCGTGCTGATTCTCACCTCAGGGCACGACAGCACCATGGTCGACGAGGCCATCCGGGCCGGCGCCCACGGTTATCTTTTGAAGGAAGTCGATGGCCGCGGATTGATGAACGCGATTCGCGACGTCGCGGCAGGAAAATCAGTTCTCGATCCCACGGTCACGGCCCGCGTGATGCAATTGGTGAAGTCCGGCGCCACCGGACGCGACGACCTCGCCACCCTTTCGCCGCAGGAGAAGCGCGTCCTCGCCCTCATCGCCGAAGGCTGCACCAACAAGGAAGTCGGCGTGAAAATGAGCCTCAGTGAGAAGACCGTGAAGAACTACCTCAGCACCGTGTTCGAAAAACTTCACGTCTCCCGGCGGGCCGAGGCCGCGGTGCTTTACGCGCAGGGAAAGAATCGCGAGCGCGATGCTTCCTAGGGTGCGGTGCCGCCGCGCCCCAGCCACGCCGCCAATCTCGCCCAGGCGCGGGCGCGGTGGCTGAGCCGGTTCTTCACCTCATCGCCCAGCTCGGCGTAACTCTGGTGAAAGCCCGTTGGGGCGAAGATGGGGTCGTAGCCGAAGCCGGCGCCGCCTCGCGACTCGAACAATAATTGCCCGGCGCAAAAGCCTTCGAAGACTTCCTCCTGTCCGTTCGGCCCGCTGACGAAAAGAACGCAGCGGAACTGGGCCCCCCGCTCCGCGACGGGGACATCGCGCATGACGGCGATGAGCTTCGATAGATTTGCCACCGGATCATGCTGGGGACCGGCATAGTAGGCCGACTCGACACCGGGCGCGCCAGCCAACGCGTCGACACAGACGCCGCTGTCATCGGCGACGACCCAAGCGTCACCCGGTAACTGCGCGCGCAGTGCCAGAGCCTTCTGGCGCGCGTTGCCGACGAACGTCCCGGTGTCTTCCGCCACCTCGGGCATACCCCCGACCGCCCGGGCCGAGACAATTTCGATGGCGACGCCCGACGCGTTGGCCAGCGACTGCAGTTCCTGCACTTTGTGCGGGTTACCCGAGGCGAGGTGAAGACGTGTGATAGGGGGCATGGGACGTATGACTAGCGCCGATCCATTCAGCTCATTCCCCACATTGCCAGCAGCGACAGCAATCCCCGACTCGTCACAGGTCACACGTCACACCCCTGCCTACCGCAGTCCGAAAACTGCTTCATCAACCAGCAATTTATCGGGATAGGACACTTTGCCGCGCATGAGCACGTCACCGTCAATCATCTCGTGCCTTACATCCGCGAGTCGCACCGCCTGATCCAAACGCTCGGGCCGGAGGCCGTTGAAGGCAGACTTGGCCTTGTCGTCTCCGAAGATCACCGGCGCGTGGTAGGCAAAAAGGTAGTCAAGCTGCCGCACTCGGATCAGTTCACTGATGAGTTGCGCGCCGCCCTCGACCAGGACGCCGGTAATTTTTTCCTCGGCACATTTTTTGCGAAAATCCGCGAAGGACACCCGCTGGGTGGGCGATTCAAATTTCCACACCTTGATCCCGGCGTCGCGCAGTTTGCGCACATAACCCAGGCCCCCATGGGGAGTCGTAACCACGATGGTCCGGTCGCGGAATTCATCCGTGAAAACCGCCGGAGGACTCTTGTCGACCACGGTGCGAAGCAACCCGTCGAAAACAAAACGCCATGGACTCCATTCCGGCTCCCCGGCGCGCCGGGCCGTGAGCCGCGGGTTGTCCTTCAAGATCGTCATCGCCCCCACGGCGATGCTGGGAAACATCCGGCGCCAGCGATGCACGTCCACCCGCGCCGCCTCGTTCGTGATCCACTTCGACTCCCCAGTCCGGCAGGCGATCTTGCCGTCCAGGGTCGTCGCCACCTTGGCGGCAATCAGCGGACCGCCGGTCGTGATCCAGTGATTGAAAATCAAATTGAGATCCGTGCATTCCCGTTCGAGGACACCGGTGATAACCTCGATGCCGGCGGCGCGTAGGATTTCAAAGCCACGACCGCAGTGGCGCGGATCCGGATCGGTGGCGCCGACCACCACGCGTTTGATCCCGGCCGCGATGATCGCATCGGTGCAGGCACCGGTCCGGCCGTGCGAGGAACACGGTTCTAGCGTCACATACAGGGTCGCTCCTGGGCGCGGCGCCTTGCCGCGCGCCAATAGCGCGAGGCGCTCGGCATGAGGTCCGCCATCCTGGGCATGGGCGCCTTCGCCGACCACGTGTCCCTCCTCAACAATGAGGGCGCCGACCATCGGGTTGGGATGGGTCGCGCCCCACGCGCTGCCCGCCACGGCGAGGGCGCGACGCATGAAGGACTCGTGTTCAGCCGTTGACATAAGGATTGTTGGCCCGCTCCTCCGCGACCGTCGTCTTGGATCCGTGTCCGGGGTAAACGACCGTCTCACCCGGCAGCGTGTAGATCTGGCCCCGAATCGCCTGCTCAAGCTGCTCGAAACTGGCCGCCGGCAAATCGGTCCGCCCGACGCTGCCCTTGAACAGGGCATCACCGACGAACGCGGCGCCAAAAGAAGCAAAATAGAAGAGCACGTTCCCGGGACAATGCCCGGGCACGTGCCGAACTTCAACCGTCGTGCCGAGCGCCTCGACGATTTCTCCCTGCGTTACCCACGCGTCGACGTGCATCGCTTCGAGATTCATTTTCTCGCCCATGAAGCGGTCCATGATTTCGGGGGTTTCGATCATCACCTGGTCGGCGAGATGCGCCTTTACCTTGGCCCCACTCGCCCGCACCACCTCGGCGCCGCCCTGCATGTGGTCCCAATGCCCGTGCGTAATCCACAATTCCACCAGCCGGCACTTGTGCTCCTTGAGAATCGGCTCGACCGCCGCCCAGACCGCGCCCGGCGCATCAATCAAGATCGCTTCCCCACGCTCTTCCGCCAGGAGGAGGTACGCGTTGGTCTGAATGGGTCCGGCGGGCAGCACGTACAGGTTCACCAGGCTCAATGCACGGGGATTCGGGCCGGCCGCAATCGCTAATATCACGCGTAATTCTATCTACTGCCCTATCGCGGCCCATTTGCCTATGGACAGACTCCCGCCAAAGGCGTGATTCATTACCTCCCGTCACAATGACACGCAACAACCTGTTCCGGCTTTTGGTCTATTCATCAATTTTTGCCGGCCTGCCTCTCTCGCAGGCGTCACCGCCAGCCGTGACGTCAGTCGTGTTGGGCAAAGGGGACAGCTACGAGCAAACCAGTGCCGCGCCCCCGACAACGGCGGTCTCCCACCGCTTTCAGGTTTCCATCAACGGAGGCAATCTGGATGCCATTACACCTCCCACCGTAGTCGTGCCAAGTGGAACGCAGGCCGGAACAGTCACGCTGAGCGACCACTCGAGTGACGAATGGCAATTCAAGAACACCCATTTCGTCGATCTGAATGCGGTTAATTCGGCTTACGGATCGGGCACCTACACGACGACGGTCAACGGCACCACCTATTCGACGCTTGGTTTTCCTTCCGGAGTTTTCTCCCCCAACATTCCCGCGGCCAGCACCAATATCGGCACGTGGTCCGGCAGCGTGCTGCTGGTCGACCCCTCCCAGTCGCTGACGATCACGTCGAATGTGTTCTCCACCAATTTCGTCGCGGACCGCAGCCGGATTGCCCTCCAGATGTACGGGATCAGCGGCTCGGAAATTGAGGACGATTTCACGTCCTCGGCCAACCACCTCAGCATCGACATTCCCGCCTTCAGCCTCACCAGCGGCCAATCGTACGACGTCAACGTCACGTTCTATACCTTCGTCAACCCGACCACGGTGAACAGCACCGGCTTCGTCCTGCCCGACACGACAACCCTCCTCGGAGCGGAGGCTGTTGCCGCGTTCGTCACTGACACGCATTTCACCATCACCGCGATCCCGGAACCCGCCACGGGCGCCGCCATGATTGGCGGGATCGGACTCATCGCCGGGGCGTGGCACCGGCGCCGCCGGGGCATTCGCCGCTGAGTGGTTTGCGCGAAGGAGCGCCCGCGCCCGAAATGCCGATGCAGACACGGCTTGCCTAGAGGCCGGGAACACCGCCACGCTCCGCGTTTTTCTATGCCGACACTCACGTTCGCCGTCCTTGCTGGAGACTATATTGGGCCCGAGGTCATGACCGAGGCGCTGCGGGTCCTCGACCACGTGGCCCGTCAGGAAAGCCTCACGCTGTCCTACACCAAGGCCGATGTCGGCGGTGCCGGCATCGACAATCATGGCAAGGCTCTCCCCGACTCCACGATCAAGGTGTGCGAGGCGTCCGACGCGATTCTCTTTGGTTCCGTCGGCGGTCCGAAATGGGAAAAACTCCCCCCCAAGGAGCAGCCCGAGCGCGCCGCCCTCCTGCCGTTGCGCAAGCATTTCACGCTTTTCGCGAACATCCGCCCCGGCCTGCTCTATCGCGAGCTGACGGACGCCTCGCCGCTCAAGACCGACCGCATTCCCGACGGCATCGACATCGTCTGCATCCGCGAGCTGACCGGCGGCGTTTACTTCGGCAAACCGAAGGAAACGACCACCCTGCCCGACGGTGACATCCAGGCGGTCGACACCATGGTGTATCGCAAGAGCGAGATCGAGCGGATCACCGCCACGGCGATCACGGCCGCCCGCTCGCGCAAGAACAAGCTTTGCTCGATCGACAAGGCCAATGTCCTCGAGACATCGGTGCTGTGGCGGAAAACCGTCACGGAATACGTCGCCCAGCACGCACCCGAGCTCGAGCTCAGCCACATGTATGTCGACAACGCGGCGATGCAGCTCGCGCGCAACCCGAACCAGTTCGATGTGTTTGTCACCGAGAACATGTTCGGCGACATCCTCTCCGACGAGATGGCCGTCATCTGCGGTTCCCTCGGCATGCTCTCGTCCGCCTCGCTCGGCGCCGGCAAGAACTCACTCAACCTCCCGTTCGGCCTCTACGAGCCGGCCGGCGGCACCGCCCCTGACATCGCGGGCAAGGGCATCGCGAATCCCTGTGCGCAGATTCTCTCTGGCGCCCTCATGCTGCGCTACAGTTTCGGCTTGGAGAAAATCGCCCAACGGATCGAGGCCGCGGTGAAAAAGGCCGTGACCTCCGGCACCCGCACCGGCGACATCGCGTTCGGCGGCGCTTCGGTCGGCACCAAGGCGATGGCCGACGCGATCATCAAGGCGCTGTGAGTTCAGGGCCGTGGATGGTAGGCCTAGCTCTGTCGCGGCCGAAGAGTTGACCCAATAAGAGCGGCCCGCGAAGCGCGGGTGCCCCGTTCGTAGTTCCGCCTTCAGGCGGAACGACGAACAAAAACTTCGCGGCCCGGTTTCCTGGCCGCTGAATTCCACCGGCTACTTCGCCAGATCGAGAAACACGATCGATGACGGATTGCCCACCGGCGCGTAGTGGCCGGTGAAGTTCAATTGGCCCGAGGCATGATCCACCCGGAAGACCGTGACCGCATCGCCGCGCTGATTGAGGCAATAGAGAAAAGTTTCCGTCGGATCGAAATTGAAGCTGCGCGGATAGTCACCGCGGGTCCATTCCTCGCCGACAAAGGTCAGGGTGCCCGTTTCTCCAACCGCAAACCAGGCGATGCTGTCGTGCAGTCGGTTCGCCGCGTAAACAAAACGGCCATCCGAGGAAACCATGATTTCCGAGGTAAAATTGCTCCCGGCAAATCCCGGCGGCAGGCTCGAAAGCGTTTGCCGCGCCGTCAGCCGGCCCTTCGTGGCGTCGTAGTCAAACACGACAATCGTCGAGCCTTCCTCCTGCAGGGAATAAAACCATTTCGCGTTCGGGTGAAAGGCGAAGTGCCGCGGTCCATCGCCGCCCGGAAACTGGAACGCCGGCGGATCGTTCGGCGTCAGCACCCCGCCCCGTTCATCGAATTTCCAAATTCGAATCTGATCCAACCCGAGTTCCGCCGACAGCACGAAACGACCGGACCGATCGGCCTCAATCATGTGCGCATGCGCCATGTCGTGACCGCTAAAGGCATAACTGCCCGGCGGGGCATTCACCGCCCGCTTCGGTCCCACGGTTCCGACATGCTTCTTGATGTCGCTCGCGGCGCCCAGTCGGCCGTCAGCCAGGATGGGCAGCACCGCCACCGAACCGCCGGGATAGTTGGCGACAAACGCGAATTTACCGGACGGATGAATGCTCACATGAGTGGGTCCGGCGCCACCGGCATTGACCTTGTTAAGGTGCGTTAATTGACCATCGGTTCGGTTGATCGCGAAGGCGCTCACCGAGCCGGCATCGGTGCCGTCCACGAGATCCGTTGCATTCGTGGAATACAGCCGATCCCCGGCCGCATTGATCGTCAGGCCGGTCGGGCTCGTCGTCAGGGGAAAGATGCCGGCCGGCGTCAAAGCCCCGGTCGTACGATCAACCCGAAAGACGTGAATTCCTTTTCCATTGCCGGGCGGGAGATCGACTTTTCCCGGCGGAGCGTCGGTTGGCGCCGAACTGAAAGTGCCCACGTAGGCCAGGAGCGGACCCTTGGTCGCATCCGACTGGGCCCCGAACAATGGCGTCAGTGCCGCACTGGCCACGGCCAGCGCGGCGGCTCCGAGCACGTAGGGAACAGTGAACGCAACGGGTAGTTTCAAGGTAGCGCCAACGCTTGGGCCAATTGAGTGGGGAACTCAATGGCCAATCAGACAGCGGCCAGCTCCAACCGGCATAAGAATGGATTTTTGCGCGAAGGGTCCCGCCTCTCCCGAGGGGGGCGACGAAGTCAGATGACGTTTTGTAGCCCGCTTCGAGAGAAGCGGGATTGGATCGGATATTGCCCAACCCCGGGCGAGGCCGCGTCGACCTGGCGGGTGAGGTGAAGGCTTGAGCCGGGCCACCCACTCGCCACGATTTCATCTCATGCGACTGCCCCACCTCGCCGCTTTCATCCTGACAGCCGTCCTCGCGTTCGCCGACCCCGTGGCGATCGTGCCGGCCGACTTTGGCAACGCCCTCCAACCCCAAGTGGCCATCGCCGCGGACGGCACCGTCCACGTCGCCCTCGGTCGCGGCACGGAAATCTTTGTCGCCACCTCCCGCAACGGTGGACGGAGCTTCGAGGCCCCCGTCAAGGTCGGCGAATTGCCCAAGCTCGCGCTGGGCATGCGCCGCGGACCGCGAATTGCCGTCGCCGGGCGCGAGGTCACCATCACCGCCATCAGCCACGACACGGGCGACCTGTTTGGTTTTCATTCCAGCAACGGCGGCCAGGCGTGGTCGGCGCCGACCCGCATCAACGACGTAGCCCGGGCCGCCGGCGAGGGGCTGGATGGTCTGGCGCAGGGTCCGCAGGGCCGCCTGTTTGTGACGTGGCTGGACCACCGCACGGGCAAAATGGAAATCTATGGCGCCGAATCACTCGATGCCGGCCGGACGTGGGGACCCAACCTTCTCGTCTACCATTCGCCGGAAGATAAGGTCTGCGAATGCTGTCACCCCTCGGCGGCCTACAACTCCGCCGGTGACCTCGTCGTCATGTTTCGCAACTGGCTGCAGGGAAATCGCGATCTTTGGATCACCACCCGCCGGGCCGGGCAGAAAGCGTTCGCCGCCGCCTCGCGGCAGGGCGAAGCCTCCTGGAAACTTCCTGGCTGTCCGATGGACGGCGGCGCGATTTTTTCCCTCGCGGATGATTCCTTCGCCAGCGTGTGGCGGCGCGACAAGGAAGTCTTCCTTTCGACCAAGGCCAAGCCGGAGTCGCGCCTCGGCGAGGGCACGCAGCCCATCGCCTTCTCCGGACGGGACGGGGTTCAAGTCTGGTGGCAGCAGGGCGTGAACCTGATGCGGACCTCGACCGCACCCGGTGCGACGGCCACCCTGTTCGCGACCAATGCAAAGTTTGCGGCCGCCGCGGTTTCGCCGCGGGATGGCTCGGTCGTCGTGGCCTTCGAAGGCACCGCCGAACCGCGCAAGGGACTCTTCGCGGAAATCTTCCGCTAAGGATTCCGGGCTACGGCACTTCGACTAATCCTACTCCGCGTCATCCGCGGGAAAGCTTGGGTGCACCCCACCGCACCCTAGAGGCTCTCCTGAACGGTGCCATCGCGTTGCCGAGTCGTCCGGAGGTAGCCCGCTTCGGGAAAAGCGGGACAGTTGGTCGTTCCGCCTTTAGGCGGAATCCGACCCGTTCAAGCCTTCCGCCTAAAGGCGGAACTACAAACTAGTGTAGTGTCCCGCAAATAGGTGCCCATGAGCCCTTATGAGCACTTATTTGCGGGACACTACTCTAGTGCCGCGGTTCGATCTGAATCGGCGGGTAAGGTCGGCCGGCGATCAGGTTGCCGCCGGCGGAAAATCCTTCCGGTCGGCCCGCGAGCCGGCGCACCAGACGCTCCCGCCATTTCTCCAGTTCAGCGCGAGCCGCCGGCACCGTGGACAGGTCGTGCATTTCGTTCGGGTCGACGGACAGGTCGAATAGTTGCTCGCTGCCATCAAGTGGGCGCCACAGATATTTTTCCCTCCCGTCCGTCAGCGCGTGAAAGGCCTGGGCTTGGCCATAGGCGGGCGCGTGTTCCGAATGCAACCACTCACGAACCTCCGTCCGCACACCGCGCAGGACGGGCCCGAGGTTGACACCGTCGAGTTTTCCCGGCGACTCCGCTCCCGCCAGAGCCAGCAAGGTCGGCATGATATCCTCGAGGCAAACGGGCTGAAGCGAACGCAGGCCGCGGGCAAAGCCCAGCGACGGTGAGCCCGTGATCAGCAAAGGAATATTGGCCGAACCTTCATAGGGCTCGCACTTCCGGAAGAACCCGTGATCGCCCAGCATTTCGCCGTGATCGGAGGTCACCACGATGATCCAGGCCCGTCCGGCTTTTTCGCTCCGGGCTTTGAAGTCGGCGATGAGCTCGGCGATTTGCTCGTCGAGGTGATCGATGAGCCCGAAGTAACCGGCCTGCGCGCGCCGGAGGGTTTCGCCTTCGAGCAGAATACGATCTCCCGCCGGATTGCCCGCGGTCGAAAGGGCGCGCCGGTCGACCCAGCTGCCCATCGCCACGGGTGGCAGTTCTCTTTTCAAATTGGCATCGAAGATTCGGGCGGGCGGAAAAAGCGGCGGATGCGGCGCATAGAACGAGGCCGTAAGGAAGAGCGGTTTCGCGCCGGCTGACTGCGCAATCGTTTCCCGGGCGCGCCGTACAATCCAGGCGGTCGGATGCCATTCCTCCGCCAGCGGCCACGCCTTGGCCGGCCAGCGATTGTTGTCGAGGCGCAGCAGCTCGACCAGCGGCCGAATTCCCCCCGCCGTCGGCACGGCCTTCTTCAATTCCACGTCGTATTCGTCCTCGGCAAGGTACGTCGAACCGAAAATCTGGGTCTCGTAGCCCAGCGATCCATTCTGTTCACCTTGGTGCATGTTGCGGCCGACGAGCGCTGTGGCGTAGCCCACTTTGACCAACTCCGCAGGTAGCGTCGGCGTGGTTATGCGCTTCTCCGCATAGCCGACCACCCCGCTCGTCTGCGGCGCCAGTCCGGTCAGCAAGGCAAAACGCGCCGGAATGCAGGACGGCGCGGTCGAATACGCTCGGCGGAAAAGCGCGCCCTCGCGCGCCAACCGATCGAGGTTGGGCGTATGCACGACCGGGTGACCCAGGACCGAAAGACAGTCACCCCGAAACTGATCCGGCATGATGAGCAGGATGTCCGGCTGCGGCGCCGACGTCCCGGCGCCGGCGCCATTTTGGACTAACGCGAACGTGGCGAATGTCAGCCCCGCAATCCAGGGCCGGAAGCTCACCAGTCCTAGTAGGGCGCGGGAAACCATGCCCGATCAGAGCGCGCACCATCGGCCGATTCAATGTACTTTCACGGCCACGCCTTGCCTTCTCGGCCCGCTCTCCTCTTGATTCAAACGACTCCCCGCACGCTATGAAAATCCCCTCATTAATCAGCGAAGGTCGATCGGACCGTTCGTTTTCCCTCCCGCCCTGCCGCTCCGGCGGCTGGGCGATCGCGTTGGCGTTGGCCGGCTTCGCGGCCACCACCACCCTGGCCCAGAACGCCCGGCCGCAGCCGGACATCACTAACTACAAGGTCCGGGACCTGACAAAGGAACTGGCCAACAAAATGACCGGCACTTTCACGGTCGCGGCCGTGGGTGACGTGCTGATGCAAGAGCCGATGAGCAAAATGATCAGTCCCGAACTCCTGAAAGTGCTCCGCGAAGCCGACACCACGGTCGGCAACATGGAAATCTATCTGGTCGATCGGAAAAACTGGGCCGGCAGCCTCGGTTACACGAACAACTGGGCGCCGAAGGAAATGGCCAAGGACTATGCCGACATGGGTTTCGACATGATGGCCCCAGGCGAAGCGCAGGGCGGCGAGGAGGGCATGCGTTCTAGCATCAAGTATCTCGACGAGGTCGGCATTCAGTTGGCCGGCTATGGTCCGAACCTGTCCATCGCCCGCCAGCCGGTTTTTCAGCACCTGACCAAGGGCCGCGTCGCCATGGTTTCCGCGTATCCCGTCGGAGCGATCGGTGACCCGAACGATGCCGCGCAGGGCAAGGACGGCGCCAGTGGCATCGAACGCTGGGGTTTGAACCCACTCCGCCTGACGGTCTGGAATGTCGTGACCAACGATCAACTCCAGCACCTCAAGGCCATCCGCGATTCCATCGTGGCGCGCCGGAACGAGTCCGATATCTCGCGCCCGATTGCGGCGCCGAAGGACGAGCCGGATCGCGTCACCCTGTTTTCCACCAACTACCTCGCCGGACCAAAGCCGGGCGAATACCACTACGAGATGAACCGCGCGGACATGGACGCCCAATTGCGCGCCGTGCGGAATGCCAAGGAATACGCGGACTACGTGATGTTCACGATGCATGTGCATGAGAACCGCTATGCGTTCCAAGCCTACTCGTCGGACAATTACCCGACGAACTACGTGGTCGATCTACTGCACCAGATGGTCGACAACGGCATGGACATGTACGTCGGCCACGGGAATCACACGATCCAGGGCATCGAGATCTACAAGGGCCGGCCGATCTTCTACAATCTGGGCAACTTCTCCGTCCACCGCTTCGGGAGCGACAACGACGTGCCGCCCGGCGCGACGATGACCTCCATCGAGCGCGGTGAAATTGGCGACCTCTATTTTCAGCAGGACAACAACCTCGTCGCGCTCATCGCGCAGACGAAATACCAGGACGGCAAGCTCGCGGAAATCCGGCTTTACCCGGTGGATCTCGGCGTGGGCCAGAACCGGCCCTGGTCGAAGATGAACGTGCCGATGACCCCCTCGCCTGAGCTGGCGAAAAAGATCCTGACTGACGTGCAAAGATATTCCGAACCCTTCGGCACCAAGATCAGCATCGAGAACAATATCGGCGTGATCCGGGTTTCGCCCGACGCCACCGTACCAATCGGCGGCGACGTCCGCGCCAAGCTCGGGCCCCAGCCGGCCCGGGCGAAGAAATCCTGAGCCGCGACCAAGTCGCGGCTCTAGAAGCCGAAGAGTCTCGCCGGATTATCGACGAGGATCTTCTTCCGCACCGCCGCGTCGGGGGCCCAGAGCGCAAGTTGGTTCAGGACCAGGCCATCGTCGATCTCCCGCGACGGCGCCAGAGCCGTGGCACTCTTCGCCCCCGAGCCGCCCGGATGGGGCCAGCTGGTGCCCCAGATGACGCGATCCGGGTTGGCCGCGATGAGGGCTCGCGCCAGCAGGGCCACGTCCGGAAAATCGGGCGGACGCTCCGACGCACTCTCGGCGCCGGAAATCTTGACGTAAATTTTCCCCGACCGGACGAGGCCAATGAGGTTGGAAAAGCCGGGCTGCTCGACTCCGCGGGCCGCACTGGCCCCGCCAAAGTGATCGATCACCACCCTCACGGGCGACGACGCGATCGTGTCCTGCAGCGCCGCGATGACCGCGAGGCTGGTGAAAATCTGGATGTGCCAATCGCGCCGGCGGATCCGCTCAATCGCGGCGACGAGGCGCGCCCGGGCCACCTCGGGATCGTTCGTTCCACCGGTCGCCAGATTGAGCCGGATGCCGCGGACGCCGGCCCGGTTCATCGCGTCGAGTTCGCGCTCCGGCGTCTGGTCGTCGATGACCGCAATGCCCCGCGCAACGGCGCCGCGCGATTTGATGGCGTCCAACGTGGCGCGGTTATCCGTACCGTAGACACTCGGCTGGACGATCACGACGCGCTGCAGGTGCAGGCGCCGGTGCAACTCGGCCAACTCCTCCGGCAGGGCAGGTTCCGGCGTATACGTCCGCCCGGCAAAAAACGGATACCTGGCCGGGTCGCCGAAAACATGGACGTGGCAGTCGCAGGCGCCCGCGGGCACTTCGAAGTTCACCGCCGTGGCGGGTTGCGGCGCCTTGGCGAAAAGCGAGCGGGCCGAGAGGAGGGTTCCGGTGCCCAACGCACCGACCAGAAAGTTGCGACGTGTAATCATGGGGTCCGGAGGAGAGAACGCGGGAGAGGAAATACATCGGGTCCCCGCCGCCGGCGGATTCCAAGTTCAATCGGCACCACGCAGCGCAATGGCCACGGCGCACTTTCGTTCAACCCAGGGGTGCCATCGACTTCTCCGTCCTCCCTCCTCCGAAACAGTTCGAGCGGGAGCCCGGAGGGCGGACGGTGTGCCCGCATCGGCATATCCCCGTCGATTCAACGCCGGCCGTGCCCCGCGCCGCCTGAGAAGCTGTGAAAAAATTCTGTACCCTTGAAAAGGAGGATGTTTAGACTGGCAGATGGAAGCGAAAAGGGAGCCGTATCCGAGCAGTGTAACGCAGAAAGAGTGGGCGATAGTGAAGCCCTTGCTGCCGAAAAGCGGGAAGCTGGGCCGGCCACCGCGCTACGGTCAGCGGGAGATGTTGAATGCGATTTTGTATGTGGTGAGAAGCGGCTGCACTTGGCGGATGATGCCGAAGGAGTTTCCGCACTGGCGACTGGTCTATTACTATTTTGCGAAGTGGCAGGCGCTGGGCGTGTGGCAACAGCTCAATGCCACGCTACGCGATCGCGTGCGGCTGAAAGCGGGTAAAAAAAAGCCCCGACCGCTGCGATCATCGACAGCCAGAGCGTTAAGATGGTTAGCCAGCCCGGAGAGCGCGGCTTCGATGCGGGCAAGAAAATCTGCGGACGAAAACGGCATCTCTTGGTGGATACCCTCGGGCTGATTTTGGGTTGCGTGGTGCATCAGGCCGGACTGCAAGACCGCGACGGAGCGAAACTGCTGCAACCTTTTCTGCTCCAATTTGGCTGGCTGAAGGCCGTCTTCGTAGACGGCGATTACGCCGGACGCTTCCTCGACTGGGTGGCGGCGCTGCCTCGCCACCGCAAACTCACCGCCCACGTCGTGAACCGAATCCACGCGCATCGCTTCGTGGTGTTGCCCAAGCGCTGGATCGTCGAACGCACTTTCGCCTGGCTCGGTAACTTTCGGCGTCTCTCCAAGGACTACGAAGTCAAGCCCGCTCACTCCGAGGCCATGATCTATCTCGCCGCCTCTGCTCTCATGCTCCGCCGCCTTGCCAAAACTCGCTAACCGGAGTTTTTTCACAGCTTCTTAGCGCCCTTCGCCGGCTTCTTCTTACGATCCAGGAACGCCCGCACCCGCTGCTGGGTGTCGGCGGACCGCACGCATTCGATCGACGCGGCCACTTCCGCGGCGGTCTTGGTGGCATACGTCATTGGCGCGCCCCGATCCAAGAGTCGTTTGAACGCCCGCACCGCAATCGCACTGGACGCCGCGAGTTCCTGTTCGAGATTCCGGCAATACGCCTCGAGCGCCTCGGCCGTCAGGCACTCTTCCACGAGGCCGAACGTTCTCGCTTCCACCGCCGGAATTATCCGCCCCGTAAAAAACATCTGCTTGGCCCGCGCCTCGCCCACGCGATGCGGCAACCGCCACGCGCCTCCCCAACCGGTGATAAATCCCAATCGCGCCTCGGTCTGCCCGAGTTGCGCGGCCTCGCTGGCCAGAATCAGATCGGCCGCCAGGGCCAATTCGAGCCCACCCCCAAGGGCGTAGCCCTCCACCCGCGCGATTACCGGCAGCGGCAGCCGCTCCAGTCGATCGAAGACCTCGTGCCCGTGTTCAATCCACGAGGTGATCGTGTCCGCGTTCAGAAATTGGAGTGAGTTGAGGTCCGCCCCAACGCAAAAAAACTTCGGCGACGCACTGCGCAGCGTAACCATTCGCAGGCGTTCGGCCTGCTGCTCGATCGCCGCCACCTGCGCATCCAGGCGATCAAGCGTGTCGTGATCCAGGGTCGGCGGCCGGCCTTCGGGGGGAACGAGCACCAACTCCGCTGACGTCCCGTTGACCCGCAGTTCAATTTCGGTGGCCATACTCAGGTAAACAGCGCTGCATCCATAGTCTTGACCGGGGCGGCGATGGCGGGACGAAAACCCATGTGGGCCAGGACGTCCTTCTCGAGATCGAGCCCGGGCGCAATTTCGATCAGCGTCATGCCGCCCGCCCGTAGTTCAAAGACGGCCCGCTCCGTCACATAAAGAATGGTCCGGCCACTTTCGCGGGCTAGGCTGCCGTTGAAGGTAATTTGCTCCACCCGCTCCACAAATTTCCGGATCTTGCCCTCTTGCGCGATGCGCATGCGGCCCTGGCCAATCTCACAATCGAGACCCTTGGCCGTCAGCGTGCCACAAAACACGACCTTCTTCGCATTCTGGGAGATGTTGATGAAGCCTCCACAGCCGGTGAGCAATGAGCCGACTTTACTGACATTCACATTCCCCTCCGCGTCGGCCTGCGCCATGCCAAGAAACGCCAACTCCAGGTTGCCGCCGTCGTAAAAATTAAACTGCTGGTCCTCGGGGATGATGGCCTCGGGATTGTAGGCGACTCCAAACTCCACGCCGCCCGCAGGGACCCCGCCCACGAGACCCTGCTCCAGCGTTAACGTCAGCGTCCGGTGCAGTCCGGTCTCGGCCGCCACCGACGCCACGCCGTCGGGCATGCCCACGCCGAGATTGACGACCGCGCGGGGGAACAACTCCTGCGCGGCCCGCCGCGCCACAATCTTGCGCTCGTCGAGCGCCAGCGGGGGAAGTGCGGAAACCGGCACGCGGCTCTGGCCGGAAAGCGCCGGATGAAAATAGGTCTTGGTGGTCTGCGCCTGCGCCGGGTCGATCACGATGCCGTCGATGCTGATGCCCGGAACCCGGACCGACTTGGGCGGAATGGTGCCCACCTCGACCAGATATTTGGCCTGCGCGATGACAAACCCGCCACACGCGCGCGCGGCCTGGGCAATCGCATTGCCTTCGAGCAGTACCGCCTCCTCCTCGTACGACAAATTCCCGTGGGTGTCGATGTAGGTCCCACGGATAATCGCGACATCGATCTTGAGCCGGGGAAAAAACAACCACTCCTCGCCGTCGAGTTCGACCACGCGCACGAGCTGCTCCTTGGTGATCGCGTTCATCCGCCCGCCTTCGACCCGCGGATCGATATAGGTCCGCAGGCCGACTTTCGTGAACACGCCGGGCTTGCGCCCGCCAATGGCGCCAAAAAGGTGGGAAATGACACCTTGCGGAAAGTTGTAGCACTCGACCACGTTGTCCGTGATCAGCTTGCCCATCTTTGGCGCCATCGCGAGGTGGCCGGCAATGTCCCGTTTTACGAGGCCGGGCAACGCGAGCAAATCCGCGCCAATCCCCTCGCCCTCCGGCTCGCGATTGCCCAAGCCCGTCGCGTGGATGAGCGTCAGGTCGCGCGGGGCATTTTCCCGCAGGAACCGGCGGCGGATGGCGCGCAGCATTTCCGTGGGCTCCGCGACGCCGCCGCCGGAACCTTGAATGGCGATCGTGGCACCGACCGGAATCCGTTGCGCGGCTTCATCGAAAGACAGAACGACAGCAGGCATGAGAGAAAGCAGGTTCAGGTCACGGCGAGTCAGGCAATGTGCCGCACCAAAAGGCTCGAAGC
>CANJNJ010000112.1 GCA_947474995.1 Opitutaceae bacterium | reverse complement strand
GAGAATCGCCGTAAATCAATGCCGGCCGGGCCGGTCCACCGCAGGCGTAAGTCCCTTTCGCCTGACTAATTTCTAAGGCGGCGCAGCCACAGCCAAATGAGTGGGAATTTTTGGCCACAGATTTCACAGATGGGCACAGATGCCGGGGATGGCATGGGTGTTTATCGGTGTAATTTTTGGCTGGCGGCACGACACCCTCCGCCCCGCGAAAAGCCCAAACCCACCTTTCGGTTACGTTTCTCCCGCGCCCAGCGAGCGGGAAATCCCGAGTTGCAAACCGCGCAACTCGGCGAGTCCGCGGAGCCGCCCGATGAGAGAATAGCCCGGGCACGCGGGGGCCGGACGGGTGAAATCGTCGAGCATGACGTGGCCGTGGTCGGGCCGCAACGTGAGCTGCCAGTCCCGTCGCCCGGCGCGTCGGCGCGTGGCCTGTTCTTCTAGGAGGGCGCGAACGACGGCGGGCATATCGACGCTGCCCTCGAGGTGATTGGCCTCGTAGAAAACACCGTTGGCTTCCCGCTGCACGCTGCGCAAATGCACCGCGTTGATCCGCGGCCCGAGGCGCTGCACGATGCCGGCGAGATCATTGTCGGCCCTCACGCTGAGCGAGCCGGTGCAGTAGCAAAGCCCGCTGGCCGGGCGGTCGACCATCGCCAAAATCTCGCCGAGATCGCCTTCGGTCGAAACGATCCGCGGCAAGCCGAGCACCGAAAACGGGGGATCGTCCGGATGAATCGCGAGCCGGACGCCCGCCGCTTCGGCGGTGGGCACAATCGCCGCCAGGAACCGCTGCAGATTTTCCTTCAACTGCCGGGAGTCGATGGCCGCGTAGCAGGCGAGCATCGCGCGCAGTCCATCCAAGGTCAGGCCGAGCCGGACGCCGGGAAACAGGTCGAGCGTCTGCGCGACCAGTTCGTTGCGGGCTTTTTCCGACTGGGCCGTCCAGAAGGCCTTCGCCTCCGCCTGTTGCGCCGCGGTAAAATCCTTCTCGGCTCCCGGCCGGCCCAGCGCAAACAAATCGAAGGCGGCAAATTTCACCGGGTCATACCGGAGGGCTTCAGTCCCGTCCGGCAGGCGATGATGGAGATCCGTGCGCACCCAATCCATCACCGGCATGAAATTGTAGATGACCACCCCAATGCCGGCCGCGCCAATCCGTTCGAGCGTGAGCCGGTAGTTTTCAATGTGCCGGACGAAATCACCGGTCCGGGTCTTGATCGATTCATGCACCGGCACCGACTCGACCACCCGCCACGTCAACCCGGCCGCCGCAATCTCGTCGCGCCGGCGGGCGATGAGTTCGGCCGGCCACGCCTCGCCATACGGCATATCGTGGAGCGCAGAAAACACCGCCCTAGCCCCGGTCTGCCGGATCTCGGCCAGGCTCACGCTGTCGGAGGGCCCGAACCAGCGCATCGCGTCTTCCATGAGGTTTTGCATCGGGTTTCTGCGCCTTACCCTGCCCACTGGCCGCACCCTGCCAAGCCTCAGTTGCTGAATTCTGGGTGGTCCGCCCCGCCGCTCCGCAAACCGCGTGAAAACCCGAAAGAGAACTCATTTTATCATTCCGCTCCGGGTCACCAACGGAAGCCCGTTCGGCACTGCCTGCGGCTGAACCCTTTCCCCTCTGTCCTTCTGAGCGCCACGAAGAATCCATGCGGTAGGTGACTCTGATGGCGCTGATTCTTCGCTTCGCTCAGCAAGACAGACCTTTTCACGCCGTCGGCCCCGCCCTTCGCTTCGCGCTTGGCTCTTCCGCCTTTGCCCTGTCTCCTGTCCGCCCGTCACCGGTTATCTGACTCATGCTCCGTTTTATCACGTCGCGTTTCCTGCAGTCGCTCCTCGCGCTTTTCCTTGTCATCTCCGCGACGTTTTTCATGGTGCGCTTCGTGCCCGGCGGGCCTTTTACCGCCGAAAAGGCCGTGACGCCCGAAATCCTGCGCAACCTCGAGGCGCACTACGGGTTGAACAAGCCCCTCTGGCAGCAATACCTCGACTATCTTGGCAGCCTGCTGCGAGCCGATCTCGGTCCTTCGTTCAAATACCCGAATCGCACCGTCAACGAGATCCTCCTCGACAAGCTGCCGGTCTCGGCCGAGCTCGGCGGCATTTCGCTGGCCGTGGCGCTGGTGATCGGCGTCACGCTCGGCACTCTGGCCGCGGTCAAACGCAACACGTGGGTCGACTATGTGGCGTCGTCGTTCGGCATGATTGGCATTTCGATTCCGACGTTCGTGGTCGGTCCGCTGCTCGTGCTCGCATTTGCGATTCACTTTGGCTGGTTCAACGCTTCGGGCTGGTACACCGCCGCCGATCGCGTGTTGCCCGCGTTGGTGCTCGGCATCGCGTATGCGGCGCCCATCTCCCGGCTCACCCGCGGCGGCATGTTGGAAATCCTCCATCAGGACTATATCCGCACGGCCCGGGCCAAGGGCGCCTCGGAAACGCGCATCGTCCTGCGGCACGCGTTGCGCGGCGGACTCCTGCCCGTCGTTTCGTACCTCGGACCGGCGGTCGCCGGAATCCTCACCGGCTCTTTTGTCATCGAGACCATTTTTCAAATTCCCGGCGTGGGCCGCGAATTCGTCAACTCGGCCTTCAACCGGGACTACACGTTGGTGCTCGGCACCGTGATCCTGTACGCCGTCCTGATCATGGCGCTCAATCTCGTGGTCGACATCGTGCAGGCGTGGATGAACCCGAAGGTAAGATTGGAAGGATGAGCCCAAACCGATGAGCACCACCTCCGCCCCTGCGCTCGCCGCCGCCCTTTCCGAGCCCATCGAAAAGGGCAACTCGCTCTGGCACGACGCGTGGCTGCGGCTGCGCAAGAACCAGCTGTCGGTCTTCGGCATGATCGCTCTCACGGTCATCGCCTTCGCCTGCGTGATTGGCCCGGTCCTGAGCGCTTATGGCTACGAGGAGCAAAACCTCGATCTCGGCGCCTCCCCGCCCAGTGGCGCCCACTGGCTCGGCACCGACACCCTCGGTCGCGACCTCCTCGTCCGGCTGCTGTTCGGCGGCCGTGTCTCCCTGGCGGTCGGCCTCAGCGCCACGTTTGTCGCGCTGACCATCGGCGTGGTTTACGGGGCGGTGGCCGGATTCTTCGGCGGCAAGCGCGATGCGTTCATGATGCGCGCCGTCGACATCATGTATTCCCTGCCCTTTCCCATCTTCGTCATCCTGCTGATGGTCTTCTTCGGCCGGAACATCATCCTGCTCTTCGTCGCGATTGGGGCCGTTGAGTGGCTCACCATGGCCCGCATCGTGCGCGGGCAAGTCATGGCCGTGAAAAAAATGGAGTTCATCGAGGCGGCGCGGTCGCTCGGTTTTGGCCGGCGCCGAATCATCTTTCGCCACATCCTGCCCAACATCATGGGCCCGATTATCGTCTACACCACGCTCACGATTCCGGGCGTGATGCTGCTCGAGGCGTTTCTCAGTTTCCTTGGCCTCGGGGTGCAGCCGCCGATGAGTTCCTGGGGGGTCTTGATCAAGGACGGGGCGGAAAAGATGGAGGAGTTCTGGTGGCTGCTCATTTTTCCCGGCACGGTTTTCTCTTTAACGCTTTTCTCGCTCAATTTCCTGGGCGACGGCCTGCGCGACGCGCTGGACGTGAGGTCCTCGAAGGATTGAAAACGAGTCCACCCGCCGCCGCACCCTCACCCTCGGCCGCATGATCCGCCGCTTCCGCCCTTACTTCCGGTACCTGCGCCCGCAGCGCGGCCTCCTCGTTGTCGCCATTCTTTGCGGGGTGATTGCCGGCGTCGCCTCGGGCGCCGGCCTGCCGTTGATGGTGAAGAAGGTATTTCCCGTCATCTTCGCCATGGACGCCGCGCCCCTGGCCACGTGGCAGCTCATCGCCGTCGCGCTCTGGATCCCCGCGGTCTTCCTCGTCCGTGGCGTCGCCACGTATCTCAACACCTACTTCATCCAGCTGGTCGGCACGCGCGTCCTCGAGGCGCTGCGGGTGGATTTTTTTCGCAAGCTCCAGGTCCTGCCCCTTTCGTTCTTCCAGAAAAATTCCACCGGCGACCTCTTGTCCCGCGGGCTCGCCGATGCCAACCAGCTCCAGGTCACGCTGACGACGGTGGCCAACGAAATCGTCCGCAGCCCGGCCAGCCTCATCGGGAGCATCGCGTTCATCGCCTGGACCGCCTACCAGGAACAAGGCGCGGCGCTAGTGCTGGTCACGCTCGCCGTCGTTCCGCTTTCGGTCCTCCCGATCCGCTACATCGGCAAGAAGCTCATCAAGCGCGCCGGACAGATCCAGGCGGAGCTCGGCGGCGTCACGGGGATCTTCAGCGAGAATCTCAGTGCGACGAAGGAAGTGCGCGCATTCAACCTCGAGGAGCGCGAGGTCGCCCGATTCACGCGCGCCTCGCAGACGCTCATCCGCGCCCAGATGAAGTTCATGAAGTATGAGAAGGCCCTGACGCCGTTGATCGAGATCATCTCGGCCGCCGGCATCTCGTTCACGCTGCTCTACGCCTATCGGGTGCATCTCGACCGCGACACGTTTCTCACGCTCATCACCGCCCTCTACGCCAGCTACGAGCCAATCAAGAAACTCGGCAGCCTGAATAACGAAATGAAGCGCGGCCTCGGCGCCCTCGACCGGCTCGAGGAGGTCCTGCACGCCCCGGTCGCCATCGTCGATGCCCCGGACGCGCGGGCGCTGCCCCGCGCCCGCGGCGACCTCGCCTTCGAAGGCGTGCGCTTCTCCTACGCGGGCGGCGAGCCCGTGCTGCGCGGCATTCACCAGCGGATTCCCGCCGGCACCGTGTGCGCGCTCGTCGGCCCGAGCGGCGCCGGCAAGTCCACTTTCGCCAACCTGGTGCCGCGTTTCTTCGACCCGGTCGCTGGTCGTGTCACGCTCGACGGCCACGATCTGCGGTTGCTCCGCCTGGCCGACCTGCGCCGCAACATCGCGATCGTTTCCCAGGATCCCGTGCTCTTCAACGACACGATCTTCCAGAACCTGCTCATCGCCCACCCCACGGCGACTCGCGCGGACATCGAGGCTGCCGCTCAGGCCGCCTTCGCCCACGATTTTATCCGCGCGTTTCCCGAGGGCTATGAGACCGTCGTCGGCGAACGCGGCGCGCGACTCTCCGGCGGCCAGAAGCAGCGCCTCGCCCTCGCCCGGGCCTTTCTCCGCAACGCCCCCATCCTCATCCTCGACGAGGCCACGAGCGCCCTCGACAGCGACAGCGAGGCGGCGATTCAACTCGCGCTCAAGAAATTGGTGCTGGGCAAGACCGTCCTGATCATCGCGCACCGCTTCTCGACCATCCGCGACGCCACCAGGATTCTCGTCTTCGACGACGGCGAAATCGTGGCCTCCGGCAGCCATGCCGAACTTTACGCGGCGAACGCGCTCTACAAGTCACTTTTTGACCGGCAAAACACCCCGGCGTAAAGCCTCGCTTACGCCGCCTCGCACCGCCTCGGGCATGGCGGTGCGATTGCTGACCTTGTCGCCGTCGGACGGCGGCAGCCGCCCAGTAAATTCCAATCGGCCCCGCGGGCGCCCGTAGTCGCCGCCATTCCGCTGACAAAATTTTGCTCCGATTCGGTTTGAGCCGGAACGAGGTCGTGGCCGCAATGAGGCAATGTCCGTTTCGCCGCACCTGCGCTGTCTCTTCATCAAACCCAAGATGATTGGAGACACGCTGCTGCTCACGCCCACGCTGGACGCGGTCCGCACGCGGTATCCGGAGGCCACCATCGACGTCTTCGTGCGCAGCGGCTGCGAGTCGATTCTCGATGGCTCCCGCTCGCACAACGAAGTCTTCACCACCGCCCCGCCGCACATGGACGAAGCGCGCAAGACCTGGGGTCGCACCTGGGACACCATGCGCACGCTGCGCCGACAGCAATACGATTGGATTTTCGAATGCAGCGACACCGGCCGCGGTCGCTATGCCGCCCTCGTCGCTCGCGGCCGCCATCGCGTGCTCAACCAACTCGAGTTGAGCCGCCACGGCTCCCGTTTCGACCGCGGGTTGTGGCCGCTGGTCTTCAGCGACTCGGTCGACCTCGAGCTGCAGGGCCGGCACGCCATCGACAGCAATTACCTGCTGGCCCGCGATTTTCTCCAACTGCCGCCTGACCCGCCCATACTCGACTACCGGCCGGTGAATTTTGACGCCGCGGCCGCCAATCTGCGCGTCCCGCCCGGCTTCAGGCTGGCGCCGTCCCGGCTGGTGATCCATTGCGGAACGCGCGTTGCCGCCAAGGCCTGGCCGGATGAACGGTGGGTGGAGCTGATGCGGGCGCTGGCACCCCAATTCGATCAGATCTTTCTCAGCACCGGCGGTTCCACCGGCGAAGGCGAGTTGGCGCGGCGCCTGGCGGCCATCGCTCCGGAAAAAATCTTTTTTTCCAGCGGACTCCTGCCGTGGAACCAGCTCGCGGCCCTCCTGCAGGGGGCCCGCTTGTTCATTGGCGTCGATACCGCCGCGATGCACCTGGCCGCAGCCTGCCGTTGTCCGTCGGTGGTCATTTGGGGGCCGACTTCAGCCATCATCTGGGGGCCGCGGGCGGCCAATGCCGTCATCGTCCTCGATAATCGGATCGCCCGCCCGCCCTTCGCCGCGCTCGAAGGCGATGACCTTACCCGGCTGGCCACACGCAACACCACTTCCACGGTCATCCGTGCCGCCAAGGAGTTGGCCGCGGGATGACGCCCGCAAATCCCCGAGATCCGTCCTGCCAAACGTTCTGGACCGGTCGCACGCCTGCGATCATGCCTTGGCCATGACCACTATTGCCACCGCCGTCACCGGCCTGCAGGCCCGCTTGACCCAACTCTGGCACGAGCAGCCCGGTGCGGCCATCCCGGAATCGACGCCACTCCTCCGGCTGGCGGGCGAGAATCATCGCCGCAACTTCGACCTCTGGCACACGGAGGACGAAGCCCGGCGCGACGACCTCGGGCCGGAGCATGTCTATCGCGCCAAACGCGCCATCGATCGCCTCAATCAAGAGCGCAACGATTTCATTCAACGGATGGATGAGTGGCTCATTAACGAACTGCATCCTCCCGCGACCGGTTGCCCGCTAAATTCGGAGACCCCCGGCATGATGATCGATCGCCTTTCCATCCTCGCGCTCAAAACGTACCATATGGCGGTCGAGGCGGACCGAACCGATGCCTCCAGCGAGCATCGGCAGAAAGCCACGCAAAAACGCGTCATCCTCGATCGGCAACGGGCCGACCTCCAAGCCTGCCTCCAGGAGTTAAACGCCGACGTGGCCCAGGGTCGCCGGACGTTCCGCGTCTATTTTCAGTTCAAGATGTACAACGATCCGACGCTCAATCCGGCACTCTATGCGGGGCGCGCTGGCGCGCCGCGGAGTAAGGATTAACGTGTAAGAGGCGGTCGAATGACCCCGGTCTGTCATTCTGAGCGCCAGCGAAGAATGACAGAAAACAATGCTCTCGAGACGTCCGCTAAAGGGTCAGTCGACCGCGGGAGCGCACGCTACAGGCGGAAGGCGATGATGGTTTCTGCCACCCCGACGATCTCCGCGAAACGACCAAGCTTGATCTCTTCAAAGATGGCCTGGGTGACGCCGGTCGCCCGACTGCCGAAATCGTGAAAGGCCATGATGCCTCCGCGTCCCACGAAGGGAGCCCAAGCCGCGATATCCGCCTTGCACGCGGCGTAGGAGTGGTCCCCGTCGATGAAGACGAAATCGATCGCGCCGCGTCGGTCCGCGAGCTGGCGGGCGGCAGCGAGGGAGTCACTCACGAGGGGTTCGGCGCGCGCGCCCAAGCCCAGCGCCGCGAAATTTGCCCGGAATATCTCCAGGGTGCTCTTCACGCCCAACTGCCGGAAGTGGCGATCATACCAGGCCGAATCCTCCCCGCAGGTCGATTGGCCCGCAAAATTATCGACCGCCAGAATCCGCGCCGCCGTCCCTTTCAAACCACCGGCAATAAAACAGGTGGACGCCCCCATCCACGAACCCACCTCAATCACCTGGGCCCCGGCGGGTAAGTCGCTCGCCAACTGAAAGAGATAACCCCGTTCGGCAAAGCTCCCCATGTCGTCGGCCTTGAAGTGGCGGGCGATCCGCCGGTATTCGTCCCAGTCAAGGTCGGGCCGGCGCTTGCGCGCGCCATGCAGGAAGCGGCCGCATTTCTGCGCGAATCGAAGGTCGCGCACGAGGGGCCACTGCTTGAACGACATACTGCGAGAGAACGAGACCCGGCGGTCGGCGGGAAGCTTTTTCTTCCGAAGCGCCCGGACTGTCGCGCGACCAACCGGAAAAATTCAGTTGAGAGTTGAAAGTTGAAAGTTGAAAGCCAGAGCAGGCAAAAAATTAACTGCAGTGTAGACCGCGAAAGGGGAGTCACGGATCCGTTTACCTCGAACCCAGCCCCAAAGAGCGATTTCGCTCCGGCGTTCATCGCTTTCAACTTTCACCTCTCAACTTTCAACTGCACGAGGGTCCGCTTGGACTGGCGTTACTTCAGGCCGCCCGCCAATCCCTTCGGAAAGCAAACGTAACGCGCTTAGCCTAGGATCGCTTTCAGCGCCGGCTCCAATTGCGGATGGCGAAACTCGAAGCCGTTCCTGGTCAACCAACGCGGCTCAACTTTGCCGCTCGAGAGCAGCGTGGTCCGACCCATTTCCCCAAATCCGAGTTGAATCGCCCACGCCGCCAGCGGCAGCAGGGTCGGCCGGTTTAACGCGCGCCCGAGCGCCTGCGTGAATTCCCCGTTGGTTACGACCCCTGGTGCCACGACATTGATCGGCCCCGAGCAGGCCTCAGTGATCAGCGCAAAGCATACCGCACGAACGGCGTCCTCGAGCGCCACCCAACTCATCCACTGGAGCCCACCACCGAGCCGGCCGCCAAGACCCAAACGAAAAGCGGGCAGCATCTTGGCCAGCGCGCCGCCTTCGCGCGCCAGCACCACGCCGAACCGCAGCAAGACCGTACGCACCCCCTTTCGCCTCGCCCCTTCCGCGTGGGTTTCCCAAATCAGACAGGTCTCGGGCAAGAATCCGTGGCCGATTCCACTCTTTTCTGTCAGCATTTCGTCACCCCGATCGCCGTAAAAGCCTACGGCCGAGGCGCTGAGAAACATCCGCGGTTTACTTGGGAGTTTGTCCAGTGCCGCCACCAAGGTTCGCGTGGCGTCGATGCGGCTGCGAACGATTCGCTCGCGTCGTCGGTCCGTCCATCGACCGCCGGCAACATTTTCTCCCGCCAGATTTACGATCGCGTCCACGCCCGCAAACGCCTCGGGCGCGATCGTGCCTTTCGCCGGGTCCCATTCGAATTCATCCGGACTCTGTGCCGCCCGCCGAACGAGGCGTCTCACCTCATGATCTGACGCGATGAGCGCTGCGGCAAGAGCGCGCCCGATTAGACCCGAAGCACCCGAGATCAAGACCTTCATGGCCTCGCTCCCGGTCTTAATTGGCGAAACGCGGCCAGCGCCGCCACGCGGGCCGTGGCGTGATCCACCACGGGACGCGGATAGTTATCACCGAGTCGCACGCCGGCGGCGACCAGGACGTCCTCCGGGGCTTCCCAGGGTGCGTGGATGAATTTGGCCGGCATTTGCGCGAGTTCCGGCACCCAGCGACGCACATAATTTCCGGCGGCGTCAAATTTCTGTCCCTGCAGGACCGGGGCGAAGATGCGAAAATAAGGCGCGGCGTCCGCACCGCAGCCCGCACTCCATTGCCAGCCGAGCGTGTTGTTCGCAAGATCGGCGTCGACCAGTGTGTCCCAAAACCATTCCGCCCCGAGGGTCCACGAGAGGCGCAGGTGCTTCACGAGGAAGGAGGCCACGATCATGCGCACGCGGTTGTGCATCCAGCCGGTGTGCCAGAGCTGCCGCATGCCGGCGTCGACGATCGGGTAGCCGGTCGCCCCTAGCTGCCAGGCACGCAATTTCTTTCCGCCGGGATCGGCGGCCCAGGCAAATGCGGCAAATTTTTCCCGCAACGGCTTCTCAGGCGTATGCGGAAAATGATGCAAGAGATGGTGCGCAAACTCGCGCCAACCCACTTCAGACAAGAACACGGCTGCACCTTTGCTAGGGGGAAAGACGCCGCTCTCGCGCGCCGTGGCCTGCACGGCGCCCCACACTTGTCGCGGACTCAGTTCGCCGAAGTGCAAGTGAGCCGACAGGCGCGACGTACCCTCAACGTCCGGCAGATTACGCCGGTCAACGTAGGCTTCCATGGGCTCCCCCACGAATTTCCGCAGCGCCTTCGCGGCCGATGCTTCTCCCGGCTTCCACGTCTCATAGAAACCCGCATCCCATCCGCGGGTGGGCAGGAGTTTGAGGTCGCCGAGTTCGGCGGAGGCCGGCCAGGATCCCGGCGGGAAAAACTCCTTCGGGCCCAGGCGGCGCGATGCTTCCACCGGCAAGGTCAGGCAATGTCGCCAATAGGCGGTGAAAACCTGAAAGGGTCCGCCCTGCTTGTTGGCGATCTCGGCGGGTTCGTGGAGCAGCGAACCGTTGAAGGTTTCCACCTCAAGCCCAGCCGCGGCCAGGTCTTTTCTGGCCCGGATATCCCGGACTGCGCCGGCCGGCTCATAGCGCCGGTTCCAAACGACCGCGCCGGCTCCGGTGCGGCGCGCGATGGCCAGTAATTCCGTCACCGCTTCACCGCGCGCCAGCACGAGACGCGATCCCCGCTCGCGCAGGGCCGCGTCAAGAGCCGCGAGGGAATGGTGCAACCACCACCGGGACGCCGCACCCGGCACCCAGCGGCCCTCGCTTTGATCGTCGAGGATATAGACGGGCACAACTGGCCCGCCGCGGGCAATCGCGGCACAAAGCGCGGGATTATCCTGCAGGCGCAGGTCCTGGCGGAACCACAGGAGCGTCGGCGAATTTGGCACGCAGGTCAGTGAACTCAAAACCCACGGTCAGGCGAGCACGCTCCGCTCCCGTGGGCCCAGATCAGGCCGTTGGCAGTTCCGTCCCGCAGGCGGGACGGAACGACGGACCCGGAAACATCGAGGAACGAATTAAAGCGCTTCCTGATAAAGCCGCTCGTACCCCTTCGCCGCCAATTTCCAGCTGAAGTCCCGGGCCATGCCCCGCTGCTGGGCGGCCGAGTAGCGCGCCGGGTTCGCAAACAAGAGCAGCGCTCGCTGGAGCGCATCGCGCAAACTCGCGGCGTTGGGTTCGCACATCAGGCCGGTCCCGGTGTTTGGCTCCCGATCAATATCGGTGACCGTATCGGCCAGTCCGCCCACGCGCGTCACAATCGGAATCGTGCCATAAACCTGCGAGTACATCTGATTGAGTCCGCACGGCTCGAAAATCGACGGCATGACAAAGAAATCGGCGCCCGCCTCAATCAAGTGGCTCATCGCTTCGTCGAGTCGGGCACTGAGCGAGATCTTCTGTGGCGCTTTCGCCGCCAGATCGCGCAATTCCTGCTCCAGCCGTTTATCGCCCGAGCCGAGCACGACGAGCCGACAGTTCTGCGTGAGAAAAAAGTCCCGATTCGTGAGGACGAAATCGACGCCTTTCTGCTCGGTAAGTCGGCACACCATGCCAAAGATGGGGCCGCGAAAATCGGCGGCGAACCCACTGCGCTTCAGCAGTTCGGCGCGGCAAGCCTGCTTGCCCGCCAGGTTGGCGCTAGAATAACGGACCGGCAGCAGCGGATCAACGGCGGGGTTCCAGATGGAGTGGTCGACGCCATTGAGGAGACCGACGATGTCGTCGGCCCGTGTCTGCACCACGCCATCGAGGCCGCAGCCGAATTCCGGCGTCTGAATTTCCTTCGCGTAGCGCGGGCTGACGGTGGTCACGCGATCCGCAAACAAAATGCCACCCTTCATCAGGTTAATCTGCGAATAGTACTCGAGCCCATCGATGTGAAAGAGCTCATCCGGCAGGTTGGTCCGGCCAAACGTCTTGGCCGGAAACAGACCCTGGTAGGCGATGTTGTGGATGGTGAAGATGGTCTTCAGGGCCAGCGTAACGCCCCGGTTGCGCTCGACCTCGCGCAAGAGCAACGGCACGAGGGCGGCCTGCCAGTCGTGACAATGGACGAAGTCGGCCTGGAAATTGCCGAGCCGCAGCGTCTCGACGACGGCCTTGGAGAAAAAAATGAACCGATCGGCGTTGTCCTCGTAATCACGCTCGCCGTTGCCGTAGGGGGCGCTGCGATCGTAGAATTCCTCGCGGCAGATGAAATAAACCCGGAGGTTTTTTCGGGGCGAAAACACGCGGACGTCGCCCGACAGAAACTGATCCCCCATCTCGATTTTGAGCCGGAGGCTGCGCTCGGCGCCGAGGGCGTCCTGATGCTCGAGCGCGCGGCGATAACCGGGGAGAAAAACCGCCACTTCGTGACCATCGTCCGCCAGCGCCGTCGTCAACGCGCCCACCGCGTCGGCCAGGCCTCCGGTCTTCAGGTACGGATATAGCTCGCTCGCCACTTGGACGATTTTCATCGCCCGTCCCTAGCGCAGACTGTTTCCTCAAGCCAGTCTCAAAGCACGGGCCCCGGCGCCGCGCCCTCCTCTCTCCTTCTATGTCAATTCGCGACCGTCTGCTCGCCTTGGTGCGCGCACCCGATTATTCTCCCGCCAACGAATACGAACTCGCCCGCCGGCTGGAGCTGGGCAAAAAGCAACGCCCAACCCTGGCGCACGAACTCCGGTTGATCCTGAAGACGGGGGAGTTTGCGCGCGGGGGAAACGGGCGCATCACCCGCCGGAGCGCCGAGCCCGCCCGCCCGGCGAAGGTCGAATCCCGGACCGTCTTCACGCCGTCCGCCCGAGGCGGACGCGCCCCGACGCGCACGCCGTCCGGTGACGGCGGCCGGCCACCCGCCGCGGAAACGCCCAAAGCGGCTCAACGCCCGACACCCGCCGCGCCCCGACTCGGGCCGAATGAACTGATCGGCCGCATCCAATTTCGCGCCGGCGGCTCGGCGTTTGTCGTCCGCGACAGCGTGGAAGGCGAAGCCGCGGAGCCCGCACTGCAGGTGTTTCCCGAGGACACGGGCGTCGCCTTGCCAGGCGATCGCGTCCTCGCGCGCGAGTTTCCCGGACGCAAAGGAAAACGGGCGGGCGAAAAAATCGGCGGCATCATCCGCGTCCTCGAGCGCTCGCGCGACACGATTGTGGGCGAACTGCGCCGCGGTCGACGTGGTTTTGTCGTGCAGGCGGATGACCCGCGCTTCAGCTATGAAATCTCTGTCGCCGATCCCGCCAAGAGCGGCGTCACGCCGCGGCCCAAGGAAGGCGATAAAGTCGTCGTCACGCTGGGCGAATGGCGCCGCCGGGACGAACCGATCACCGGGACCATCACGGCTCGCCTCGGTCGCACCCATGAGCCGCGCGCCGAGTTGCTCGGAATCTTCATCAAGCACAACCTGGCAACGGAATTTTCCGCCCCGGTGGAGCTCGAGGCCGCCGCCCTCCCCGACCGTGTGCATCCGCGCGAAGCCGCCAACCGGCTCGATTACCGGACACGGCCTGTGTTCACGATCGATCCGGACGACGCCAAGGACTTTGACGATGCGCTTTCCTACGAAACGCTGGATGGCGGCGACGTGCGCGTGGGGATTCATATCGCGGACGTTTCGACCTATGTGCGCCCCGGCACGGCGCTGGACCGCGAGGCCCAGAAGCGCGGCAATTCCACCTATCTCGTCGGCGTGGTCATTCCGATGCTGCCGGAAAAACTTTCCAACGGCCTTTGCTCGCTCGTCGAGGCACAGGACCGCCTGTGCAAGGCGGTTTTTCTGACGTTCGGAAAGAACGGGAAGCTCAAAGAGACAACCTACGCGAACACCATCATCTGCAGTCGCAAGCGGCTCACCTACAAACAGGCTTACGCGTTCATGTTTGAGCGGGATCTCGGCCGCATCCGGACCCTGCCCCTGCCGCCGAAGCACCAGACGGGTTCCACCGGTCGCGCGCTGCGCGAGCTGACCGACGCCGAACTCGGCGATTTGCAGACATGGATTCAGGCGCTCTGGAAGATCGCGAGCCGGCTACGCCAAGACCGCATGGTGCACGGCAGCCTGGACCTCGACATGCCGGAGACGAAGATCTACGTCGACGAAAACGGCTACGCCGACCGCCTGGAAAAGATCGAGCACGACGAAAGCCATCAGCTCATCGAGGAGTTCATGCTCGCCGCCAACGAAGCCGTGGCCCGACTGACGCGCACGCATTCGCTGCCGTCGCTTTACCGGGTGCACGACGAGCCGGACGCGGAGAAACTCACCGAATACCGCGAACTGCTGGGCACCTTTGGCATTAATGTGGGCGATCTCACGCAGCGGACCGAGTTGGTGCGCCTGCTCGTGACCCTGCGCACCCATCCGCAGGGGTACACGTTGCGCACGCAGTTGCTGCGCAGCTTGAAGAAGGCCGCCTACCGCGCGAAACCCGACGGACACTTCGGGCTGCACAAGAAGGACTACACCCACTTCACGTCGCCCATCCGACGCTACGCGGATCTCGTCGTGCACCGGGTGCTCGAACACTATCTGGCGCAAAAGGGCGGACCCATCACGGCGCGAGGCCCCGCTTATGACCTGCCGCGCATGGAACAGGTGGGCGAGCATCTCAGCCTGACGGAAATCACCAGTGCGGAAGCCGAGCGGGAGAGCGTGAAGATCAAGCTGCTTGAATACTTCGAACGCGAAGTATCGAAAAAACCGAAGACGCGCTTCGCTGCGATTATCACCGACGTCCGCGCCAACGGCGTGTTCATCGAACTGACCGAATCGATGACCTTCGGGTTTATCGCGGCGGCCGCACTCGGCGACGACCAATTCACGCTGGCCAACGACGACTCGGCCCTGGTCGGTCGGCGGCGCAAGAAGCGCTTTGAACTCAACGGGCGGCTCGACGTCGTGGTCGAGCAGGTCGACCGCTACAAACGGCTGATTGATTTCCGGCCGGTGGCGTAAGCCACGGGCGGCGCCACTCTCCCCTTGCCGAAACAGCCGGCCGGGCTAAATTTGTCCATCACCGCCATGTCTCCTCGCGTTCCGTGAAATCACACTGCGCCTCTCTTCTGGCTCTGCTCGTGGGATTGTTGTTATCCGCGACTTCGGTCTGGGGCGTCTCCGATCCGTGGGAAGAAAGACCGCTGCGGATAATCCAGACCGTTGAAGCCCACTTTCCCCAGGATTTGCTGGCCAGCGGCGTTTCAGATGGCGAGGTGCATGCCCTGCTGATGGTCGATGCGAACGGCAAGTTGCTCGACTGTATGATCACCGCCTACACCCACCCCGAGCTCGCCCGGGAACTGCTGGGGGCGGCCCGCACCTGGGAATACGAGCCGGCACTGGAACGCGGTCAGCCGGTCGGCCAGCGGCTTCAAATCATGTTCACCTTCCACAGCACCGGCGCCATCCTTTCGATGACACCCGCCGCCATGGTCGCGGCGTCGGTCAACCGATTCGCGAAGGTTTCGCTGACCCAACTGGTGTGCAAGTCCAGCGAGCTCGATCGGAAACCTGCCCTCCTCGAAAGCGTTTCTCCCCGCCATCCCGGAAAATCGCTCACCCCACCCGAGGCGAAGGGTAGCGCACTAATCGATTTCTACATCGATGCCGAGGGCCGACCACGGATGCCGGTGATGATGCGCGCGACACACGAGGCGTTCGCCATCGCCGCCGCCGATGCGCTTGTCCTGTGGCGGTTTGAACCTCCCACCTCGAACGGCAAGCCCGTCGCGGTCCGGATGGTGCAGGAATTTATTTTCTAGGGTCTCCCCACCGCCCGTAGCCTCGCCCGGTTCCGCTTGCCGACCGCGGGATTCCCTGCCCCTTAACCGCATTCACTGCTGCCGACATGAACCACTACGATTTTTCCACCCGATTCAGCGCCGTCTATACCCGCGCGGTCGAAGCCTACGGCCAAGGCGCCCGGAGCGCCGACACCTTGCTCCCCGCCGACGACAAGGCGTGGCTCGCGGCCAATGGCATCACCGCGCAAAACCTCCTTGACTACGCGGAGGACCATCACGGCTACGGCGGCGAACCCGGCCTGCCCCAGGCCCTCGCGATTGAGTTGGTGCGGCGGGACTATTTTCTGAACGTGCAGGGCGGTCGCGCCCCATCCGTCTTCCTCGACGCCTCGTCGCTGCCCGACAAGGCGGAGACGGTCCGCGGGATCGCGTGGCTGCCGCGTTTGCTCCCCAAGGCCCGCGCCAAACTCTCGGGTGAATTGCCGCCGTCGCTGATGTACCTGTGCGGCGGCGACCGGAAATTCTTCAAGGCACACGACATCCTGCCGGCTGAATTCCTCGCCGCCGTCTGGCGCCTAGGCAAGGACGAGGTCATCGTCGACTGGCTCGTCCGGCGCAGCGGCGCCAAAGGCTAGGCGGCGGCCGACGCATCGTCCCCCATGACCTGCAAAAAATGCCATGGCTCCCTTATTGACCGCGGCCGGATGTTTAGTACGCTCGCTCCGTTCGTCTCTTGTATTCGTCTGTCTCCCTTACCCTCCCCGTCTCCCTTATAGCCCATGAAATATACGCTGAACATTAACGGCCAGTCCCGTTCCGTGGACGTGGCTGCCGACACCCCTTTGCTGTGGGTGCTTCGCGATCACCTCGATCTGGTAGGCACTAAATTCGGCTGCGGCATCGGCCAATGCAGCGCGTGCATGATCCACGTCAATGGCGAGCCCACCCGGGCGTGCATGACGCGCGTGTCGAGCGTGCGCGCCGGCGCAAAGATCGTCACCATCGAGGGTCTGGCGGGTGCCGATGGCCAAATGCACCCTGTGCAACGCGCGTGGGTCGACCTCGATGTCGCCCAGTGCGGTTACTGCCAAGCCGGTCAAATCATGAGCGCCGCCGCGCTGCTCCGGGACAATCCGAAGCCGACCGACCAGGATATCGACGGAGCCATGGCCGACAATCTTTGCCGCTGTGGCACCTACCTGCGCATCCGCGCCGGCATCAAACTCGCCGCCGAGATCGCATCCGGCAAGAAGGAGGCCACCCAATGAGCACATCTACTCTTACCGGTCGCGTCGACCGCCGTGATTTCCTCAAGCTCTCCGCCGTCGCCGGTGGCGGCTTGGTGTTGGGTTTCTACATTAATGCCGGTGGCGACGCCGTCGCCGCCGAAGGCGCCAAGACGTCCGCCGCGGGCGCGGGTGGCGCCTTCACGCCGAACGCCTTTATCCGCATTCTGCCCAGCGGAGCGATCACCATTACCTCCAAGCAGCCGGAAATCGGTCAGGGCATCAAAACGTCCCTGCCCATGGTCATCGCCGAAGAGCTCGATGTGAGCTGGCGCGACGTCACCATTGAACAAGGCGAACTGAACGACAAGTTCGGCGGTCAAAGCGCCGGCGGCAGTTCCTCGACGCCGAACAATTACGAAAACTTCCGCATGGTCGGCGCGACGGCGCGCGCGATGCTCGTCGACGCGGCGGCCCAGACCTGGGGCGTACCCGCGAGCGAGTGCACCACCCAGGCGGGGATCGTCACCCACAAGGGCTCGGGCAAATCGCTGAAATACGGAGCCCTGGTCGCCAAGGCGTCCACCCTGCCCGTTCCCGCTGCCGCTCCCTTCAAGGACAAGAAGGACTACAAGATCGTCGGCACCCGCGTCAGCGGTGTCGACAATCCCAAGGTTGTCACCGG
>CANJNJ010000111.1 GCA_947474995.1 Opitutaceae bacterium | reverse complement strand
TGTCCCTGGGCATCGCCTCCCTGCGCCCCGCCAGCCTGGGCGCCGCCGGACTGCCCGCCACCCTGCGGTTGGTTTGACGCCTGCGTTCCGCCCGGCTGCTGGCCTAACTGGCCGCTCTGACCCGGTTGTTGTTCGCCCGGTTTTTGTTGGTCGGAGGCGGCCACCGGATCGCCCTTGCCGTCGGCCGCCCCAGGTTGCCCGCCGGGCTTGTCCGCTCCGCCGGCTGCGCCGGTGGCCTGCGCGATTTCGCGCTGCAATTGGTCGGTCAGCTGTTCGAGCTCCGACTGCGCAAGTTTCAACTGTTCGGCGTCGTCGCCCAGCACGCTCTCGGCGGCGCGCTCCACGCCCTTGCGGAGTTCGTCGATTTCCGCCTTGGCCCGCTGCCCCGCCTGATTGGCCTGGGGCAGGAAGCCTTCGCGCAGCATTTCCTTGGTCAGGTCGAGCGCCTTGCCGCCCTTCTCGCTTTCGGACGCCTTCTGCAGCCGGTCGTAAAGCTCCCGCGTCATCATCCCGCTGCTGAGCAATTCCTGACGCATTTGCTTCAGGCTGGCCGCGTCGTCCTGGCTGAGTTTGCGAATGCTGTCGTAGAGCTGGCGTGACAGCAGCGGCTCGCTGTTCTCCGCCTGCTCCGACACCTGCGTCGCGCGCTCGACGAGCTTGTTCATCCGGTCCTTTTGTCCCGCCAGCTTATCCTGCGCCTCTTTCCGCTCGCCGGTGTCGCTGAGCGTACGGCGCTGCGTGGGCGAGTTCGCCAGGGCATCGAGTTTTTGCGTGAGTTCATCCTGCTCCTTGGCCAGTTCCCGCGCCTCGCTGCGCATGTCGCGGAGGTCTTCGGCAAACTGGCTCGAGTTTTCCTTCCGCATCTCGTCGCGCAATTGCTGCAGCTGGCGCTGCGCGCGCGTACCGGACGCCAGCGCCTGGGCCACGGAACCATCGGCCGCCGCCTCGGCCGCCTTTTGCAAGTCGTCGCGCGTCTGCTCGAGCTGCTGGCGCTGCTGCGACATGCTCGACTGGTTCTCGGCGCGGTCCATCCGCTGTTTCACCTCGTCTGCGTCGGCGAGCATCTGACGCTGCTCCTCTTCGAGCCGCTTCAAGCGCTTGCGGATGTCTTCGCGCTCCTTCTCGGTCCGCGCTTCCTGCAACGACGTCTGCAATTCCTTGAGCCGCTCGTTGAGGTCCTGCTGCCGGCGCGCGAGTTCCTGCAGGCGGTTCATGACCGCGAGTTGCTCGGTCCGCTCCTTGTTCTGCGGCGAATTCGCCTGCCGCTGCGTCTCATAGCGGTTTTCGTTTTGTTTCAGATCGAGTTGATCGATTTGCCGCTGGGAAGCCTGCTGTCCGGCGCCACCGCCGCCGCCGCGACCACCGCGCGTGACATTGGTTTCGCGCGCCTGGAGCTTCAGCAAAGCCTGATAAGCCGCCTGCTCGGGTGGCAGGGCCAACGCGAGCGGAGCGGGGTCCTTGGCCGCGGATTTTAGCTTCTCCAGCGCCTTCTCCATTTCCTGGGTGGCCGTTTTCCACATCGCCCCCTGGCGCGGCGAAGTGACGTCCGCAGCAGCTTCCTGGGCCTGCGCCAGCGCCTGCGCCTGGGCATCGCTGACCACTTTGGCGTCGTCGGAATACTTGGGCGTCGCCCCCTCCCGCTGCAGTTTCCAAGTGGCGTTGATGACCTGTTTCTGCAGATCCGTCAGCTTGCGCGCCTGACTCCCCCGTCCGCCGCCTGGCTGCTGCTGTTGCTGATCGCCTCCGTCCATCCCCTGGCTCTCGCGGAAAATTTCGTCGAAGGGCCGGACTTCCGCAAAGTAGAGGTCGCCCCGGGTCCGGCGCACTTCCCCGTCCGGACCAAAGTCGTCCGCCCACAGGTACCACGAAATCAGGTCGTCGGGTTTGGCCCCCAACTCCTCGAGCCGGATCACATGATTGAACGACCGTTTTTCCTTGGTCGCGACATTCTGACCGAGTTCGAGCAGCTTCGGCTCCGCCCCGGCCACGGAGTAGGCGATCCCGAATTTCGGTACGCCGAAATCATCGAACACGGTGCCGTCGAAGGTCACTTCCTCCAGCGCCGACGGGCGCACATCCCCGCGCGGTGAGTTCAACTTCAGCTCGGGCGGTCGGTTCGGTTGCACGTCGATCACGAGGTTGGACGCCACCTTGTTCGGCCGGCCCTCGGCATCGACGAGCTGTAAATCGTACGTCTGGCTTTTCTCCGGCACAAACGCCGGCAGCGTCGCGACCGCCTTGCCCGGCGTCACGGTGAGGGGAATCGTGGTCTTCTTCGCGTCCCGAGCCACGAGCTTGGCCGACGCCACGGGCTTGTTGAGCTGCAGCGCCAAATCGAACGTGGTGCCCTCGACCGCGCTGACGCGCCGCGTATCTTCAATGTGCTTGGGCGGAAGTTTCGTGTACGCAGGAAACGTCAAATCCACGTCCGAGCGCGCGAGGCGCGGATGCTCAAAGACCGTGACCTTGAAATCGCGCGTGTGCTGTCCGCGATATTCAAGGTGGTAGAGGAAATCGCTGGTGACCTCAGGCACACTTCCGCCGAACACTGGATCCGCGAGGCTTTTGACCAGCGGAATGGAGCGCTCCGCCGCGCCGTTCTCCCGGACGACCAGGGCCACATTGGGTGGCAGCCGGCCGCCAAACCGGGCGAGCACGACCAGGCTGTCACCGCGTTCGATGCTGGTGTCGCCCGGCGTGATGGTCATGCCATCCACGCCGGTCCAGCGCGCGCTTTCACCCATGATGGGGCTGATGCGCAAATTCATCAGGGCAAAAACGAAGCAGCCCAGCGCCACGAGGTGGACAACTTGCCCAACCATCAGCCGGGTCCAAGGCACGACCTTCGCCCAATCCTGCTCCTCGCTCCGGGCGGTCGCGTCCGCGATGACCCGCGACTGGAAATACCCCGGGGCCTCGCCGGCCGGCGGCAGCTGCTGCACCGCGGTCAGGAGCACGCCGTTCAAGGCGGGAAACCGGTCCTCAATCTTGCGCGCGACCCAGCGATCCTCCGGGCGCTTTTCAAAATGCAAAAGGGCCAGCGCTGTGGCCACGGCGGCGGCCAGCGCGGCAAAAGACGGCAAGACCAGCGGCGAGGTCCAGCCGGTGGCCCGCTGGAACAAGACCACGCCGAGCCCCACCAAGGCTGCGGCCGCCCAGCAGACCGACAGCTTGCGCCAGAAACCCACCCAAAGGTAACGTTGAGCCACGCCGCGAATCTTGGTTTGGAGCAGGTTGTCGTTCATGGGCCCACCTCAGCTGATTTTGTCGCCAAACGCCGGGCCGTCCAGCCGGCCAGCGCCGATTCCACCACCAACACGGCGAGCGTCGCCGCGATAAACCACCGCCAGAGTTTTTGCCGGTTCTCGGCTTCCATGCCTTGCAGCAACTGCTTGCTGGCCGGGACGGGAGCCGCCGCCGTATTCGGCTGGGCCACCGGCACGCCAAGATGTTCCAGTTCATCGGTGTCGAGCGGGGAAGTCCGGCTCTCGTTCGCGTCGACGTTGACGGCGAAACGCTGGCGGCGCGTCGCACCGACAAATTCATAGATGCCCGGTCCGGTCGTGAGTTTGAAGTCCGTCGCGCCCGCGGCGAGCGCCACGCTGGTACCGTCGGGCTGGCGCACACTCGTCGCGTCCACGCCAACCGGAACCGGCACTTTTTCTCCGACAAAATACTGCGTCGCGACACTCGTCACCCCGCCGCCGAGTTCGAGCCACGACCAGACCAAAGGCACGAATTTGGAAGAAATCGCCAGCTGGCTGTCCTCGGGATGCCAGCCCGCGGTCAAAATATAAATCCGGCCCTTGCCGACCGGCACCTCGAGCACCGCGGGATCGCCGCTGTCCAATTTGGCCAACACCCGGGCCTCGGGAATCGTCGCGGCCTCGAGCTTCCGGTATTTCCAGATGTGAATCTTGGTGAAATCACTGAACCGGGGATCCGCGAACGGCGCGAACAGCGGATGCTGGAAATTAATCTCCGAGAACATCGCGTAGGTCTTCAGCCGGGCCTCCTCGAGTCGCACGGCGTCGTTGCCGAGGAGCGCCCCGAGCGTCGAAGCCGTGCCCGCGTTTTTCGCCATGAACACGAGCAGCTTCCCCGCCAACACTTGTTCCCGCAGGGCCATCGCCGTGGCGGGGGTCAAGTCGTCCGACACAAAGATCACGCTCGCCGCGCGCACCGCCTCGGGCAACACGGGCGCGGACGGCGCGTGGGCCACGACGTGGACGGCCAGCTGCGGCGTTTCCGAAAAGGCCCGCCGCAAAAAGAAAAGCTGCTGTTTCGAATCGTCGGGCAACTCGGCCCCCAGCCACAGGACACTCGCCTGCTGCTGCTCCGGCGGAATCAGGTGAAGAATGTTGTCAAAATTCTCGTCGTCGCCCGTCAGCACCAGCTGCTCCGCGCCGGGCAGGTCCTTGGGCAGCGGCAACGCGAAGACGCGCGCCTGACCGGGTGACACGTAGGCGTCGATGGGCGGCGCGACAAACTCGGCCGGATTCGCCCTCCGCGTCCAGCCTACCTTGAATTGCTCTTTCTTCGACTCGGGGGCATTCGTGACCCGAATCCGCACGCCCGCGTCCGGTACGCGGCTGGACTCGGCGGAATCGGCCACGAGCTGCAACCCGGCGTTCGTCGGATTGCGCGCCTTCACGGCCTCGACGAAGATCTCGACTCCCTTCGGCCACTCATAGGCCTGCAAGGCATCGAGGCGGCTGCCCGCCTGCAAATCGCTCACGAGGAAAATCTGCCGCGGACCCGGGACGGACTTGGCGTCGCTTTCGCCGAGCGCCTCCGCCGCGGTGATGAGGGCGTTGCCCAGATGCGTGCCACCCCAGCCGGGCGTCACCGCGCCGAGCCGGCCCGCGGCCAACGCCACGCGATCGCCGGCCGCGGAACGATTCCAATCGTCGAACGCCACCAAGGGCTCGGCCTGCCGGTCATACGTGTACAACGCCACCTGATCCGCGGGGCCGGCCTTGCGCAACAGCACCTCCACCCGTTCGCGGGCGGCTGGCCACACGCCCTCGCGCCGCATGCTCGCGCTGCGATCGAGCAGGACGACGATCCGCTTGGGCTGGGCCCGCGTCGGGTCGCTGAGTTCGGTCTGGGTCAGGAACGGCCGTGCAAAACCCAACGCCAGCAGGGCCAGCGCGAGGCACCGCAGAATCAGCAGCAGGATATGCTCGAGCTGATGACGCTTCGAAATGCGCGGCGGACTCGGCATCAAGAACATCAGCGAACTGAAGATCTTCCGCTCCTTCGTCGTCTGGCGGATCAGGTGAAAAATGATCGGGCCCGCCAGCGCGAGTCCGCCAATCAGAAAGAAGGGAGCGAGGAAACTCATGCGCCACCTCCGGGGCGGGAGCCCGTCCGACGAAATTGGCGCCCGCGGCGCATCCGCTGCTGCAGGAAATCAAACAGCGCGATCTCGAGCGGCTGCGCCGTCGAGATGAGATGGTAGCCGATGCCGAGCTTGCTGCACGTCGCGCGCAACGCCGCGCAATGGGCGTCGAGCTTCTTCACGTATTCCGCCCGGGCGGCCGCGGGATCGATGTACAGGGTCCGCGAGGACTCGACGTCCTCGAACAGCGCGGGTTGATCGAGCCCGAGGTTCAGCTCCGCCGGGTCCAACACATGGAACACATTGACCTCGTGCCCGCCGGCCGTGAGCGCAATCAGATTGCGCTCCAGGCGATCGAGCGGGGCCAGAAAGTCCGAAACCAACGCCACGAGCCCGCGCTTCCGAATCAGCGTGGTGATGCGCTCGATGGGCGCGTTCAGGTCGGTCGCCCGCCCGCCGGGCGGATGCTCGAGCGCCAGCATCAGGTGGCGCAGGTGGCCCTTGCGATGGCGGGCCGGCAAATACTCGCGCACTTGATCGTTAAACGTGAGCAGGCCCACCGCATCGCCCTGCAGGTAGAGGAAGTACGCCAGCGTCGCGATCAGCGTGCCCGCATATTGGGCCTTCGTGTACCCCAGCGAACCAAACTCCATCGAACGGCTCTGGTCGGCCAGCAGGTGGCAGCGGAGGTTCGTCTCGTCCTCGTACTTCTTGATGAAGTAACGGTCGGAACGGGCAAAGACGCGCCAGTCGAGATACCGCGGATCGTCGCCCGGCGTGTACTGGCGATACTCGGTGAACTCGACCGAAAACCCGTGATAGGGACTGCGGTGCAAGCCGCTCCAGAATCCTTCCACGACAGCGCGCGCCCGCAGCTCGAGGCTGCGGATACTCATCAACGCCCGCGGGTCGATCAGCTTCGTCGACGCGAGCGTGGGGTTGGCGGCCGGGGCAATCACAACATCAGGACGCTTTGACCGGCAGCGGCGTCGCCGTCAGCAGCCGCTTGACGACATCCTCGACGCGGGTGCCTTCGGCCTCGGCGCGGTAATTAAGCAGAATACGGTGCCGGAGTACGGGAGCGGCCAGCGCCTGGATGTCCTCGGCCGTGACGTGAGCGCGGCCGCGGAGGAGAGCCCGGGCCTTGGCCCCGAGCACTAGGAACTGGGCGGCCCGCGTGCCCGCGCCCCAGCTGACCCAGTCGTTCACAAAATCCGGCGTGCCGGTTTGATTCGGGCGCGAAAGCGACGCGAGGCGGACGGCGTAACGCACCATCTCCTCGGCGACGGGAACGCGCCGCACCAGTTCGTTGAACTGCAGCACATCCTCGCCGGAAAATAGCGCCTCGATCGCCGCCGGACGTGATGACGTCGTTTGCGAGACGACCTGCACTTCGTCGTTTTCGGGCAGGTAATCCATGACGACGTTGAACATGAAGCGATCGAGCTGGGCTTCCGGCAGCGGATAGGTGCCTTCCATCTCGATCGGGTTTTGCGTCGCGAGCACAAAGAACGGCTCCTGCAGCACGTGCCGCACGCCCGACGCGGTGACTTGGTGTTCCTGCATCGCTTCGAGCAGGGCAGCCTGGGTCTTCGGCGGCGTGCGGTTAATTTCGTCGGCCAAGATCATGTTCGCGAAGACGGGACCGCGGACGAACGTCATCTGGCGACCGCTGGCCGTGTCCTGCAATATCTCGGTGCCCGTGATGTCGGCCGGCATCAGGTCGGGCGTGAACTGGATGCGCTGGAACTTCAGGTGGAAGATTTGGGCAATCGACTTCACCAGGAGCGTCTTGGCCAGGCCCGGCGCGCCGGTGATCAGACAGTGGCCGCCCGCGAGCAGCGCGATCATGATCTGTTCGATGACTTCCCGCTGGCCCACGATGACCTTGGCCAGTTCGGTCTCGATGCGCACGCGGCCCGAAATCAGGCGCTCGGCGGTATCGCGGTCGACGGCGTAAGCGGCCGCGGGGCTGGAAGTCGGGGCAGGGTCGGTCGTGGGGATGCTCATTGAAGGGATGGAATCGGGCTTAACCGCAGACGGGCAAACGGGGACCCGCCGGCAGGCATGACGTGTGGAGAAGTAAAGCGTCTCAATGCGTCATGAGGTAGAAGATCATATTGATGCCAAGCGGATAGGAGATCTTCTCGGAGAATTGTTGGAAATACTGGCTGTCCTCGCCCTCGCGCTCCCAGCCGTCGCTGATGTCACTGTTGTGGATGGCGATCACAATGACTCTCTGTTTGTCGTCCAGGAGCGCGCGGATGTGCATGTCCTCGGAGCCCTCTCCGCGATACATCCGTTGGAGGCGGGATTCCGGGTCCCGCGGATTGTAGGCAGGATTCCAAAACTGAATCGTTGGAACCTGCAGGCTCTTCATCGGACCGCGGATATCAAAGATGCAGTGGAAGAGCGGATGGTCGACGTCGAGTTCGACCCATTCCTTCTCGGGCAGTACGCGTTTCATCTGCGCGGCGAACCCGACCCACTCCTCGGTGCTCCAAAAATCGTTCACCAGCAACGCCCCACCCGTCTGCAGGTATTTCCGCAGGGCCTCCACCTCCGGCGCTCGCAGCTGCATGTAGCCGGTGTGCTCCATATAGAGGAGCGGGAAGTCGAAGATTTCAGGGTCGGCGAGCCGTACCACGCGCGCATCGGGATCGACCTTGATCGAAGTCATCTGCTGCAGCCGGTAGGAAAAATTCAAATCCGCGTCCGGATAGTCGACCCACCACCCGAGCCGCCGCCCAAAACCGTTGCGCATCCCGGCAGTTGCCCCCGACTTGAAGAGGACCCGGGCAAACGTGAACACATCCTTCTCGAAGCCGGGCGGATTCGCCCAGTTCGGCGTACCCGTGCTGTGCGACGCCGTCTCGCGCGCCGTCCGAACGGTGCCCTCGTCGATCACGCCACCTCCCTCGGTTGAAATGAGCGAACCCGATTCATCCAGATCGCGGGAACGCCGGGGCTGATGCGTCTGATCCGCGGCATTCAACGCTCCGCTCGCCACCGCCAGCGCGCCCCATAGAAAAACTCTGCCGCGCGAATCCATGTCAGTGCGTCATCACGTAGAAGATGATATTGATGCCAAGGGGATACGAGATCTTCTCGGAAAACTTGTGGAAATAGTAGTCACTTTCCCCCTCCCGCTCCCAGCCGTCGCCGTTGTCCGTGTTGTGGGTCGCAAAAACCATCAGCCGGCCCTTGGAGTCAAAAATCGCCCGATGGTGCACGGTTTTCACGTCGCCGTCGTGGTTGAACTCCCACGTGACTCCGGTCTGCTCACTATCGATGCCCGTCGTGATGTTCGGCACCTGCCCCTTCTTATCGATTTCAAAAACGCAGTGGTACAGCGGATGTTCGAGCGGCACCTCGGCAAACCGCCGATCGGGCAGGACGCGTCTCATGTAGTATTCGACATTGCGCCATTCCGAATCGCCCCAGAAATCATCGAACATCAGAAACCCGCCGTTTTTCAGGTATTTTCGCAAGGCCACGACTTCGTCGTCCGTAAAATACAGCGAACCTGGCTCGACAATGTAGATCCACGGATAGTTGACCAACTCAGGATCGGTGAGATCGATGAAGCGCCCGTTGGGGTCGACGTGCATCGACGTCATCTGCTGCAGCCGGTAGGAAAGGTTGAGGTCACTGTCCGGCGCATCCTGATCCCATGTGGTGCCGCCATCAAAATGCCCGCCGCCTTTGCCGCTCCGGTAGCGAATGCGAGTAAAAGTGAATACGTCCCAGGAAAATGCCGCCGGATTTTCCCACATCGGCGTCCCGGTGCTACCCGGCGGCAGCTCCCGCGCGGTCCGCGCCTTGTTCGGGTCCTTGCCCCCGCGACCACCACCTTCCGCGAGGCTCAAGCCCGATGCCGCCATGAGGAGTCCCACCGCAACCACAATTCGCTTCATGGGCGTCCCGCCTTCGGCAAGACGGCCTTCGGCCCCGCGGGCGCGGGCGCATCAGGGAGTTTGGACGATCCATCAGCCGCTCCCGCACCGTCGGCCTTCTGTAATTCCACCAGCAACCGCAGGGCATCGCGGTAACGAGGAGTCTCCTCGAGCGAATAGAGCGTCTGGCGCCGTGCTTCGCCATTCTCCCCGCGCTGATGCAGCAATTTCGCGAGCTGAAAGTGAACGTCGGACTTGTCCGGCACGTCGAGCTGGAGCAAGGTGCGCCACGCGAGAATTCCCGCCGGGAGGTCGCCGATTTCCGTGCTCGCCCGGGCTTGATAGCGGTAGGGCGGCGCGACCAGCGGATTGACGGCGAGGTACCGATTGGCGCTGCGCGTGACCGCCGTCCAATCCCGGTCGGCCGCACCCAGCTCCATCATGCGCAAGTACGCGTCAGGCGCCTCGTCGTCCACTTCGATCCAGTGCCGGAGCGCCGCCTTTTCGCCTTCGCGATCATTCAACTGCCGCAGCGCCGCGACGAGCGAACGGTAAGCCGCGTCGCCGCCCTTTTGCTCGGGGTACAGCTGGAGCATTCGTTGCAATGGCACCTTGGCCTGCTCGGGTAGCTTGAGTTCGACCAATTGCTGACCGCGGTGCCGCAGCAGCCAATAGTTGTCGGGGTGCTTCTGTTCCCACACCAGGAGGTCAAGCGCGTTTTCCGGCTGGAGGAGTTCCGGGTCGGGCTTTTCCCAGTTCAGATCCTTGCCCACCAAGCCGGCCTGTTCGCGAACGTAGGCGGTGAATTCCTTTTCCAGCACCGGCAGCGCCACGGTGTGCTTGGCGAGCGCGGCGTTAATCTCCGCCCCGTCGCGTAATTCGCGCAGGACGCGGCGCAAACTCTCGAGGCCGTGCCGCTCGACGATGAATTGCACGACGAGCGCCGACTCGAGGTAGGCAAACTGCAGGTGGTTGGGCGTCTTCGGCGCCAGGAACGCCGCGCTCAGGCGGCCGACCGGAACGAGATCCTCGCCCAGCACCATGGCGCGATAACGCGAGTCAATGCGCATGCCCCACGCCGGATCGGCCTGCCACTCTTCGTACACCGAAATGCCCTCGCTCAACCAGCGGGGCATCTTGTTCTTCGTCAGTTGGAGCGTCACGACATGGCAGAACTCGTGCCACAGCACGGCTTCCCAATTCGTCGCGCTCGTGCTCGTCGCCGGGCTGTTGGCCGTCACGACCCGCCCGAAGCACACGCCGAGAAAACCCGGAATGTCCGGCAGGCCAAAGGTGCGCACGGCAAAGTCCTTCTGGTCGGCAAAGATTTCCACATAGGTCGGCTTCATCAGCTCGACACCGTACTTTTCCGTGAGCGCCTGGTGCGCCTTCCGGAGGAGGGCGAGGACGCGCGGCCCGTACACCGCGACTTCCGGCGCCGCCATGCGCACGACGAAATCGTCGTTCGTCATCGTCGCATACTTCGCCATCGTGTCGCGCAGGGTCACGAGATTGAACGCCTCGACGTCGTATTCATCGCGCTCGTGGACGGTTTGCGCCAGCGCCCAGCCTTCCGTTTCCTCGCCGAGCCGCAGCAGATCATTCGCGAGCTGGGCCGTCGCCGGGAGATAAGAGGGATCAAATTCCCGGGCTTGCCGCTGGTAGGCCGCCGCCTCGGCAAAACGGTATTTCTGCGCCAGCTTTTCGCCGATCAGGAAGTCCACCCGCGGATTCCGCGACCACGTGCTCAAACCAGTCTCGCGGGCCAGTTTTTCCGCCACCGCGTCGTTGCGCAGATGCGCGAGGACCGCCCGATACGCCCAAGCCTCGGGCTGGGTCGGATTAATGGCGACGATGTTGTCGAGGACGGTCGCGGCCTGGGCATATTCCTCCGCGTCGATATGATGGCTCGCCAGCTCCAACAGGCTGGGCACGTGCCGCGAGTTCACCTTCAGCGCCTCTTTCAGCGTCGTCAGAGCAACCTCGCGGTCGCCCGACGCATAGGATTGAGCCCGGCCGCACAGCAGATCGGGGTCGTCGGGGATTTGCTTCAACCCTTCTTCGAACGCGCGGGCCGCCAGCGCGAAATCATGTTTCGCCAGCGCGAGGTCACCGCGGGCCTGGTAAACGTCCTTCAACTTCGGCTCGCCCTTCTGCGCCGTGGCAAACACGCGTTCCAGCACATCTTTGGGATCAGCCCCCAGCGCGAGGGCGGCGCGGCCGAAGACCACGAGATCCGGCGGCGAACGATAATTATACGAGTTGGCCGCGACGAGCCGGCGAATCTCTTCCACTCGTTTGGCGGCCTCTTCCGGGTGGCCGTTGGCAAACGCGACATCGCGCGCGATCCAGCGCAGGCGGATGCTCTGATTGTCGCGGTTGAGCGCGGCGGCCAGGGCGAGGTAGGCATCGACGTTGTGCCCCATCGCGAGTTGGGCCTGGATGAGCAGCAGGGAGGCGTCGGTGTTGCCGGGCGTCGTGTCGAGCACCGCAGCGGCCGCTTTCACCGCATCGGCATAGTTGCCCACCTGAAGGTCATGCTGGGCCTCGGTCACCTCGGCCGCACTCAGCGCCGCCCACCCGCCGAAGGCCAGCAGCCAAGCCCCGGAACGGTAAATCGTGTGGCTCCATCGCCCCAGGCTCGCGGGCCAATGGATAAATCTTCGAAAGCCGGTCATGCGTTGAGTTCGATTCTGTGGGGAAGGGAGTATCGGGTGCGAGGGCGCTCAGACAGACGCACGGCACCAGAAAGAGTGTTGCGGGTCCACTGGTTTTCTCAAGCGCGGCGTGGGCAACGTTTTCGCCTTCGTCTTCCGGGTCCCGCCGTTCCATGCTCTTGCCATGGAGCGGCGGGATTGTTGTATGACGACGATGCGAAGACTGATTTTCCTGCTTGCCGTTCTCGCCGTGGCGCACCCCGCCCGCACGGCGGACTTTGCGGGGCGTTTCGACGAGCTGAAGAAAGGGGCGAGCCCGAGTCAGCTCTACACGTTGCTCTACGACCTCCCCAAGGGTGGCGACCTCCACAATCACGGCGGCGGCGCGGATCTGGCCGAGTGGGTCTTCGACATCTGCGTCGATCCGGCGCGCAACGGCAGCGACACGTTCTACACCCGAGCCCACCTGGTCGCGGAGCCCGACACCATCGCGCCCGGGGCGCGGTATCACACGATTCGCAAGCGCACCTACGACCGCCTCGCCGCGGTGGCCCGCGCCGAATACGTCGCCCTGCCCGAACTCACGCCCGCGGAACGCACCGCCTGGTGCAACAGCCTGCGACTCGATGCGCCGGGCGAGGGTCGCGAGGAATTCTTCCAGGCCATCTGGCCGCGCCGCGGCGAAATCGGCCGGAACCTGCCTGTGAAGCTCGAGTTGCTCGCGGAAAATGTGAAGGCCTTCGCGGCCGAGGGCGTGCGCTACCTCGAGATCATGTTTGGCGCCGACGGTTTCGAGACCAACGACGGACACGCCATCCCCAACGACGAAGCCGCCGCGGCCATTCGCCGCCGCCTGGCCCAGCCCGATCTGGTCGGCCCCGGTCTGGTCGTGCGGTTCCTCGATGCCATCATTCGTTTTCGTCCCGACGCGGAAGCCAAACTGGCCGACGCCTACGCCTTTGTGGACGGGCATCGCGACCTTTGGGTCGGGCTGAACATGGCCGGCATCGAGGACAACGGTCGCGGCAACCCCAAGCGCTTTCTCGAGACCTTTCGCCAGTTGCGCTCGCTCTACCCCACCCTCGCGCTGTCGATCCATGCCGGTGAAATGGATGGGCCGGACACGCACATCCGCGACACCCTCCTGCTCGGCGCCAGCCGGATCGGCCATGGGGTCAACCTGATCTACGACTCCGACACCCTGCTCCTGCTGCAGCAAACGCGCCGCGTCCTCATCGAGATCAATCTGATCTCCAATCGCCTGCTCGAATACACGCCCGATCTTACCCGCCATCCGTTTCCGGAGTATTTGCGCACCGGCGTGCCCGTCTGCCTCAACACCGACGATCGCGGCATGTGGGACAGCAATCTGACCGACGAATACTACACCGCCGTCACCCTCTACCACTTGTCCTGGGAAGAAATTGTCCAGCTGGGCCGCAACTCGCTCGTGTTTTCCTTCGCGCAGCCCGAGGTGAAAGCGAAGCTCCTCGCCGACTACGAGGCGCGCGTCGCCGCCTTCGTCGCCAAATACGGCGCGGGTTCGACGACGGACGCGCTCGACCGATTGCGCACCGTGAAGCCGGTCACCTACGGCTACGCCAAGCGAAATTGGAGTCTGGAATTCAAGTGAAGTCGCGGCTCAAGGCGCGACAGTTCGTTGCTTCGTCGGACTGGTGCTGGCGCCCCTGAGCCCGCTTCCTCGGGCTCAGGACGAGTCAATCGGTCTTTTGCCAAGTCGGAGATTTCGGCGGCGGACCCATCCAGCGGATGCGTCACCCCATCGTCGCCCAGGACAAACGGTCTGTCTATTGTGGTGGCTCCGAGGGGATTCATTCCGCCATCGACGACCGCCGCTTCCGGCCGCCGAGCGACGTGTGGGGCGGGGGGGGCGAAAGCGTCCTCGGATTCAAGAAATCCACCCTTCCGCGCGACGCAGCCCTTTGCCGGGCGGCCTGGCAATACGATCGCCGCGGGGTCCTCGTTTCCTCCGTGGGCGGGCCCACGCTCGCCGAGGCGCTGCACAACCCACGAGGGTTGGCCTTTTTTATCGAGGCAGACGCTTCCAGCCCTCGCCCTCGAGGCGGGCGTTCAGAAAAGTGGGCGGATTTTTCGAGTTGTCGTAAAGGAGCGAGATCGAACAGTCGGGGTGGCAAATTAGCTGATAGCCAAATTTTTGGCCCGGCTCAGATCTAACCAGTTGAACGCGATAGCCGCTCAACCGCAGGGTTTGGAGAATTTCACGGGTGGCCATGCCAGGCGTGAGCAAGTGAAGCCGATCGGGAAGGCTGAGCAAAATATCCAGCGGCACGTCCTTTGGCGTTGGACTAACCACACAGCCGGAGAAAAGCCCCAAGCCCACAACCACGAGAAATAAGCGTAACGGTTTCACAGTGTTTTTTTTCGAACAGTGTCATTCACCCCAACCGAGTTGAGCTTGGGCAGCGGGTTTGGCGGAGGACGGCACCGGGAGGCAGTGGACGACACGGCCGATCGATTGTTGAGCCTAAAATGGTGACGGACGAAAATTATTTTCCCGATCCTCTCAGGCGGCTGGCGTGCTTTTCACCGCAGGGCGCGAACATCGCATTTTCCTCGAACCGCACGGCCCGCTCGCCGCCCGGTAAGGCCGCACCGCTTCGCTTCGGGAAAATCTGAAATTCGAAGTTCCACCCCCGGGCGCGGCGCATCGGCTCGACGGTTGCGCTTCCGAACTGGCCGACGCGCCGGCGCTATTTCGCCGGCAAAGGCAGCACGGTGGGGCCCGTGCCCGAGCGCACGACGAGGATCGGGATGGCGGTATTGTGCCGGACCCGCTCGATGGTGCTGCCAAGAAATATATCCCCAAGGATTTTGTGGCCGTGTGACGTCATCGCGATGAGATCGCAGCGATGCGCCGCCGCCGATTTCAATATTTCTGTGGGCGGGTTGCCGAGGGCGAGCTCGGTTGTCACCGTCAGTCCCGCCGCCCGCATGCGCTCGGCCAGGCCGTCGAGGTACCCGCGATCGGCCTTCATCTCGTCCGATTCGGCCAGCTTGAGCTGGGCATAATTGCGCGCCGCGAACCCGTCGGCGACGTGCACGAGAAGCAAGGCCGATCCGAGCAGGCGCGCGAGTTCCGAAATATGGGGCACCAGGGCCTCATCGGCCCGACTGTTTTCGAGGGCCACCAGAATTTTCTTATACATCGCAGGGGTAGATCACGTCACAGACAGACCGAAAGCTTCGGGTCAACCAATGAACCACGACAACGCCGGGAGGTCATGGGGCCAGCGTTCATTTCGTCGGCCTCAGCAAATCCGAGAAGATGTCCCAGAGCAGTTTCAGGTTGAGTCCGATGATGAGCAGCGTCGTGCCCCACCCGAGCACCTTGATCCACCACGGATTCACAAACTCCCCCATTTTCGCGCGCTCGCCCGTGAAGCGCATGAGCGGCCAGCAGGCGAAACCAAGCTGCATGCTCAGGCACACCTGGCTCGCGACCAGGAGTTCGGTGGATTTGCTTTCGCCGAAATACCCGATGACCACCACCGCCGGCACGACCGCAATCGCCCGCGTGATCAGCCGCCGCAGCCAGGGCCGCAGGCGAAGATTGAGAAATCCCTCCATCACAATTTGACCCGCCAGGGTGCCGGTGAGGGTGGAATTCTGTCCCGACGCCAGCAACGCCACCGCGAAGAGGACACTCGCAAACGTCACGCCCATCAGCCCGTCCAGCAGGTGATAGGCATCCTGGATGGCGGCCACCTCGGCGTGCCCGCTGGTATGAAACGCCGCGGCCGCGAGGATCAGGATCGCGGCGTTGATGAAGAGGGCGAACATCAGCGCGAACGTCGAGTCGAGCGTGGCGAACTTGATCGCCTCCCGTTTGCCTCCGACGTCCTGCTCATACTTGCGCGTCTGCACGATGGAGGAATGCAGGTACAGATTATGGGGCATCACGGTGGCGCCGAGAATGCCGATGGCCACGTAGAGCATCGCGGGGTTGTGCAGAATCGCCGCACTGGGGATGAAGCCCGCCATGACCGCGCCGACGGCCGGCTTGGCGATGAACAACTCGACGGCAAAACACGTACCAATGGTCGCGATCAGCGTGACGACCACGGCCTCGAGATAGCGAAAGCCACGGTGTTGCAGGAGCAGGACAATCATCACGTCGAGCACGGTGATGAGGCAGCCCCACACCAGCGGAATGCCGAAGAGCAGTTGCAGCGCGATCGCCGAACCGACGACCTCGGCGAGGTCGCACGCGGCGATCGCCAGTTCGCAAATAAGCCAGAGAAACAAAACGGTCGGCCTTGAATAGTGATCGCGACACGCCTGGGCGAGATCGCGGCCGGTCGCGATCCCGAGTTTGACGCAAAGGTGCTGCAGCAGAATCGCCATCAGGTTCGACGCCATGATAACGAACAGGAGCGAGTAGCCGAATTGGGCGCCGCCCGCGAGGTCCGTCGCCCAGTTGCCCGGGTCCATGTAGCCGACCGCGACCAGAAAACCCGGGCCGGCAAAGGCGAGGCACTTTCGCCAGAACGAAGCCCCTTTCGGCACGGTGATCGAGCGGTGCACTTCGGGCAGGCTCGCCGTCTCGGACGTGCGACGCCAAGCCCCACTTTCGGCCGTCGGTCGGGAATCGCTCGTACTCACGGTGTCATCCGTCAAAATCGGTGGGCGAGACCCGTAAAGATCACGACGTCGTCCGCGCCCCGGGATAGGCCGAAGCACACCCCACCATCGAGCTGGGTATGCGCCGAAACCTTGTAGGTCAGGCCAACGTCGAGGGTGGCGACATGGGCGCCGTCGCCCGTTGAGGACGTCAGCTCGAAGTAACTGCCAAGCGTCTCGGTCCAATCGCGGCCCAGCGAAAGGGAGTTTACCCAGACGGGTCCAAAGCCGGAGGTCCGCGACCGAAACTCCACGCCCGTCATCGCGCCGAGGCCAAATCCACCGTTCAGATCGAACGCGACTGGCAGCAACACCTGCCCCTCGACCCTGCCGCTGCCGAGTCCGTGCGCCGCGGTCGGCAACGTTAGATCGCCAACGATGCCGCCCGCCGAACCCCCGCCGTCGTTGCCCCAGAAGTTATATTTCACCCGCAGGGTCACGTCGCCGAAGCCTTTGCTGGTTTCCTTCGCTCCACTCCCCGGTTCCTCGGTCACCCGGGTCCAGGGAGCCAGAAAGAGGCCGGCTTCGAGGTCACGATTTATCCCCAGCCGCAAATTGAACGCGGCGAGGCTCCATTGGCGGACGCGAACGCCCGCTGGCTCGCTGCGGGTGTGGTTAAAGAAATCCATTTCCAGTTGGACGCGGCCGGCGTCCACCGTGAAAGGGCTCTCGGTCGCGTCCGGCCGATCGGTCGTCATCTCCCGCAGAGCGCCGTCCGGCGTGGGATGCGCCCAGGAATCGCCGCTCTTGTCGACGGGTGGCGGAATGGTGGCGGCAAGGCCGGGGGAGGTGAAAAGCAGGCCACCCGCCAGGAACCAAGCCCCCCCCAAGGGACGAAAGGAACCGAGGAGGCGCGAGGAGGGCATGGCGATGATTTCGACCGTTGTGGCAATCTATTTTGAGTAGTCAAAATAAATCCTTGGTTGCTTCAAATATCACAACCGTTATGCCCCCCCCATGGCCACGATTGCGGTGGAGAACTACCTGAAGCATGTCCTGTTGCTGTCGGCGGGAGCCGACGAGCTCGTCCCAATGGGCGCTCTGGCGGAAGCCGTGGCCGTGGTGCCGGGCACGGCGACCACGATGGTCAAGGCCCTCGCGGATGAGGGCCTCGTCGAGCACCAGCCGCGCCAAGGCGTCCGGCTCACGACGGCCGGACGCCAGCTCGCGCTCGACGTCCTCCGCAAGCACCGGCTGGTCGAAACCTTTCTCGTCAACGTCCTGAAAATGGACTGGTCGGAGGTGCACGCCGAGGCCGAGCAGCTCGAACACGCCATTTCCGCCACCGTGCTGGATCGGCTCGATGCGCTCCTCGGTCATCCCGTCACCGATCCCCACGGCGACCCGATTCCCAG
>CANJNJ010000110.1 GCA_947474995.1 Opitutaceae bacterium | reverse complement strand
TGCCGCCGGAGCCCGACTGCTCGTGGTGGCGCCGTGCTGCCAAAAGGAACTCCGGCCTCAACTCACCGCCCCGCCGGTCCTCGCCGACGCCCTGCACCACGGAATTTTTCAGGAGCGCCAGGCGGAATTTGTCACCGATGCGCTGCGCGCCCAGTTGCTCGAATGGGCCGGCTACCGCACCAAGGTCCTTGAGTTCATCTCCACGGAGCACACGGCAAAGAACGTGATGATTGCGGCCATCAAGTCCCGTGGCCCCGGGACCGCTACCGACGCCAGCGCCCGGCGCCTGGGCGATTTCGCCGCGTTTTACGGCATTCGCCACCAACGGCTCGCCGAACATCTCGGCGTACCACTCACCCGGGGAGGATCAGAATCGCCATGACGTGGGCGGAGTTGGATTGGCCCGCCCTCGACCGGCTGCGTGATCGCTTCCTGCGCGGTGCGGCCGACGCGAGTCCCTATTGGCAGACGGCAAGCGACCTCGCCTGCTACGATTTCACCTATGGAGAGCGCATCGGCTGGAAATGGGATCATGTCCTGCGCGAACTCCGGCTGCGCGGCTGGCAGCCGCGTTCGCGCACCGTGCTCGACTGGGGCTGCGGCAGTGGCATCGCGGCGCGCCGCGTAATTTCCTTCTTCGGCGCCGAGAAATTCGCGGCCCTGACCGTCGGGGATCATTCGCCCCTGGCCACCGTCTTCGCCGAGGAAGCGGCCCGCGCCGCGTTTCCTTCGCTGGCAGTCGCGCAGGCCACGCCCGGCTTCCTCGCCTCCGACGAACCCGTCGGCCTCTTGCTCATCAGCCACGTGCTCAACGAACTGGATCCCGCCGGCCTCGCCGCGCTCCAACGCCTGGTCGCCCGGGCGGACGAAGTACTCTGGGTCGAGCCCGGCACGCACGACGTCAGCCGTCAACTGGGCGCCCGGCGCGACAGCTGGCTCGGGCAATTCGAAATCGTTGCCCCCTGCACGCACGCCACTGCCTGTCCGATCCTCGCGCCCGGCAACGAACGGCATTGGTGCCATTTCTTCGCGCCACCGCCGGGGGAAATATTCGCCGATTCGAACTGGGTGAAATTCGGCCAGCGCGCCGGCATTGATTTGCGGAGCCTGCCTTACTGCTTCGTGGCCCTCGCCCGCCGAGATTCAGGGTCAGCCCGCGGAGCGGAAAATCTCTCCCGCGTGATCGGCCGACCAGAGCACTTCAAACCCTATGCGCGGCTGCTCAATTGCGACGCCACCGGGCTGAGCGAACTCGAATTGCCCAAGCGCGCCGACCCGGCCTTGTTCAAACAACTGGATCGAACCAAGGCGCCGCTGGTTTATCGCTGGCAGCGTGAGGGCGATAAAATCCTAGGCGGGGAAGCGCTGGCGCAGTCCGACGCCTCGACGTAAGGGCCCAACGCCGGCCCGAGACCGGTGCTATGCAGCCCAACCGCAAAACGCGTTTTGCTCCGGACGGGAAGAAACAGATCGGTTTGTAGTTCCGCCTTTAGGCGGAATCCGACCAATTCAAGCGTTCCGCCTAAAGGCGGGACTACAAACCAATCGCTGTTTCCTAGGAGCGCGGGACTCTAGTCCAACTCGCGAATTTTGATCGAGCGAAAGCTGACCACGTGGCCGTCGTTCTGCAGCGCGATGAAGCCGCGCGGAAACGCGGCAAACTTGGGCGAGTCCTTGAACCTGCTCTTGGCGATCGCGGCCCGGCCCGCCGGAGAACCGAGATCGAATTCGATCAGTTTTTCGCCGTTCAGCCAGTGCTCGACGCGCCAGCCGCGAATCACGATACGGCCGAGGTTCCATTGCCCCACCGGTTTGGTGACATCCTGCGACGGCGCGGAAGCGAGGTCGTAAATCGAACCGGCCCGATGATTCGGGCGCTCATTGTCCTCGGCCTTTAGGTTGTCGAGAATCTGGTACTCCAGACCCGTTCGATCGGCCGCCGCCTCACCCAACCCAATACGATAAATCACACCGCTGTTGCCCGCCTCGCTTATCTTCCACTCGAACGACAGTTCGAAGTCACCATAGACGCGTTTGGTCATCAAGTCGCCCGCGTTGCCCGAAGTCATGAGCACGCCGTCGGCGACGCCCCACCCCGCGCCGGGCGCATCCGTTCGAAATCCGCGCCAGCCCTCGAGCGATTTGCCATCGAACAGGAACTTCCAACCCGCGGCTTGCTCCGCCGCGGTCAACGGATTGGGTTCAGCCGCCCGCGCGACCACCTCGAGAATCAGGGAAATCACGACCCCGATAAAAACTTTGGCTCTCATCGATTCCTGATTTCTCGGGCATCCGAATAAAAACTCCAGCTAGAAGGAAGGAATGCAGGCGCTTGACTCACCCAACTCGCTCTGAAACATCTTACCTTCACTTTTAAAACACCATGGGCCAACAACTGAACAAGTACATCAAGCGCAAACGCCGCGCTGCCTACCTTAAACGCAAAAAAGAGCGCGTTAAATCCGCCGCAAAGAAGAAGTAAGGGATTTTTACTTGCCCAAAACCCAATAGGTTTTCGCTCAGCGAAAACCTCGGATGATTAAAGTCAGTCTCGTCTCGCTCGGCTGCGCCAAAAATCTCGTCGATTCCGAGATCATGGTGGGGCATTTGCTGAAGGCGGGGATGGCCGTCGTCCCGGAGGCGGACGGGGCCGACGTCGTCATCGTCAACACGTGCTCTTTCATCGATTCGTCGAAGGAAGAGTCGATCAACCATATCCTAGCCGCCCACCAGAGCCGTGGCATGCGCAAAAAGCGCAAGGACCAGAAACTCATCGTCGCCGGCTGCATGGCCCAGCGCTTTTCAGGCGACCTCACCACGTCGCTGCACGATGAGGTCGACGCCTTTATCGGCCTCGACCAGGTGACGACCATCGCACCGATCATCGAGAAACTCTTTGCGCACGAGCGCGAGAGCCACGCGGCCCCGGAAAATTTCATCGCCGGCCGATCCACGTTCATCCCGGACTACGACACGCCGCGCTTTCGTCTCACGCCGAAGCATTTTGCCTACGTCAAGATCGCCGAGGGCTGCAACCACCCCTGCACGTTTTGCATCATCCCGCAGATTCGCGGCCGTCATCGCAGTCGCACGGTGGCGAGCGTCGTCGCCGAGGCCCGCCAGCTGGTGAGCGAAGGCGTCAAGGAACTGAACCTCATTTCGCAGGACACGACGTTCTTCGGGATGGACACGTGGGAGCAGAGTCCCAACTCGCGCACACCCGTCGACTCGTCGCGCGGCACCGCGCTCACCACCCTGCTCCGCGAACTCAACGCCATCGAGGGTGATTTCTGGATTCGATTGCTTTACACCCACCCTGCGCACTGGAGCGATGAACTCATCCGCACCATCGCCGAGTGCCCGAAGGTCGCCCGCTACATCGACATTCCGCTGCAGCATATCAGCGACCATATGCTCGGCCTGATGCAGCGTGAAACCTCCTCGGCCTACATCCGAAATCTCATCGCGCGGATCCGCGCCGGCGTTCCCGGCATCGCCGTGCGCACGACGTTCATCGTCGGCTTTCCCGGCGAAACCGACGCCGACGTCGACGAGTTGTGCGACTTTATTCGCGAGACCAAATTCGAGCGCCTCGGGGTTTTTCGATACTCCCAGGAAGAAGGCACGCGCGCCGCGAAGAGGGATGAGCAGATTCCCAAGAAGACCAAGGAAGCCCGCTGGCATCGCGTGATGGCCTTGCAAAAGGAAATCGCGGCCGAGGTCAGCCAGCGCTACGTCGGCCGAACGCTCCGGGTCCTCGTCGAAGAGCCCGGCGTCGCGCGCGGCGAAGCGGACGCCCCAGACATCGACGGCCGCGTCTATCTTCCATTGACGGTGCCGGTCGGCGACTTCGTCGAAGTGAAAATCACCGGCTGCGAGGACTACGATCTCCTGGCTCTTCCGGTCGGCCAGAAACCCGCGATCCGTAAGGTCGCACGCCAGGCGCAGTAAGGCGGCCCTGCCGTCCTGTGCCCGCCAAGACCAGCATTTGGATTTTCCTTCAGCCGTCAGCTAGAGACGGTCATGAACTTTGGTTGGCTTGAAAACGCTGGTTCTCCTGGGACGCGGCGCCCTCGCCGCGTTGGGCTCGGAGTAAAAAACCGCGACGAGGGCGTCGCGGCTCCAGTGCCGTTGTTCGAAAGTGCATGACAGCCTCTAACGATTAAAGAGTCCAATTACTCAGGCTAATTGGCAGCGCTTTAGAGTGGCTAACACGCTTGAATCAAAGGTTTTGCCTGCACCAAACGCGTAGCACCACCCGGCGACCGCCTAAGTAGTCGATAAGTAAATCCGCGTTTTGCATCGAAGGAACAAGACCCTATTTTTAATAGGGTCTATTACCTATGCCTTCATTTCTCGAGGTGCTCGACGCGTGTCTTCGGTTCCGATTGGACGCCGTTGCATTTGCGGCTCTTGGACTCGCGGGCTGTTACGGTTGCTGGCTGATGGTTGGATGCCGCCACGCGCAGAGGGACGTCTCGAAAGCGACGTGCGGACTGGTCGCCATCATCTTGTTGGCCGGACTGCTCGCTGCGGAATGGATTCAAAACCAGAGGCGCGAATCGCTCACGGCGAGCCTTTCCGCGCTGAGTCCCACGCTCGCCCACGAAATCGAAAGGATGGGACACGCCAACATCCCGACGCCCGCGTCGCCGAACGACCAAACCAATCAGGCCATCTCCAGCGCCGAGGGTGAGTGGCTGCGTCTCAATCACCCACTGGCGCGACTGTTCACTTATCGGGTGGCTCCCAATGGGACGCTCCAAGTCGTCACCGAGCCCAGTGGTGGCGATCGCGGCGCACCGCTGGCGTTTACGCGTGCCGCTCCAGCGGACTTTCGCCAGGCTCTCATCGGGGAAGCCCGCTTCTATTCGAAAATCGAGCACCCCGCCGACCGCGCGTCGGTTTGGTCGCTCACGCCCCTGCACGATGCCAGTGGACGGGTCGAGGCGGCTCTCGCCCTCGGTTATCCCGCGGGTATTTGGATCGGTGCCCTTGCGGAAGCCCGGGCCATCGCCCTCGGCGGCGCCGCCTTTCTTCTCGGCGTACTCCTCGCCAGCGCGACCCTCGTCGCGCTGATGCGGTCCGAAATCCGCGAACACGCCGAGACGGCCCGCCAGTTGCACCTGGCCAAGACGGCCGCCGACGAGGCCAATAGCGCCAAGAGCGACTTTCTCGCGGTGATGAGCCACGAGATTCGCACTCCACTCAACGCGGTCATGGGTTTCGCCAATCTCCTCAGCGAAACCAAACTCGACGACTCGCAGCGCGACTATGTCGCCACGATCACCGGCGAAGGCATCCGGCTGAGTTCGCTCGTGAACGACATTCTCGATCTTTCGAAGATCGACGAGGGTCGCCTCGTCATGGAACGCCTGCCTTTCGCACCGGCGGAAACCGCGCACGAGGTGCTCCGACTGCTGAGCGGACGCGCCCTGGAGAAGAAAATCGACCTGCGCTTTGAGGCCCAATTCGCCGGCCCGCTGCTCGTGGCCGGCGATCCCCTGCGCTTCCACCAGGTGCTCGTAAACCTCGTGGACAACGCCATCAAGTTCACGTCGCAGGGCGCGGTGACCTTGTTCCTCCATTGGACGCCATTGGAAGACGGCACGACCCACGGTCACCTCCGAGTCCGCGTACGCGATACGGGCATCGGGATCGCCGCCGACAAGGTGAAGGATCTCTTTCAGAAATTCATGCAGGCCGACACCTCGATGACCCGGCGCTATGGGGGCACCGGCCTCGGCCTCGCCATTTGCCAACGATTGGTCGGCCTCATGGGCGGTGAGATCAAGGTCACGAGCACCAAGGGCGAGGGCGCGGAATTCGCCTTCACCCTGCCCTTCGCCGCCGTCGCCCTACCGGGCGAGCCGGCGCTGCCCGAACCGGAAGCAGTGGGCACACGCGCCAAACCACCTCGGATCCTCGTCGTCGATGACATGGAAACGAATCGCTTCCTCCTCGAAGTCTTTCTCCGGCGCAATGGATTCGAACCCGAACTCGCCTCCGGTGGCGCGGAAGCCGTCGAACTCGCGAGTCGCAAGCAGTACGATGCCATTCTGATGGACCTGCACATGCCTGACGTCGATGGCTTCACGGCCACCCAGCGGATTCGTGCCGCCGAGCCCCCGGGTCATCACACGCCCATCATCGCCCTCACCGCCTCCATTGCCAAAGGCACCCGCGAAAAATGTCTGGCCGCCGGCATGGACGAGCATCTCACCAAACCCCTCGACCTCCGAAAATTCAAGGCGCTGCTCAACTCCTTCATCGATCCCAACGAAACGTAACGACCGGCAGGCCGACCCATATCGGTTTGATTAACTCAGAAGCCAGGAAGCCAAGAAATAGGCCGAACTCCGGTTCCTGATTTCATGGCTTCTGAATTAATCAGCAGACCGAACTCACTTCGCCGCCGCCGCGCCTGCCTGCTTCGCCATTTCCGCCACATCGCCCGCCGGCAGGACAATCGCGATTTGCCGCCCGCTCGCCAGATGCTGCACCGTGATGCCCAGGACGTGACCCTGGGGATCAAAGACCGGCGATCCCATTGATTGCTCGGTCAGCAAATAAAACCTCCGCGGTTTTTCCACGATGCCCGAGATATCCGTCGCCCGAATCAACGGCACGCGCTGGAGGATCTTCGGCGCACGGGCGACGTAAAAGTAACCGCCCAGCACCGTTCCTTCGACGGCTTCGTCGAGCTTGACGAAGGGAAAGCTCCGTTTGGGACCCTCGGCACTTTCGTCCGGCGCCATGAAGGCGAGGTCGAGGTCGGCATCCTTAAGCACAAACTTCGCCGGCACTTCGCTGCCGTCGGCCAGCCGCAGTTTTACTTCCTTGAAGTCGGTGCCGACGAGTTCGGGCCCGCGCCCGCCGCCCTGCCCGGATCGGATCGAATCGAACTGCACCTGCGGATCGACCTGCGCCAGCGAGGTCACGGTCAATCCGCCGGCCGAAATCACCGTGCCGTTGACCTCGATTCGCTGCTCGCGCGGCGGCATCTCGCGGTCGCCCATCTTGAATTTGACCGTCACCACCAATTCCACGCCGACGATCGCATCCGCATAACGCTTCACCAGCGCGCGACCGGCGACCGCGTCCGCCTCGGGCGCGGCCCGCAACGCACCAACGGACGAGGCCAAACCGAGAGCAACGAGGGCGGACGTGACGGTGAGGCGATTCATGATTTTGCTTTGGCCGGCTTGAGAGTGATTTCGACGAACTGGGTCTGGCCGCGGCGGCGCACCAGCAGCACCCACCATTCCCCGCCGTTCGTGACCGCCAGCTCCCGCGCCTGCTTGAGTTCGGTAAGATTCTTCACGCGCACGTCTCCGGCCTTTTCGATGACGTCGTCGGCTTTCAATCCCGCGAGCGCCGCCCAGCCGGCCGGCACCGCGCTTTCGACGAGCACGCCCTCGGCCTCCGGCGAAAGCTGCAACCGCACGCGATCGTCGAACGCGATCTCGCGCGCCGAAAACTCGAGTTGAATATCTTCCCACCAGGGCATCTCGGCCGCGGGCACCGGTTGCTGTTCCAGCGTAACGGGAACGTCCATTTTCTTCCCGTCCCGCCAAAGGGTAAACGCGGCCTGGGCACCCGTCTTATACTGGCGAATCTGCCGCGCGAGCACATCCGTGTCTTCGGGCCGCCGCGCCGAAACCTCGACCCCGTCGAGGGCGACAACGACGTCACCCACTTTCAATCCGGCCGCCTCGGCCTGCGTGCCCGGATAAATTCGCGTCAACCGCGCCCCCCCCTCCGCCTTGATCCCCAGTCGCGCCGACAGCTTGGGCGTGAGCGGTTGCGACGCCGCGCCGAGCCAGGCCTTCCGCGCCTGCTGGGTCACGTTGCGCTCGTTGACCGCCCGCAAATCGACGACCGAGGTCAGAATCGCGCCGTCGCGCCGGACACTCGCGAGCACCGTCCGCACGCCATGGGGCGCGCCGACCAAAAGTTTGGCCGTGATTTCCCGCAATTCGACCACGCTATTGATTGGTTCGCTATCTACCGCGATCAAAACGTCGTCGCGGCGCAGCACCGGTTCCGCCTGCCCGCAGGGCCCCGCGGGTTGGATGTTCTCCAGCCACACTCCGCGCGCGTCCGGCAGCCGCTCCTCGCGAATAAGTTTCTGCGTGAGGTCACGCATCACCGCCCCCCAACTGCGCAGTTCCGCGTCGTCCGACTGCGCCGGCTCGCGTGGGGCGAGTTTGACCTTCGCCACTTGCTTCAGTCCGGCTCGCACATACTCGACGACCATTTCGTGTCCCGGGAGTTCGCTGGTTTCGAGCCGATTAAAGTTCGCCACCGCCTTCTCCTCGGCCCCTTCGATCAGGTGGCCATCGCACGCGAGCAGCAGGTCGCCCGGCAACAACCCCGCCTTGTCCGCCGGCGAATCCTCCGCCACGTCGCCCACAATCACGCCATCGCCGACACCCTGCGCCTCGAGTCGCGGCTGCACCGATAGTCCGGACCAGCCGCGCGTCACCCGGCCGGTGCTGATGATGTTTTCCGCCACGATGCGCGCGAGATTGCTCGGGATGGCTCCACTGAGATTGAAGACGCCAATTTCGTTGATGCCGACGACATCCCCCGTCGCGTTGACCAAGGGCCCGCCGCTGTTGCCGCCAAAAATCCTCGCATCGTGCAGCACCCAGCGCACCAGTGTCCCCACGTCTTCGCCGCGCAGAATCATTTTGCCAGCGGTCTGCTCGGGCAGCACCAGCGACGGATTTGACACCACCCCGCGCGTCACGGACTGCGACAGGAATCCCGGGCTGCCGAGGGCAAAGACGGCGTCGCCCGCGGCGAGTTTGGCGGAGTCGCCAAACTTGGCGACGACGAGCGGAACCGCGCCTTTCGGTCGCTGGGCCAGGTCAATCTGCAGGATCGCGAGGTCGGTCAACGCATCCTGCCCGACCCGACGGGCCTCGACGTGGGAGCCGTCGAAGAGGTAACACCGGAAATAATCGCCGTCCTCCGTCACGTGACAGTTCGTCAGCACATGACCCTGCGCCGAGATGATCACGCCGCTCCCGCCGGTCCACTGCTTGGTCAAACGGCCGTCACTTGGCCGCAGACGAATGGCTTCAATCCGAACGATGGACGGAAAAACCCGCGCCAGCATGGGATCCTCTGTCGCGCCCGACTTGGCGGCGACCGCTGCGGCCGGCGCTTGCGCCGCCCGGATTATTCCAGTTCCGTCCCCGAGCGCCAGCAGCGCGGCAACGGCACTCAGCAGCTTGGCGTGGGACCACAATTTCATCGGGGTAATTGGCCTCGGAGCGCACGCGATCTGCCGGGGAGTGGCAAGCGGCAAGTAGGTCGAAAAAATCCCGGAATCTTCTCTTCCATCCATTCCACTGCGGATGAGAGGGATGCCACGGATATGCAATCCACAGGTCTAATTCAGAAGCCATAAAGTCAGGAGCAAAGACCGGGACCAGGTTGATCACGCGGTTGCCTCATGGCTTCCTGGCTTCTGAATTCAACGTCTCCCCTCCTGCAGGCTGGGCTCAAAGATCGCCTTGGTCCAACCTAAGCCGTATCGATGGAGTCGAACCGCGTTTCACCTATGGCCAAACGAAGACCAGAAGGTGGCGGGCTGCTCCCGCGGACGCGGGACTGGCAGGCCGGAGGTTTCATTCGAAAAACGGCCCGTCGACCAGCGACGGCCCTACACTCCGTCGCATCGTTCCGGCTAAGCCTTCGCCGCCGCCACGTATTTCCCGATGATCCCGTCGAAGCTCCCATTGGTGAAAAAGACCACGACGTGCGCCTTGGCCGAATTGGCCGGCAGCGTGTTGGCCAGAAGTTTTTCCAGCAACGCGACATTGGTCGCCGCAAAATGCGCCTCGACTCCCTGCATTTCGAGATGCTGCGCCACCGCCTCAGGGTCGAAACGCTCTTCCGGCTTCATCTTTTCCGCGCGATTCACCGGACCGAGGTAAACCTCGTCCGCCTGCGCCAGCGCCCGCATGAATCCGGCCTGCAGCGTCCGCGAGCGAGCCGTGTTGCTGCGCGGTTCGAACACAGCGGTGAGCCGCGCCCCGGGAAACCGTGCCCGAAACGAGTGCAACGTCTCGGCCAGCGCCGTCGGATGGTGGCCAAAATCCTCGATCACCGTGATCGCCCGCTGTTCGAGCAGAATTTCCTGGCGCCGCTTCACGCCGCGGAAACGGGCGAGCGAGGCCAGCGATAGGGACGTCGGATTCGCCGGGTCGAGCGCGAGACCGGCCACGGTGGCGGCCATGGCGGCGTTGCGCGCGTTGAACAATCCGGGGAGCGACCACTGGACGTGGGCCCAGATTTGTCCGCGCCAGAGGAGCTTGAAATCCGCCGCCGCGCCGATCTCCTTGAAATCCACAATCCGGACGTCGTTCCCCTCGCCCGTTCCGACGCGCACAATCCGCGTCCACGCCATGGCGCCCAGCGCGGGCAAATTGGAGTCATCGCCATTGAGCACCACAAAACCGTTGCGCGGCACGAGGCGCACGAGGTGCGTGAACGTCCGCTGCACATCGGCGAGGTCCCGGAAAATATCCGAATGGTCAAACTCCAGATTGTTCAGCGCCGCAATATGCGGCGCGTAGTGGATGAACTTGCTGCGCTTGTCGAAAAACGCGCTGTCGTACTCGTCGCCCTCGATCACAAAAGGATCCGCCGCCGCGCCCAGATGACTGCCGACCGGCGGATCGAGCGGCACGCCGCCGATCAGGAAACCCGGATCGCGCCCCGCCTCGCGCAGGAGAAATGCGGTCAACGCCGTGGTCGTGGTCTTGCCGTGGGTGCCGCAGATGACGAGATTACGCCGCCGCGCGAGCACCTGGTCATGAAGCAGCGCCGGCAGCGACGTAAACGGCAGCGCGCGCGAGTCGAGCAGCCATTCGACCTCCGGGTTGCCGCGCGACATGGCGTTGCCGATGACGACGAGATCGGGCGCCAATTTTTCGAGCCGCGCCGGGTCGTAGCCCTCATGCAGCGTGATGCCCGCGGCGGCGAGCACCGTGCTCATCGGCGGATAGACTCCGGCATCGGCGCCCATGACCTCATGGCCCGAGGCACGCGCCAGCAGTGCCGCGTTGCCCATCGCGGTTCCGCAAATGCCCATGAAGTAAATCTTCATTGTTGTCTCATCGCCGCACCGATCTTCACGAGCTGCTCCAGTCAGCTCAACCACGAATCGCCAGATCGCTTGAGCCTGCTCGAACCGGGAGGGCCGAGCTCCGCCGAGGCCGAACTACCAGAATTGGGTGACTTCGAGCCCAATCCAATTGGCCACAGATAACACCGGATAAAACGCGGGAAAAGGCCCATTTGGATCGGCGCTATCGGTGAAAGGGGTGGTCAAAATCGCCTTTCCCGTTCCCCTCCCATAGCGCCTACAAAAAACGCGCTCCATTTCCAGTGAAGATTCTCCTTGATTGGCCGTGCCGAACACAGCATCACTCACCGTCCTTTCTGTGCTATGAACCGCTGGCGGTTCCGCAGTGAGGAACGCGGTGCCTTAAAAACAGCGCGGTCCCATCGAGATCGTCGATGTGGCAGTCCAAGTCGGGGCGTAGCTTAGCCTGGTAGAGCGCTACGTTCGGGACGTAGAGGTCGTAGGTTCGAATCCTATCGCCCCGACCATTCTGCCCTCGCCGGCCCCCGGCGAGGGAGCTTTCTGGGTTCGCGCAACGCGAACGAGCCGGGCTTTCTCCGGCCAACCTAGACCACGAACGGGTTGTACTTCAGTTCGTTTTCGGCGGTCGTGAGCGGGCCGTGACCAGGGGCGATGACGGTTCCGAGCGGCACCGTAGCGAGCATCCGGCGCAACTGGGTGTGCAATTGTTCCTGGGAAAAATGGGCGCAGCCGGCGGAACCCGCGAAAATCAGGTCGCCGGAAATCAGCAGCGCGCCGCCCCCATTCGCCGCGGGGGCGCGAACCAGATAGCAATTGTGCGCGGCCGAGTGACCTGGGGTCGTAAAGGCGGTCACTTCGAGCGGACCGCACGTGTGCGTCTTCCCCTCCCCCAATCCGCGCCCGCACGGCGCCTTCGCGCCCAGGGGAATGAACGCCGCCTCGACGTGGAACCGCTCCACGATTTCGCAAAGCCCTCCCGCATGTTCCGCTTCGACGTGAGTCAGGAAAACAGCATCGAGCTGCTTAATCCCCGGCGGCCATACCGCCTCGAGAGCCTCAATGCCCGCGCCCGTGTCAAACAGGATGGCCCGCGACGAACCGCACTCACCCACGAGGTAGGCGTTGGCCACGCCAATACCGTGGGGCATCCGGAGCGGCCAGACACAGAACGGCAGCGCGCCAATTTCCGGCACCGGATATTGCCCACTACCGAGCGCGCACAGACCGACTTCGTTGAGCTGAAGCACCCCGGCAATCCGGCGCAGTTCGTCACAACCGAGGTCCGGTCGATAATCGATCGCGTCGAGGATTTTGCCCAACGGCACCCCGGCGCGCTCGGCCACGAGTTCGTCCGAAAGCCCGGCCCGGCGCATAGCTTTTTCCAGCACATCGCCGAGTTCGTCTTCGAGCGGTAAGGTCGCGAGCTTCGTCACCGCCCAAAACTAAGCGAAGCCACCCCCAACAAGCAAAATTGATTTTGTTTTTTGTCCCGATTCTCCCAGCGTCACGCCATGGACGCTGACCAAAAGGAGATTCTCGATATCTTCACGCGCACGCGGGCGCTGCTGCAGGGGCACTTCGTGCTCCGCTCGGGATTGCACAGCGGCCACTACTTTCAGTGCGCCCAGGTCTGCCAGCGGATGGACGCCGTCGAGCGACTCGGCGAGTTGCTGGTGGCCAAGGTCCGCGCCCAGGGCCTGAAGTTCGACACCGTGCTTGCACCAGGCATGGGCGGACTCGTCATCGGCCAGGAAGTCGCGCGTCGGGCGAAGGTCCGGTATATTTTCGCGGAAAAGGAAAACAACGTCCTCGTGATGCGCCGCGGCTTCACCCTCGCGCCCGGTGAACCGGTGCTGATCGTCGAGGACGTTGTCACCCGCGGGGGCCGGGTGAACGAGTGCCTGAACATCATCCGGCAGGCCGGCGGCAAACCGGTCGGTGTCGCGATGCTGGTGGACCGCAGCGCCGGGACCACGCGCTTCGATGTGCCGGCCATCTCCCTGCTGGAACTCAGTTTTCCCACGTACCCGGCGGACGCGGTGCCGGAGGCACTGGCGAAAATCCCGGTGGAAAAACCGGGGAGCTGAGGCAGAACCACGGATTGGGCCACAGAGATCACAGAGTTCTCATCCGAGGGCACGGACCCCAAGCCTTCGCGATTTCGACCTCTGTGGCCTCTGTGACCCCTCAGTGACCGCTGGCTCCACAGATTAGGCACTCACCATTCGGACCGAAATCTGGATAGTAGGATAGTTTCACGCGGAGCCGTGGAGAAAACCACTGGAACTCTTTGATTTTTGTTCGCTCCGCGCTCTCCGCGGCTCCGCATGAAACCGGTTTGGCGGGATTCGGTTCAAAATTGGCGACCACCACCTTCTCGCTTCATGGTTCTTGAATTGGTCCAGAGGACGGCTCGGAGAGCCGTCCCTACCGGCTACTTCGTCACGACGATGAAGCGGACCTGGCCGCGAACGTAAATCGCCAGCAAAGCCCGGCTCGGCTGGATCAGCAGGGCTTCCTTGGCCGAGGCGAGATCCGTCACCTGGGTGCGATTGATCTCCATGATGACCACGTTTGGCGCGAGTTGGCTGCGGAACGGCGAGTCCTCCGCGATGGCCGTGATGAGCAGGCCGTTGACGCGGGGATCGACGCCGAGCCGGCGCCGGTCGTCGACCGAAAGCGGCTTCACCGTGACCCCGGCAAAAAGCTCGTCGGGTTTATCGGCCGCCAGATCGAGCGTCACCTTGATCACCTGTTCCTTGCCGTCGCGCACGACCTTGATTCGCGCCACGGTGCCCGGGGTCATCTGGGCGATCAGGAGCCGCAGTTCCTCCAACGCCGACACGGCGTGATCGTTGACCGCGAGAATGACATCCGTGCGCTTGAGTCCGGCCTTTTCCGCGGCGCTGCCGGGAATGATATCGGAAATGACCACGCCCCGGGTGTCCTTCGCGAGTCCGAGCTGCTCGGCCACATCGGGCGTGACGTTTTCCGTGCTCACGCCGAGATAGCCGCGCGCCACGGTGCCGGTCTCGATCAGGCTGTTCATGATCGACGCCGCCAGGTTGACGGGAATCGCGAAGCCGATGCCCACGCTGCCCCGGGAAGGCGAGATGATGGCACTGTTGACCCCGACCAGCCGGCCGCGGGCATCGACGAGCGCGCCGCCCGAATTGCCCATGTTGATCGCGGCGTCCGTCTGAATGAAGTCCTCATAGCCACCGACGTCGCCAAGGATGCCGACACTCCGGCCCTTAGCGGAGACGATGCCCATCGTCACGGTCTGGCCGACGCCAAGCGGATTGCCGACGGCGAACACGACGTCCCCCACCCGCAGCTTGTCGCTGTCGGCGAGAGTCACGACGGGCAGTTTTTCCGCCTCGATCCGGATCACGGCGACATCGGTCTTGGGATCGGTGCCGATGATCTTTGCGACAAATTCCCGGTCGTCACTCAACGACACCTTCAATTCATCCGCGCCCTCGACCACATGGTTGTTCGTCAGGATGTAGCCGTCCGCCGAGACGATGACGCCCGAGCCGAGGCCCTCCTGCGTGCTCTCGCGCTCCTGATCCGGCAGCCCGGGAAACAACTGGCGAAACAGCGGGTTGGTCTGGACGCGCTCCTTGACCTTCTTCGACGAGTAAATGGAGACGACCGCCTTCTGCACAGGCTCGACGACATCGGCGTAGCTCAACACCACGCCCGAGCGGCCATCGCCAATCGGCGAGTTATCGACGTGCAGAGCGGGTTTCTTGCTCGCAGCGGGAGCCTTCTTCTCATCGCGGGCCGAGGCGCCAAACGCCACGCTCATGGTCGCGGCGAGCAGAAGGAAAAGACGGACGAAGGAAGGAGAGTGCATGGACGAAAAAGTCGACAACCGGATGCGACGGAAAGTTCCTCCGACGGCGAGGGGCGCGGGTCAAGCGCCGGAAGCAACCAAACAAATTCCCACGCAGACGCCAACTTCCCACGTGCTGAGCAATTCCCGACACCGGTCAGAGACCGGCGCTACGTCAAAGCAAACCTAGAAGCCTTTGACGCGGAAGAGACCGGTGACGCTTTCGTTGGTATTGATGCGCTGAATCGCCTGGCCGAGCAGGGAGGCGATGCTCAGCACGGTGATGGGCAGACCGTGATTATTGATCGGCGTGGAATTGGTCGTGATCAACTCGTCGATGAGTCCCGTCTTCAACCGGTCGATCGCCATCTCGTTGAGGATGCAATGACTGACCGCCGCGCGGATGCTGCGCGCGCCGTGTTCGCGCAAGATTTTCGCCGCCGCCATCAGGGTGCCCGCGGTTTCGGTGATGTCGTCGACGAGCAGGACATCACAGCCGTCGACTTCACCGACGACATTGATGGCTTCCACCTTCGTGGCGCTCTTGCGCTTCTTCGCCACGAGGGCAAGGCCCGCGCCAAGGATGTCGGCGTAGGCCGCCGCCATTTTCATGCCGCCAACGTCCGGGGAGCACACGACCAGTTTCTCGGTCTTGATTTGCGCGAAGTATTCGAAGAACACCGGCGAAGCGAAGAGGTGATCCACCGGAATATCGAAGAAGCCCTGAATCTGCTGGCTGTGCAGATCCATCGTGAGGATGCGCGTGGCCCCGGAGGCGACGATGAGATTGGCGACGAGCTTCGCGGTAATCGGCACGCGCGGCTGGTCCTTGCGATCCTGCCGGGCGTAACCGTAAAAAGGCAGCACCGCGGTAATGCGCTGGGCGGAAGCACGCCGCGCCGCATCGATCATGATGAGGAGCTCGACGAGATTGTGATTCGTCGGCGGGCAGGTCGACTGAATGATAAACACGTCCTTGCCGCGGACGTTTTCGTTAATCTTCACGAAGGTTTCGCCGTCGGGAAAGCTGGTGACCGTGGCCTCGCCGAGCGGCTCACCGATGGAACGGCAAATTTCCTCCGCGAGAGGACGGTTGGAATTGCCCGTGAAAATCTTCAGCCGCGATTCGCTCATGAAGGCAGCATCTTGGGGCGGGCACGCCCTAGCGAAAGCTTTTTTCGCGAAGGAAGGAAACGATCGCCTCCCTGCCCTAGGGAGGGTATCCGAAAAAGCTCGTCGTTATCGGTCATTCTGAGCGATCGCGAAGATACCGAGCGAAGCGACCGTTTGAGCATCCACGCCATCGGGGGCACCTACCGCAGGGAAGCCTCGCTGGCGCTCGGGATGAAAACCTTCGTTTGTCGTTCTGAGCGTTAGCGAAGAGTCCACGCAAACGGCGTAACGCACGGCAGGGATTCTTCGCTTCGCGCAGAATGACAAGAGGCGAAAGCTATCGTCGGGACGCCCCAGCCAACGGTCCCCCGTTCGCATCCCGTCTCAGCATGACGCTCAAGGTCACTTCGGCGCGACCTGCCGCTCGAGCGCGTCCACCTGCTTGAACAACTCGGGCAGGCGTTGGTGCAGAATCGCGATGCGGCGCTCCAGTTGAAAGGGAATCGCCGGCGTGCCATTGACGAAAGTTCCGGCCGGGACGTCGGAGGTAATACCCGCCTGGCCGCCGGCTTTGGCGCCCTTGCCAATCGTGATGTGTCCGCCCAAACCCGCTTGGCCACCCAACACGACGTAGTCTTCCAGCGTCGTGCTCCCGGAGATCCCAACCTGGGAACAGAGCAGGCAGTGTTTCCCGATAATGACATTGTGGGCAATCTGCACGAGATTATCAATCTTGGTGCCTTCGCCGATGACGGTCCGGCTGAAGCGCGCGCGATCGAGGGTGCTGTTGGCGCCGATCTCGACATCATCGCCGATCACGACGTTGCCGACCTGGGGGACTTTCTCATGGCGCCCCTGGGTGAATTCGTAGCCAAAGCCGTCCGAGCCGATGACGACTCCCGGTTGCAAACGAACTCTTCGCCCAAGCTCGCATCGCGCGGCCAGAATCACTCCTGGCATGAGCCAGCAATCGTCACCGATGACGGCGTCGCGACCGACAAATACCTGGGCCTGAAGATGGCAGCGCTCGCCTACCACGGCACCCGCCTCAATCACACAGAGGGGTCCAACGCTCGCCGAGGCGGCAATCCTCGCCCCGTTCGCCACCACCGCCGAGGGGTGGATGCCCGGAGTCGGCGTGGGCGACAACAGTAACTCGATGCGGGCACAGACCCGCGCGAGCGCCACCGACGGGTTTTCGACGATCAGAAAGAGCTGGTTGGCACTGGGCGCCCCACTGAAGTTCGGCGGGAGCAGCACGAGGGACGCCCGAGTCCCCGCGACCTCGGGCTTGTACCTGGCGTTGCCCAAAAAAGAGAGGTCACCCGGCCCCGCATCGGTCAGGGCCGCTAGGCCCCGGATGGTTTCGGTCGTGACGCCGCGCGTCGAGACGGGTTGGACAATGGCGGCAATCTCGGCCGCGGTAAACGACACCTGCATGCCGGCAGCGTGGAGGTTTCGCCGCGCGGTGCAATTCAGCAAACAGGTCGGCACGTTTATCTGCGGCGTTCCGCGGACGCCTGCCGAGAGGCGTCCCTACCGCAAAACAAAAAACCCCGCTCGCGAACGAGCGGGGTAAGTTCAAAACAGCGCCATGCGCTGCGCTTACTTCTTCGGCGTCACACCGGGAACCGTGATGCCCGGGGAAGCAGCGGCGGCGGGAGCGGCGGGCGCTGCTGCTGGCGCGGTCGGCGCGTTCGCCGGACGGTCCTTGTTGATTTCCTTCATCACCTCGTCGGTGATTTCAAAACCGGCATCCGCATAGACAATGCTGGAGATGCCGATGCCCGTGGGACCGGCCTTATCGAGGAGCAGCGTAGCGCCCTTGCGCTTGGCCACGTCCGTCGCGATCTTGGAGATCTCCTCGAGCATCAGGCTA
>CANJNJ010000109.1 GCA_947474995.1 Opitutaceae bacterium | reverse complement strand
TCAACACGACCTCCATCGGTTCGCTGATTCGTGAAAACAAAACCTTCCGAATCTCGTCTGACATCCAAACCGGGGCCAACCTCGGGATGATTACCATGGACACCCATTTGATGAGCCTCGTGAACCGCGAATTGGTTTCGCCGGATGAGGCGGTCGACAAGGCGCAGGAGCCGAATATCATGAAGGAAAAGTTCCTGCAGATGGGCCTGAAACTCCGCGAAATGTGAGCATCCCACGTGCATGGGCCGGGTGGCGGTCGCCCCTGATGGCTCGAGCAGGCTAATACATGTTCGCCGCGCATAGTCCCGCGATCTACGAATTCCTCAAGGAGCAGCGGCTCGTCGAGGTGGCGCAGCTCGACGACCTCAACGAAGAGCACAAAGCCACCGGGAAGCCCCTGGCGGACGTGGTGGTCGATTTGGGCCTCATCGACAAGGCGGAGCTGCTGCGGCGCATCGCGGATCACCTCGGCTACGATTACGTGCCGGAATTGCCCGTGCAGTTTCCCGGCGAGGCCATCGCCGCGGTCACCGGCAAGCTGGCCCGCGACTACGGCGTGATGCCGCTGCAGGCCGACGATCAGCATATTGACCTCCTCGTCACGGATCCGTTCAACCCGCAGGCAGTGGACGATCTGACCTTCGCGCTCGATCGGAGCGTGCGGCTCTTTTTTGCCGATCCCGACAAGGTCGAAATCCAGATCAAGCAGCATTACGGCGAAGGCGAGGAGAGCATTGACGAGCTCCTTCAGGAAATCACCACCGACAAACTCGCGGGCCCGGAAGGGCGGGAGCTCTCCGAGCGGGACCTCGAGTCGATGGCGGAACAGACGCCCATCATCAAGTTCGTCAACCTCATCATCGGGCAGGCCATTCGGGATAAGGCGAGCGACATTCACTTCGAACCGTTCGAGCACGAGTTCAAGATTCGTTACCGCATCGATGGTGCGCTCTACGAAATGGCGCCACCACCCAAGCAGCTCGCGCTGCCCATCACCTCCCGCATCAAGGTCCTCGCCAGCCTGAACATCGCCGAGCGCCGCATCCCCCAGGACGGGCGCATCAAGATCACGATCGGCGGTCGGCAGGTCGACTTGCGCGTTTCGACGCTGCCGACGCAATTCGGGGAGAGCGTCGTGCTGCGCATCCTCGACCAATCGGCGGTGCAACTCGACATCACGCAACTCGGCATGCCAGAGGATGTCTTCGAGGGCATCCAGGAGATCATCCGACGACCCAATGGAATTTTTATCGTAACCGGTCCCACGGGCTGCGGGAAGACCACGACGCTCTACAGCGGCCTGCGGGTGATCAACACCGTCGATCTCAAGCTGCTGACCGCTGAGGATCCGGTGGAATACGAAATCGAGGGGGTTATGCAGGTGCCGGTCAATCCGCTCGTCGGGCTAACCTTTGCCGCCGCGCTGCGCTCGTTCCTGCGGCAGGATCCCGACGTGATCATGGTCGGCGAAATTCGCGATCTCGAGACCGCCCAGATCTCCATTCAGGCCTCGCTGACGGGGCACCTGGTGCTCTCCACGCTGCACACCAATGATGCCGCGGGCGCGATCACACGGCTGGTGGATATGGGCGTCGAACCCTTTCTCATCGCCTCGACGCTCGAGGCGGTCCTGGCGCAACGTCTCGTTCGCCGGGTCTGCACGCAGTGCAAGACCTCCTACGTGCCGGCGGCAGACTTGCTGAGCCAGCTTGGCCACTCGGCGGAAAATATTGGCAGCCGGCAGTTCTATTACGGCAAAGGTTGCCCCGTTTGTAACCAGTCGGGCTATCGCGGACGTCTGGGGATCTACGAGTTCCTGCGCCTTACGGAAGCGGTTCGCGATCTAGTGACGCAACGCGCGTCGACGCTGCTCATTCGCCAGAAGGCCGTGGAGCAGGGGATGCGCACGCTGCGCGACGACGGGATGCGGGCAATCTTTGACGGCAACACCTCGATCGAAGAGGTCATCAAGTATACCTAATCGAACCATGGCCAGACTTTCGATGCGAACGGATCCACGTCCGGCGGTGCCGGCGACTTTTGCGGCCAAAGCGCCCGGCCGCGGACCGGCGATCGCGTTTCCGACGGCAACGGCGGCAGGTCGCAAGCGACGGCGGTCGTTCGGCCAGGCGATCAATGCCAAAGGCGTCGCCGAGTTCACCCGCCAACTCGCCACGCTCGTCAAAGCCGGCATGCCGATCTTGCGCAGTCTCGAAGTGCTGGCCCGCCAGTCGCGCAAGCCGGCGTTCCGCCAGGTCGTGGAGGAAATCGGGGACACGATTCGGTCGGGCGGCAATTTTTCCGACGGGCTGGCGGCCCATGATAATATTTTCGACCGTCTCTATATCAACATGGTGAAGGCGGGTGAGGCGGGCGGCGTGCTCGACACCGTGCTGGAACGACTCGCGGTCTTCATGGAGAAGGCGCAGAAGATCACCAGCAAGATTAAGGCGGCGATGATCTACCCGGCGATTATCGTCGTGGTCGCCCTCGGCATTGTATCCGTGCTGATGATTTTTGTGGTGCCCAAGTTTCAGGACATCTTCACCGGCCTCTTGAAGGGACAACCGCTGCCCGCGCTCACCCAGGGACTGCTCGACGTCAGTAATTTTTTCAAAGGCCACTTCCTGATCGTGCTATTCGGACTGATTGGACTCTACGTGGCCTTCAAACTTTTTGCCCGGACCAAATTCGGCCGGCGGATTCTCGATTGGATGGTCATTCATCTGCCCGTGGTTGGGGACTTGTTTCTCAAGGCGGCCATCGCTCGCTTCACCCGCACGTTCGGGACCTTGCTGGCATCTGGCGTGCCGATCCTGCAGGCGTTGATTATCACACGTGATACGAGCGGCAACGTCCATGTGGCGAATGCGATTAACGTCGTGCACGATCGGGTGAAAGAGGGCGACAACGTGGCCAAGCCACTCGAGTCGACGCACATTTTCCCCGGCATGGTGACGAGCATGATCGAGGTCGGGGAGGAGACCGGGGCACTCCCCGATATGCTCACGCGCATCGCGGATACTTACGACGACGAGGTCGACACCGCGGTCGCCGGACTCATGTCGATCATCGAGCCGGTGATGATTGTGTTCATGGCGTTCATGGTGGGCACGATCGTCATCGCGCTCTTCCTGCCGCTCGTGAGCATCATCGAGCACTTGTAGGAGACGCCGGGGCGCTTCGCCTTGAAGTAGCGCCGGTCGCCGACCGGTGGCCCGGGCAAGGCCCCGCGCCACCCGCGATACTCCCCGGTCGCCCGATTTATTTTTCCAGCTTCCGCGTCAGCAGCGGCGAGCTAAGTCCCGGCAGTCGTTCGGAGAATTCAGCCCCTTCCGAGGCCTGCCGCAACGCGCGCTGCACCATCCCCATTTTCGCATCGAGGTTGTCGATCATCGAGACGAACACGGCCTCGGGGGTCGCGGCGTAAACGGCGGCACCCCATTCCGGTTCGCCCTGATGGGAAAGGATGATGTGCTCGAGCCGCTCCAGCCGGTCGGGGTCGAGCTTCGCCTTGATACCGGCCTTGCGGGCCAGTTGGTAGCCCAGGACGACGTGGCCTTGCAGGATACCGCGCCGACTGCGACGGGTCGCGAGCGTCCCCTCATACTCGATCGCCTTGCCCGTGTCGTGGAGCAGGATTCCCGCCATCGCGAGATCCGGCTCCACTTCGGGGTAATGGGGCAGCAGCGCCTGGCAGGCCCGGGCCATGTGGGTCGTGTGCTCGAGCAAGCCGTGCCGATACGCGTGATGCATCGCCACGGCGGCCGGCGCCCACCGAAACGTTTCGCCGATTTCGTCGAACACCGCGCGCACCGTCGTGCGCAGTTCCGCGTGACGGATGCTTTCGATGAACGCGTCGAATTCGGTCCACAGTGCCTCGTGATTTTCCGGCGCGGTCTCGACCAGATTCTCCAGCAGGCCCGGAGCGCCGAGCTCAGCCTCGGGCAAGACGGTGGCCTTGGCCAGGCGCGGCGAGAGACGTCCCTGATAAAACTCGATCTTTCCTTCGACCCGGACGACGGCCCCTTCGCCCGCCGCCTTGATGGTTTCGTAAACCGGGCTGTCGCCGAAGACCGTGCACGTAAACGAGCCGCTGCGATCGCCCAGTTCCAGGCTGCCAAAGGGGTTGCCGTTCGACGCGGTCTTGTTCGTGAGCTTCTTGACGACGAGCAGGCTGGTAAACGGCTGGCCACTCGCCGACGGGTCGAGAGCCTTGAGATCGCGAACGATCGATAGCGGTTTTTCTTCGGACATGGCGGGGATTGACGGAAGCGTGCGCCTAGCCGTGGGATTTCACCAGCTGCGTGTAGGCCCTAAAAAAGGGGTGACTCACGTCGTGCAGCAGCGCGTAGAAAACCGTCTCGGCGGGGAGCAAATGAGCCCCGGCACGCGCGAGCGTTTCGAGGCAAACCTGGGCATCGCCCGGCCGGCGGGCGCCGATCGCGTCGGTGAGAATCGTCACGCCGACCTCTGCGGCCAGCGCGGCCGTGGCGGTTTGATAGACACAAACGGGGGTTTCGAGACCGCAGAGCAGTAAATGCTTGATGCCCCGATCGCGCAGAAGGCCGTCCCGAATGCCGTCATCCCCCAGGGCCGAGAACGCCGTCTTGCCCCAAACCGGAGCACCCGGAGCGAGCGCCAGCAATTCCGGCGCGGTGCCACCTAATTTTTGCGGCACCTGCTCGGTAAAAGCGACCGGCAGGCCGAGCCCGATGGCGGCGGCGAGGGCAAAGGCGCACCGCTTTTGCACGCGTTCGCCCTCGGCCATGGCGCGCACAAAGGCCGGTTGCATATCGACGCACAGCAGCAGGGTGTTTTCGGGAATGGTGGACATGAAGGAAGAACGGGATGAGTCGTGCAAGCGTCTGAGCGGGTACAGGATTTGCGACCCGCCGCGCGTGCGCAAATCCTGTTTTCGGGGGGGCAGGGTGAAAGCTCCTCCTAGGTCCAATAACGTTGGTGCGCCTTGATCTGGACAAAACGCTTTTCTGGCAACACGTAGGCGGTCAGGTGACCGCCGAGCACACAGGCGGTGTCGATGCCGACGGACCATTTCAACTTGTAGATCTCGGGACGCGGCGTGTGGCCGTAAACCACGAACGGTGGACCACTCCAGAGGTCCGCCCACAACGGCGCGCCGGGAACGTCGGCGCGTTTGGCGGGCTTGCCTTCGCGGTCGATGACTTGAATCCGGGTGACGACTTCGGCCGGCTGCTTCTGCCAGGGGGGGCCGGGCAGAAACCCGCCGTGGACGAAAACCACGTTGAGCTCGGGCGCTGCGAACGTGAGCGGCATTTTCTCAATAAAGTCCCAGTCGGCCGGTTTCAGCTGGGCGAACGTGTCGAGGTCGTGCTCCTTGAGGTAGCGATCGTCGCCCGTGCGGCGGAATTTCAGCAAGCGCAGTTCGTGGTTGCCCATCAGGGCGAGGGCCTGGCACTCCCGGGCAAGTTCGATCACCTTGTGGCTGTCGGGTCCCCGATTGATCAGATCGCCGAGGAGCACCACCCGGTCCTCCGGCGTCGGAGCCAGCTGGGCCAGTAATTCAGAAAATTCCTGGTGACAGCCGTGAATATCGCCGATGGCGATTAATCTCCCGTTCATGCGCTGAAAAACGGTAACGCGGGTAGGCCAAGGCTACCACAAATTATTCGAAGGAAATTTTCCCGCCGAACCATGGTCCCGACGACTTCGGGCTAGCCTCCATGGCGCCGGGGAGTAAACAAGAGATTCCATGGACATGCATTTGCAGCCGCTCGCTTCGGCGTGCCACGTATCGGGGGAGCCTTTTACCGACGGAGCGCGGATCGTCAGCTACCTGGTGAGAGCCGCGACGCTGGAGATCATGCGCTACGATTTATTGGAAGCGCAGGCCGCTGGATTTTCGCCGGATGGCTTTGTGGCCTGTCGCTGGGTGCATGTTTTCGCGACGCGGCACGGCCACGAGGATGCGGCGCGGGCGCTGAAGATGAGCGCGGAGAACTTGTTCATCACCCTGGCGGATCCCACCAACGAACTGAACGTGGAGAGCACCCGTCTCGTGCAGTTCCTGGCCCTGATGCTGGAGCGTAAGAAGCAGTTGCGCCCGCGCGGCAGAAACGCCGATGGCACCCGTAATGTCTACGAGCACACCAAGACCAAGCAGCTCTTCGAAGTGCCCGTGGGCGACTTGACCCCCGAATTCTTCGTGGCGGTGCAGGAACAGCTCAGCGTGCTCGTCGGTGCCCCGAAGCCGAAAGCGGAACCCGTCGCCGCGCCCGCTCCGTAGTGCCAGTCTCCGACCGGCGTCCGACCGGAATGACCTTCGCCTTCGAGCGCTACGTCCGCACCGGCACGCCCTGCGCCGCCAAGTGTTGCTTCACCTGCGGGATCGTCAAAGTTCCGAAATGAAAAAGACTCGCCGCGAGGACGGCGCTGGCGTGACCCGACTCGAGCACCTCCGCAAAATGCTGGAGTGTTCCCGCGCCGCCACTTGCGATCACCGGAACCGTCACGGCGTCGCTCACGGCCCGCGTTAACGCGCAATCATAGCCGGCCTGCGTGCCGTCGGCGTCCATGCTGGTCAGGAGAATTTCCCCGGCGCCGAGTTCGACGGCGCGCTTCGCCCATGCCACCGCGTCCAGCGACGTCGCATTGCGTCCACCGTGGGTGTACACGCGCCACGATTTTCCGTCCGGCTCGCGCTTCGCGTCGATCGCGAGGACAATGCACTGCACCCCGAAACGATCGGACGCGGCGCGGATTAGATCCGGATTGTTGATGGCCGCCGTGTTCAGTGAAACTTTGTCGGCCCCGGACTTCAGCATGGCTTCGACATCGGCGACGGTACGCAGGCCACCGCCGACCGTGAGGGGCATGAAACACTGCTCGGCCGTGGCCGCGACGACATCGTGCATGATGCCGCGATTATCGCTGGAGGCCGTAATGTCGAGGAAGACGAGTTCATCCGCGCCCTGCGCATCGTAGGCCTTTGCGCTCTGGACCGGATCTCCGGCATCACGGAGTTGCTGAAACTTGATACCCTTGACCACACGGCCGGCGCTGACGTCCAGGCAGGGAATGATCCTTCGAGAGAGCATCGGGCGGAAAGGGCCTGTTTAAGGGGTAGGGGTAAGGTGTAAGGTGAAAGCAGGCGCGTTTCTCCGGGCAGGCTCGGTCCCTCACGCTTTCATCCTAAAACCTTACCCAACTGATGCGCGATGGCGCATCAGTCCACGTGCGTCACATCTGGCTCGAAGTTCACCGCGAGGCGGTAGACGTGGCCGGGGCGCATGATGAGCGGATGGTCGCGAACCAAATACTGCAGGTAGTGAATCTTGCCGTAGTTCGTCCGGTAGGTTGGGTCGGCGCTGACGACTTCGGTCTCTTGCCAGGTCGCCTGAAAATCATCCTTCGCGACGCTGCAGCGATGGCCTTGCGCCCCGAGCGCGAGAGCTCCGGTGACGTGGTACTTCGAATGCGGCGCGGCGATCGCGAGACAGTAACGGAATTTGTCGAGCGTGACCTGCTGCTTCACCGTGTAGGCGAATTCGCACCCAATCTTGTTACCTGAAAACGTCCACTGGACCTTCACGCTGCCGATGCCTTTGACGAACTCTTCCTTGAGATCGATCAACTCCGGTTGTTCGTAGCGGAAGTAGAAGCTGTTGCGCAGGCCCAGGCCCGTGACGCAGTTCTTGCCGTAGAACGAGGGGAGGGTGACGTGCTCGCCGAACGTCAATTCGGGCAGCATCAGCGGCACGTAGACATTGTTCGGCCAGTCGAAGATTCCGGGACAATGCGGAAACGCGAGGGCATCGCTCGTCAGCGTGCGGCCCGAACTAATCAACGGCACCTGCAAATGCAGGCCGGACTCCGCGTCGCGATAAAGGAAGAGTCCCTGTTCCTTGCGATTGGACTTGTCGAAAATGACGAAGCGACCCGAGGTGCGGGGCGTCTCGATCTTGGGCGCGCCCGTGGGCATCTGCACCGTCTTCGCCAAACGCGACCACTGGCACAAGTACCGGGCGGCATCAAAATTCGCCATCCGGGTGGTGTGATGACTGTAGGCGGTGCGCTCCGCATCGCGCAGGTCGAGGAAGCCATGCTCTTGATCGAGATAGGTCTCGTAGAAGAACATGAACAACCGGCGGAGAATATCGTAGTACTTGACCTTCTGGTCGTCGGAAATCCAACCGTCGCGCAGACCTTGCAGGATCAAGCTGATGCAGTGCATCTGGCCGTAGGCGCCGGCGGCGCGCCCAAACGCCCAGCCGAGCCCATCGGCGCGGACGAGGTCGGGCATCATCTTGATGTACTTCTCGGCGTAGGTCCGCAGGGTCGGCAGTTTGCGATCGCGCACGCCGCTGTTGGCGTGGAGCTGCAGCGCCGAGCGGACGAACACGAACATCATCGCGCCGTAGAGATTGAAATTACCGCCCAATCCCTCGGTCGCGTCATCGAAAAAGCCGGCCGAGCTCGTCTGGTTGATGCGATCGCACATCCGCTCGATGAGGCGGGACGTCTCGTCCTTCTTGGACAAACCGAGGCTGAAGCGCGCGACGGCCTTGGCCACGTTGAAGGCCTGCCAGTGATTGTCGTAGTCGCTGCGGTGTAGCAGCGCCTTGTCAATGCGCTGCTGGGTTTCCTCGACCAGGCGTTCCCACACGGGATTGCGTTCCTTCGAAGGACCGAAGGCGAGCAAGCCGAGCGCGGCATAGGCGAGGCCGTTTTCCGCGGCGGGTTCGGTAAAAGTCTGCGCGGTGATGCACCGGGCGGCGAGGTCCACCAAATCATGACCCTTCAGGGTCGTTTCGCCGGTGGCCCGGTAAAATTCTCCCAGTGCAAATGCCACGTGGCCGGGCTCATCCGGTCGGGACTGTTCGTCATTGGCAGGCAGCACGGTGCCGTCGGGCTGAATGGAGTCGAGGTTGTGGCCCAACATTGAACGGGCCATATCGAGACATTGCTCGGAAAAACTATGCATGCGGTGGAGTTCGACGGCTAGTAAAGGTCGGATGAGGGCGGATGGAAACAAATGAATCTCAGGAGATTTAGCAGCGGGGCAAGAGGGAAGTTCGAGTTTCGCTCGGTCAAATCCTATCGGGCGATGAGTTTGATGAATTCCGCGTTGGTTTTGGTCTTCGAAAGGCGGGCGATCATCGTCTCCGTCGCTTCCTCGATCTTTTGCTGCACCAGCGCGCGACGGAAGAAATGGATGCCCTCGAGTGTCTTGGCATCGATCAGCAGCTCTTCCTTGCGCGTGCCGCTGGCCGCGACGTTGATGGCGGGCCAGAGCCGCATCTCGGCGCACTTGCGATCGAGCACCAGCTCCATGTTGCCGGTGCCTTTGAATTCCTGAAAAATCACGTCGTCCATCCGGCTGCCCGTCTCGACGAGCACGGAAGCAATGATGGTCAGCGACCCACCTTCCTCGGTCTTGCGCGCGGTTGCGAAGAGCTGACGCGGCTTTTCCAGTGCACGGACGTCGAGACCGCCAGAGCCGGTGCGACCCGAGTTGCGCGCCGTGTTGTGGGCACGCGACAGGCGGGTGATGGAATCAAGAAAGAGCACGACATCCCGACCGACTTCGACGAGCCGCTTGGCCCGCTCAATGCACATGTCCGCAATCCGGATGTGGTTCTCGATCTGTTCGTCGTTGGATGACGCCCAGATCTCCGCGGGCACGCTGCGTCTGAAATCCGTCACTTCCTCCGGTCGTTCGTCGACAAGGAGAATCATGACGTGGCACTCCGGATTGTTTTGGATCACGCCCAGCGCCATGTCGCGCAGCAGGGTCGTCTTGCCGGTGCGGGGCGGCGCGACGACGAGGCCGCGGGTGCCCTTCCCGATAGGGCAAAAGAGGTCGACCGCCCGCGTCGTCATCCGGCCGTCCTTCAGCTCCATCTTCAGATGCTGATTCGGGGAAATGGTCGTGAGGGTCGTAAATTCAAACTTTGCGCGCCGTTCCTCGAGGGGAACTCCGTCGACCGTCTCGATGAAACGCATCTTCGGGTTGGGAAAGCGGCCGTCTGGCGGAAAAGCGGTGCCACCGACCATGGCGCCCGTCTTCAACTTGAAGCGACGGATGAGCTCCTTCGGGACAAAGGGATCGGATGGGCGGCGTTTGCCGCCCCGACTCAGATCGATCAGTTGGCCGTTGCCACCTCGCTGAATATCGATGTCGAGCACGCCTTCGACATGGATCGTGTTCTCAACCGGCGCAGCCGCGGGAGCGGTGCCTTCGGTCGGGGGCAGAGTGGGGGCCGCCGCGACAGGCGCAGCGACAGCAGGGGAGTCCACCGGGGCGGACACAGATTTCTTTTCCATACAGGTTTGAGACAAACACGTCCCGCTTGACGCTTGAAACTCTGGGCGGGATAAGAACTGCGAATTTGCATCCCTAAACCCTTAAATCCGACACGCACGTGCCAGACCAGACGATTACCTCAGTATCCCGGGAACACCGGAAATTCAGGCCTTCGGCCGAGTTCAAAGCCCAAGCCAATCTTGGGAGTGATGCCACCTACAAAAAGCTCTATGCGGAGTCTGTCAACTCCCCAGAAAAATTCTGGGACCGTCAGGCGAAGGAACAGCTCGTGTGGCGAAAGCCCTACAAGAAGGTTCTGACGTGGAAGGCGCCGCACGCGAAGTGGTTCACCGGCGGCAAGCTCAACGTCTCGGAAAACTGCCTCGATCGGCACCTCGGCACCCACCGCGAGAACAAGGCGGCGCTCATTTTTGAAGGTGAGCCAGGTGATGTTAGGACCATCACTTACAAGCAGTTGCATGCCCACGTTTCCCGCCTGGCTCATATTTTTGACAACATGGGAGTGGGCGAGGGCGACCGCGTGGCAATCTACATGCCGATGATTCCCGAGGCCGTCGTGGCGATGCTCGCCTGCGCCCGGGTTGGTGCCATTCATACGGTGGTTTTTGGCGGGTTTAGCCCCGAATCACTCAAGGACAGAATTAATGACTGCCGGGCCAAATTAGTTATCACGGCCGATGGTGGATGGCGTCGCGGCAAGGTGATCGAGCTCAAGGCCAGCGTCGACAAGGCCGTCGAAAATACGCCGAGCGTGCAGACCGTGCTCGTCGTGAAGCGCTGCGGCAATCCGATCAACATGCGGGAAGGCCGCGATGTGTGGTGGAGTGACGCGTGGCAAGGCGCGCCCAATAAACACAAGGCCAAGGCTTTTGACTCCGAGCATCCGCTCTTCATCTTATATACCAGCGGTTCGACGGGTAAACCCAAGGGCGTCCTCCACACGAGCGCCGGCTACCTGCTCGGTTGCAAGCTGAGCGCGCATTACGTTTTCGATCTGAAGGAAACCGACCGGTATTTTTGCTCCGCGGACATCGGCTGGGTGACCGGTCATAGCTACGTCGTCTACGGGATGCTTTCGAATGGCGCGACTGTCTTCATGTATGAGGGCGCGCCCAACCAACCCGAGCCGGACCGCTTCTGGCAGATGATCGATCGCCACAGCCTCACCATTCTGTACACCGCGCCGACGGCAATTCGCGCCTTCATGCGCTGGGGCGACAACTACGTCCTCCGCCACCGGCTCGATTCGCTGCGCCTGCTCGGTTCCGTCGGCGAGCCGATCAATCCGGAGGCGTGGATGTGGTATCACACGATGATCGGCAAGAAGCGTTGCCCGATCGTCGACACCTGGTGGCAGACCGAAACCGGCTGCATCATGATCACTCCGCTTCCGGGCGTTACCGCCACGACCCCCGGCTCGGGCACGCGCCCGTTTTTTGGCGTCGTCCCGAAGGTCGTCGACGACAAGGGCAACGAGGTGCCGCGCAACAGCGGTGGCAAACTGGTCATCACGCAGCCCTGGCCCTCGATGCTCCGCACGCTATGGGGCGACGACGACCGTTATGTCCGTCAGTATTTTTCCGAATTCCCTGGTCGCCCCGATATCTACTTCACCGGCGACGGCGCCCGGCAGGACAAGGACGGCTACTTCTGGATCGTCGGACGCATCGACGATGTCCTCAACGTCTCCGGCCACCGCATCGGCACCGCGGAAATTGAGAGCGCGCTCGTCTCACATCCGGCCGTGGCGGAAGCTGCCGCCGTCGGCCGTCCGGACGAACTCAAGGGCCAGGCTCTCGTCGTCTTTGTCACGGTCAAGGCCGGCATTGCTCCCACGGACGCGCTGCGCGAAGAACTGCGCAACCACGTGGGCAAGGAGATCGGTTCGCTGGCCAAGCCGGACTCGATCCGGTTTGCAGCCGGCCTGCCGAAGACTCGCAGCGGAAAAATCATGCGCCGCATCCTCAAGGAGATCGCCGGTGGCGGCGAAGTTAAGGGGGATACGACGACCCTCGAGGACTTCAGCGTGGTGGCCGCGTTGCAGGCCGAAGAGTAATCCGCCGTAGGAGGGTCTTTAGGCCCCGAAGGTTCGTTTCGCCCGACAATTGTTTTTTCACCGAACCATCGCGGGATAAACCCGCTCCTACCAATTCCGACCGACCGGCCTGGTCCCAAAAACCTATTGCTGGGGATGCAACTCCCCGGCTTCACTGGCGTCCTGTCACTATCATGCCGCGCGTCAGCCGAGAACGTTGGACGAACGCCTTTACCCTAATCGAACTCCTCACGGTGATCGGGGTGATGGCGGTTTTGGTGGGCATCGCCATCGGCTCGATGCGGGGAGTGAAAGAGCGCGCGAACATGGCGCGGACGAAGTCGGAACTCGCGGTTCTGGCCTTGGCGCTGGAGGAGTTCAAACGCTACTACGGCGATTACCCGCAAACGGGACCGTCGTTGGCCAATTCCCAGCGCGTGACGCTTGCGCCGGCGAACGGACTGAGCGGCGGCCCCGGGCTCCAAACGACCCAAGCCATCCTGTTCAACGCGCTCACCGGAGCCTATGGAGTGACAGGCCTGCTGGGTGGCCGGGTCAACGGACCGATGTTTGTCGATCTGAGCAAACTCCCGATCGAGAATTCGCTGACGACGACCGTCCTGAACACCTTGGGCGTTCCCACGGGCACGCCGCCCAGCAAGCCCACCGTCAATACCGCGTTCGTCGATCCCTGGGGTAATCGTTACCTTTACTTTTACAAGCGCCCGACGCTACCGGCGACGCCCGCCGGCCCGTCGCTCCCGGGTATTCCCGGCCGTCCGGCCCAAGCGGCGCAAGCCTGGCTCGCTCCGGCCTATTTGCTATATTCCGTCGGACCCGATGGCCTTTCGACTACGCTGCCTAACGCGTCCGGTATCTTCACCGGGACGACCCAGACCACGGGCGACAACGCCGACAATATCTACGCCGACAAACTTCCATGAGTTCTTCGAAATCTGCGCTCAATCCGTCGGGCCAAGGCAGTAGTGACCGCCCTGTCATTCTGCGACTCGTCGCGACGCCAAGGGGAGGTGGACCGGGCGCTCCGCGCGCGGTCGACGGCGCGCGGAGCGCACCGCCCACCCGGTACGGCTCCTTAAGAAACTGCCGGCCAACCGCGACCCGTGGCTTTACCCTGATCGAACTCCTCACCGTCATCGCCATCATCGGCATTCTCGCGGCGATTCTCATTCCGAGCACCAACAGCGCCCGGAAATCGGCCAACAAAGCCAAGACGCGGGTCCAGTTCAGCCAGTGGGGGGCGGCCTTCGAGGCGTTTCGCCAGGAGTATGGCACGTACCCGCAATTCGCGGCCACCGCCGCGGCCCGGATGGTCAACCCCACCGGCACGTCGACGAATGCCCAGCAGGTTCACATCTTCCACGACATTCTCACGGGACGCCGTCGCGATCCGGTCGGGGCGTGGCCGACGACGACCGCGGGCAATCCGCCGCCCCCGCAGGTGCAAAATCCCCGCCGGATTCAGTTCGTGGAGTTCACCGATGCGGACTATGTGTTGCAGGCTGATATCACGGCCGGTTTGAACACGGCCCGGGAACTAAATTATATCCGCGACGCGTTTCACAACACGTCCATTGCCGTTGTCACCGACAGCAATCTTGACGGGGTCATCAACGGTCGCGATGCGACCGGTGGCTACCCGCAGGTGCTCGTTTCGGGCGGGACCATCTCGATCCGTCCCACCACGGTGCTCACGACCGCGCAAACGGGAGGCACGCACGCGGGAGTCGTCTTCTATTGCGCGCCCCCCGGGGCCACGACGGAGAACGACTTGATCATGAGCTGGAAATGATCCGGCCGACCACAGCGCTGGTAGTTCCGCCTTTCGGCGGAAGGATGTTTCGGGCTAACCGGCATGAAATTTTCCGCCTGAAGGCGGAACTATGTACCCGGACACGCTCTCCCGCCGGCTTCACCTTGCTCGAACTGCTGGTGGTGGTCGGGCTGATCACACTGCTCGCCGCGGGCGTCGGCTTTGCCCTGCGCGACAACGCCGGCAGCGCGCTCACCAGCGCTCAAAACTCCCTCGGAAGTTTGCTGGGCCAGGCCCGCGCGCAGGCGGCCGTTAACCAAACGGAGGCGCGGCTGCTCATCTACGCGGTGCGGCCACCGAGCGGGGATGCGGAGAAATATCTTCGCCTGCTCCAGGTTTTCCGCGCCGAGCCGCAAGGTTCCACGACTTGGGTGGCAGCGGGGGCACCGGTCTATCTTCCCCGCGGCATCTATGTCGTGCCACCCTCGACGACGGGGTTGCTCGCTTCCGGGGTGGTCTGGCCGGCCAATCCATCCCCCGTGTCAAACCTCGGCACGGCCGCAAATCCGGGACAACCGACCGGCACGCCCTTCAACGGGGCCAACACGGTTTTCTTTCTGCAGTTCAATGCCGACGGCACGTTCACGCCGCCAACCCAGCCCTACGTCAAAATCGCGCTGGCGACCGGGACGGTGGCCAACAGCGTGCCCCAGTTCAATAATGCCGGTGCCGTCCGCGGCGTGCTGCTGCGCCCGAGTGGCGCCGTAACCTTCGTCAGCGACGCGACGGGATTCTGACGATGTCGACGATGGCCCGACTTCTTGTCCGAAAGTTGGTAGTTCCGCCTTTAGGCGGAATCCGAGCGACTCAATCCTTCCGCCTGAAGGCGGAACGACCAACCAAGGCCCGTGCGTTCACCTTGCTCGAAGTCGTGGTCGCCGTCGGCATCTTCGCCATCGGGATGGTGGCGGTCGTGGGTCTGTTCGTTCCGATCGCCCGTTCGGTCGGAAATTCCGCCGACGCCGAAGCTGCGACCAATGTTTCCGAACTGCTCCGCACCGAGCTCACGCGACGCGTTGCGACGGCGCACTCGTTTGCGCCGGTCGCGGCCTTGCTGAAAGTCTCTTCCACCTCGGCCAACGGGCGCGCCGGTCACCAACTGACGGACGCCGACAACAATCCCAACGCCGCGGCCAATGATCCCCGCACCGATTCCAAGCTTCTTTTCGCCAGCCGTGACGGTTCGAAGATTGGCGGATATGCGGATCCCGTTTGGGGTGCGACGGACATCGACAAGTTTTTCGAAATCGCGCTCGTCCGGAACGAAACCCTCTCGCCGCTGGCCGACCCAACCGTCGATCCGCCGGTGAATCCCGACGAGAGTGCCGCGGTGCTCGCCTATGTGGCGCGCATCCGTTGGCCGGCCTTCACCGTGGACGCGACGCCATCGAACCAGAAACGCGCGCTCCCCGCGGGCTATAATCCCAGTGGAGCCGTCCGCTTCGACAACAGCATGAAGCAGGTGCTCTTCTCCGCCGGCACCGTGTCGCGTTAACGGATGCTTCCCCCAATGTCTCTTCGTTCCCAGCACACTGGCGAAGCCGATGAAAGGTGGGCCGGGCACTCCGTGCGCGGCCGGGCGGCGCGCGAAGCGTACCGCCCACCCGTAACATCGCTCGTACCCTCGTTTCGTCGCCAACGTGCGCGAAAGCATCACTCAAGCCACGGCTTCACGCTGATCGAACTGCTCGCGGCCGCGGGCATCACTGCGCTCCTCGCCGGGTTCATCGTCGCGATTGTCAGCAATATCTCGGGCTTTTGGAATCGCACGTCCGGCCGGCTATCCACCGAAGCCCAGGCGCGCTACGTGCTCGACCAGCTGACGCTCGACCTATCCGCCGCGCAGTTTCGCGACGACGGTAACGTGTGGTTCGCCGCGGATGTCACGAACAGCGCGAACGGCGGATCTCCGACGCTTTGGCAGATCGCCGCCCTCAACGCGAAGCCCGTGGGGGGAGTTTCCCTCGCGCTGACCCCGCCGAATATCGCGGATGGCCGGTTCGGCAACGCGGGCGTCTGGCTGCGGTTTTTCACGACCAGCCGCGGCTCCAATGTCGCCACCACGCCCACTACGATCTCCGCGCCCGTCGCCGTCGGTTATCGCATTATCCGCCGGTTCAGCGCGCCCAGTCCGGCGAATACCAAGACGGCGTATCTTTTCCACCGCGCCGAAGTTCGGCCGGCCCGGGTCACCACAACGGGCACCCAGACGACCGGGCCGGGCGTGCTGGAGTCCGGTTATACCATTACCGCGGCCGCCTACACGACCACCGGGACGACCACCCGCGGTGATCCGCGCACGGTCCAGGTGCCCGGCGCTCGCGGCGATCTTTCGGCGGTGATTGCGGACAACGTGATCGACTTCGGGGTCCGCTGCTACGTGCGCGATGCGACGACCCCGACCGGGTTGCGATTGATATTTCCCGCCGCTGACGACCGCGGCACGTCGGCCACCACGAACAGTCCGCTGCAATCCAAACTTCCCTCGAACACCCCGACGACCGCGCCGGATTACGCCCATGCTTCCTTGTTTCCCGACGTCGTTGAAGTGATGGTCCGGATTCTCACCGACGAAGGCGCGCGGCTCATCTCCACCTTCGAGCAGGCCAACTCGCCGCTCACCGTGCCGCCGGGCATCAACGCGCAGCAGTACTGGTGGCAACTCGCGACCGCCAACTCGCAGGTCTACACGCGCCGCATCGTCATCAACGCGAAGCCGCTCTGATCCGATGCCCGCCCGCTTGACACTCATCACTCGTCACTCGCCACTCAAGGCGAAGCGCGGCTTCGCCCTGCTGATTACGATCACTCTGCTCGCGTTCCTCGTCATCCTCCTCGTTGGACTGGCGACCTACACGCGGATCGAGACGGCGATATCCGGCAACACGCAGCGGCAGGGGCAGGCGAGGGACAATGCGCTGGCCGCGATGAACATTGCGCTTGGTCAGCTCCAGAAATACGGCGGCCCGGACAAACGCGCGACGGCGACGGCGGAAGCGAATGGCGGCGGGACCAATCCGCATTGGACCGGAATCTGGGATTCTGACCCGGCGACGACGGCGCCGCTGTCGTGGCTCGTGAGCGGCAACGAAAAAAATCCCCTCGCCGTGCTACCGTCCGCCGCCGTCGCCACCGGCAGCCGGATCGAATTAGTCGGCGCCAAGAGCGCGGGCACGGCCAACAGCGTGGTCGCGCCACTGCAGACGATTACGGCTCCTGGTGTGCCCGGCCAGACCGTCGGGACGAGCGCGACCATCGGCCGCTACGCCTGGTGGGTCGGGGATCAGGGCGTGAAAGCGCCGGTCGCCGTGTCCGACAATTCGGCCGCCATCACCTATGTGCCCTACGAGACCGATGAGAAGCGGGCGCGGATCCGCCAACAAATCGGCCTGGGCGCCGGCGCTGCAGACAGCACGGGCGCTCCGGCCTTCGAGCCCCACGATGCGAACAACACGCCTCTGATCCAGAACGACAAAATCGCCGCGACCAACCAGCTGGCGTTTTTGAAGAACTCCGGGAACACCGCGCTCGGCCTCGCGCGCGTGCAGCAGAATTTTCACGCCTGGTCGCCGAACAACTACGCCGTGCTCGCCAACACGAAACTCGGCGGACTCCGGCAGGATCTGTCGCTGAAGCCCGATCTCCTCGGCACCGCTTTCGCCAGCTGGGCCAACTACACGAATTACATGGAGGACCCGGCCAACGCTGTGAACAGCGGCACGCCGCCGCTGCCCATTTTTTCGACGGATCCCATCCGGCGCCGCTACGCGATCACCCCGGCGCTGTTCTCGAGCGATACGGGCATCGCTCCGGTGCTGACGTATTTCTATGTGCTAGTGGGAGTGCGCAAGGAGACCGGCGCACCTTATACAGTAAGCCTGCGGTGGGCCGCGGCACTCTGGAATCCATATAGTAGTGCCCTCGTGCCGGAAGACTTGCGTTTGGAAATTTCGGGACTGCGACGCATTACCCCGATGTACAAAGACTCGCTCACTGGCCTTATGGTCGATGATGCGACAACGATTAGCC
>CANJNJ010000108.1 GCA_947474995.1 Opitutaceae bacterium | reverse complement strand
CTTCGATGGTCGCCAGGTCCCAGCCGCTGCCTTTGACGTAGAGGAGGGTCTCCTCCTCGCCGAAGAGGTTTTTCTCTCGTACCTTGACGGACGTGTTGCCCCCGCCGTGCAGCACGAGCGAATCATCCCGGCCGAGGAGTCGCGACGTATAGACGCGCTGGCCCAGATCACCGGCGAAGGCGGCCGCGGCGGAATCGTCCCAGAGGCTCTTCATCGCGCCGGAATCTCCATCCGCTGGCGTCGCTGGGAAATGCCTTCCCCCGATGGCTCTTCCGCCCTGCGCGAGATTTGGGACCCCATACGGCCTTATTTCTTTTCCCCTTGGATCACCAAGTTTCGAAATTCGCCGAGGTCGTCGAAGGAGCCGAGACCAATCCAGCCGTGGTCCAACGTGTGGTCCTGCGCGGTGAGCGCGGGCTTTTCCATGTTGTCGAAGTAAACCGTGATATTTCCCGCGACACCGTCGAAGACGAGTTTGAGGCGGTGCCACTGCCCAGGTTTCCAGTCATTGCCGCCGGTTCGGGTGGCGGTGATGGCTCGGCGATCCGCGTGGTCGACGAAATGGACCTGGTGATGGATGCCGTCGGCTTTTTCGCCGAGGTGGGCGTAATAGAAGCGAGTGTCGTCCTGCCTCGCGAACGCGATGCAGAGATCGTTGTTGCCCTCGTCAAACTTGGTCAGCCGTCCCTCTACGGTCAGCGTGAACGTGGTCCAATCCGCGGTCGTCAGCCACGCGAGGTTGAACGGACTGCGTACCTTGGGTTTGTAGTCCTGTTGCTTGAAGAGGGTCAGCACCGTCGTGCCGCCGTCCTGGCCCCACTTCCAGGCGGTGGGATCGGCCATCTGCCATGCGCCGGGCGTTTCGAGTGGCCGCACGGTTTCGGTCGCGAAGAGGGGCGCGGCGAGCAGGCAGGAGAGCAGGAGAAACTTCATGGGTGATTGGGGTGAAGGCCGTTGGCGCGGTGTCTTCGGGCTATAGTCCCGCGCCCGGCAGGTAAACCGTTTTCGAATCGTCGGCCGCGCGGGGCGCGTTTCCGTGGGATCGGCCCCGCTCCTCCGTGGCCGGCGACGAAAGCCGGGTGAATTCTGGTGGCCCGCTTCGGGGAGAAGCGGGGAGGGGACAATCTCGCAACGACGACCGACGGAGGCGCTCCCGTTACAGCGCGAAAACAAACACCGCGAAGCCCGCGGAGATCGCGATGAACTGTCTGCCGTCGACGGCGAACGAGATCGGAATGCCGCGGACCGCGCCACCGAGTTGGGTTTCCCAGAGCAGCTTGCCGTTCGCGGCGTCGAGGGCGAAGAAGTTGCCCTCTTCGGTCCCGCCGAAGACGAGCCCGCCGGCGGTGGAGAGGAGGCTGGTGGAGCCGGGCGTGAGCAATTTGAACTCCCATTGCAATTTGCCTGTCGTGGCCTCGAGGGCGCGAATGGCGCCCCAGGCCTCGTCGCCGTTGAGCGCCCGGCCGCCGCCGCCGGTGAACCCCGTCCCCGGTTTATAGACGGCTTCCCCCTTGAAATACACCGACCCCATTTCCCGCGCGGCCTGATAGAAAAATCCGGTCTGCGGGCTGTAACTCGGGCTATGCCAGTTGGCCGCACCCTGAATGCTCGGAAAGACCGTCGTGCCCTGCGCGCTGGGATTCATGCCGGGGCGGAGAATCGGGCGTCCTTTCGGATCGAGCTTCTCGGCCCACGTTTGTTTCACGTAGGGCGTGCCGACGAGAAACTCTCCGGTCGCGCGGTCGAGGACGTAATAAAAACCGTTGCGATTGGCCTGCGCGAGCAGCTTGCGGGGCTGGCCATTGATCGCCGCATCGAAGAGAATGACGTTTTCATTCGCGTCCCAGTCATGCGTGTCGTGCGGCGTAAACTGGAAGTGCCATTGCAGTTTTCCCGTGGTGGGATCGAGGGCCAGGACGGAGCAGGTGTACAGATTGTCGCCGGGGCGGTCGTCGTCATTCCAGTCGGGCGCCGGATTTCCCGTCATCCAATACAGGAGATTCAATTCCGGATCGTAGGAACCGGTGAGCCAGGTCGAGCCGCCTCCGGTGCGCCAGCTCTCCTTGCCCCAGGTTTCCGCTCCCGGTTCACCGGGTTGCGGCACGGTGAACGTCCGCCACAACTTCTGCCCGGTTTTTGGGTCATAGGCGTCAACGAATCCGCGGATGCCTGCTTCCGCGCCCGAAACACCGACGATGATCCGGCCTTCGAGCGCGAGCGGCGCCAGCGTGAGGTAATAGCCCTTCTTGTTGTCCTCTACGATCACGTCCCATCGCACAATGCCGGTTTTCGAGTCGAGTGCGACCAGGTGGCCGTGGATGGTGCCGACAAAGACCATGTCGTCGAGCAGGGCGACGCCGCGGTTGACCGGCGGGGAGCCAATGACGACGACGTCGCGCGGAATTTCGGGCGACCAGGTCCAGAGCGGCCGGCCCGTGTGAACATCGAGGGCGGTGACGGTGCTCGGCGGTTCCGTGAGGTACATCACGCCATCGTTGACGAGCGGTGAGGTCTCGATGATTCCGGCATGCCGGATCTGGTACACCCAGGCGGTCTTGAGCCGGGTGACGGATTGGCGGTTGATTTGATCCAGGGACGAGTGCCGGTGCGACGCGTAGTTCCCGGCGTAGGTCAGCCAGTTGGCGGGATCGGATTCGGCGTCAAGGATCCGCTGGTAGGGAACCTGCCCGAACGCCGGAAGGCAGGCGCCGAGGCCAGCGCCCCAGAGGACGCAGTGGACCAGACGGGACCGAAGATTTGTCATGGTGCGGCCCCCAGGCTGCAAAGATAGGCGACGAGGTCGTTCAATTCGGCGGCTTTTAATTGCGCGGTATAGACGGGCATCTGGCTTTTGCCCGGTTGCTTTTCGATCCGCTCGAGGTCCGATTTACGAAATGATTGAATGCTGTTCATGTTGTTCCGCACCTGAATGGTGAAACTGTCCTCGTTGAGGCGCAGGCCCTTCACTGGCGGCCCCTCACGCGGGACGATGACCACGGGCAGATATTCGCTGAGGCCGCGAGCGGGAATAGGCAGTGTGCCCCGGGGCAGGACGGCGCCGGGGTTGACCACGGACTGCCGCAGGTACTCCGCTCCCCGCATGCGACCAATCGCGGTGAGTTCGGGTCCGATGGTGCCCCCCTGCCCGTTGATCGTGTGGCAGGCCGCGCACCCGAGTCGCAGATAGATTTGCTGGCCGTTCGGGGCGTTTCCCGGGGCCGGGGCCGGGGGGACGCTGCCGAGTGAACGCACATACGTCACGAGGCCCCGGAGTTCATTCTCCGTCAGCCGGCGCACCCGCGGCATGCCGCGGTCCGGCAGGCCTTCCGCGATGAGGGCGCGCAACGCGTCATCGTCGGGCGCGCGGAGCAATTTCGCCCGGGCCAGGACCGGGGCGTCGCCTCCGGCGCCGGCAAAGCCGTGGCACGTGACGCACAGATTCTGAAATAACTGCCGGCCCAGTTCCAGATCGGAGGTGGCCGGGGTCGCGGCGGAAAGTTGGAGCACTACCACGGTTGCCAGGAGGAGAAATCCCGTGTTCCGAGGCAGCACCCGGCTTAGAAAAGGCGCGGGGGGCATCGCGAACGCAGGGGAGCACCCGGCGGGGGGGCGGTCAATGATTTTGAACTTTGCCCGCCACGCTGGCGGATGAAATTGGTTCACCGCGGGCGGGAAAGAGATCTTTACCCCGCTGCAGTGGCACTAGCGCTGCCCGATTTTAGCGCTTGCTCGATTTGGGCTCGGCCGGGAGATTTATGCAGTCCTTAACCAGACTGTAACCCCTTTGCCTAGGGTTTGTCGCCCTGCGACCGTAAGCTGAAAGTGAAAACTACTACTACCATGATTACACCGATTGTATCGCCGACACTAAGGCGCATGTCCCGCACCGGTCACCGGCCTGCGTCCCTGATGCTGGCTGCCGGATTGTTTCTATTGCCGGCCGCATTTCTCGCGGCCGCCGAAGGCCAGTCGGCCGCAAAACTCACGACCGACAAGGAGGTCGTGAAGCTGGAGGGCTTTGTGGTTACCGGCTCCAACATCATGCGTCTCGACATGGAGAAGGTCGTTCCCGTGACGGTCCTGAACATGGAAGCGATCAACACGCGCATGGGGTTCACGCCGGTGGAATTGCTCACCTCCCTCCCCCAGGTCACGAATCTGCCGGAAAATGAGACTCGCCTGGGTTCCTCGGGCGCACGTGGCGACAACGCCAATGTCAATTTGCGCAACCTTGGCGCCACGGCGACCCTGATCCTGGTGGATGGCCGCCGGATGGCAATCAATCCCATGACGGCCGGCCTGTCGCAGGCGGTGAACATCAATCAACTGCCGACGCAGGGCATCAACCACGTTGAAGTTCTGCGCGACGGCGCCTCGGCCATCTACGGTTCCGATGCCGTCGGCGGCGTCATTAATTACGTCATGCGGCGTGATTTCGACGGCACCGAACTCATTACCCGCTTTGGCGAGCCCGAGGGTCCGGGCGGCAGTTCCTACCAAGCCTCCCTTTCGTTCGGCCGCAGCTTTGCCGGTGGCAAAGGCCACATCGTGGCCACCGCGGAATACCTGTTTCGCGAGGCTTCCTGGCTGACGGCGAAGTGGTTCTCCAATAATTCGAATAACACCGCGCGCGCGCCCGCGCCGTTCAATGTACTCGGCAGCGCCTTCGACGCCCGCGTCAATCGCGGCTACTATCCCACGTTTCGAATTGGGACGAGCACGGCGAACAACTTCTTCCGCCTAGCCAACGGCGCCCTGGGTTTTAGCACGGCGACCCCGGGTCGCGATACCAGCCCCGAATTCTATCTCGATCAAAATCAGTTCGGCATGTCCAACCCGCGCACGAATCGGGCGAACTCGTTTGTCACGCTGGAATACAAGCTGACGCCCACCGTCACGGCCTTCGGCGATTTTTCCTATTACAAGTCCAAGTCCACGATGGCGCGCCAGCCGGTGCCATTGAATGCCCCCAATACGGATGCCGTCGCGGTCATGTCGGTCGACAATCCGTTCAACCCCTACGGGTCGAAGTTCTACGACATCAATGGTGCGCCCGGGCCCGGGGGGACGCCCCGGATCACGGGGGCGCCTCGCACGGTTGGGCTGACCGCAATGACGGTGGCTGACTTGCAAGGGGAGCGGGTGAAGACCGGTTCGGATGTCATCCGCGTGGCGGCCGGTTTGAAGGGCGTAATTTCCAGCAACTGGAAGTGGGAGGCCGCGGGCTTCTACAATCAGGTCAAGGCCCGGGACGATGGTTATCCGAATGTTCGTGAGAGCCTTTTCCAGAAGGCGCTGCTGCGAACGGACGCGACGGCCTTCAACCCCTGGGGCTACACCTTCAAGGTGGTCGGCAACGCGGTGGTCGTGGATCAGCCCTACAAGAATCCCCAGGCGGTCCTGGATACTATTGCCGACACGTTTTCGCGCTCGGCGCAGAGTCTCCTCGCCAGCGGGGATGTCCGCCTCAGCGGCCGGTTATTCACGCTCTGGGCGGGCGATGTGAACGTGGCCGCCGGAGCGGAATACCGGACCGAGGATCTGAAGGATCTGCGGCCTCCGTTCAGTGGTGACAATGGCGGGGCCCCGGCGGGCTTGGGCTTGGATCCACTCAACAACGACTTCCTGCTCCACCCGGCGCGGCCCGATGTCCGGGGCGACCGCAATGTTTCGAGCCTTTACGTCGAGACGGTGGTGCCCCTCGCCGCAGCCAAGAACAATATTCCGCTGGTCAACACGTTTGAACTTTCGGCTTCTGCGCGGTATGAAAATTATAGCGATTTCGGCAATACCACCAAGCCGAAGTTCGGCGTGAACTGGCGGCCGGTTTCCCAGGTCATGCTGCGTGCCTCCTACAACGAGGGTTTCATGGCTCCGAGCCTGGCGGCCCTCTATACCTCGCCGCGCTGGACGACCACGGCGGGCGCCGGCAGCATCGACCTCTATCGCAACCCGGTGACCAACGAAGGCGCCTACCCGATTCGCAATTACTTTGGCGGCAATCCCAGCCTCAAGCCCGCCACGTCCAAAGGCCGGACCTGGGGTGTCGTCATCGATGTCCCGAAGGTATCGGGTCTGAGCCTCACGGCGGACTATTGGAGAATTGAACGGGCCAACCTCGTCGGCTCGCGCAGTTCCAACCAGGTGGCGATCAGCGACACCGCGCTCCTGCAGGCCTACACGAAGTCCCAATTGGCCGCCGGCAAAGCCGTCACCGCGATTGATCTCGGTGCCGGGACCGCAAATTACAAGGGCGACCCCGATATTGTGCGTTATGCGCCCACGGCGACCGATATCGCGACCTTCGCCGCGTACAATGTGAGGAATCCGAACAACCAGCAGGCCGTCGTTGGCCAGCTGTATTCCGACAACACGCCGTTCCTGAACCTCTCGACCAGCTTCGACGAGGGTTGGGACTTCGGGCTCACCTATGTCGTGCCGCGAACGCGCTTGGGTAATTTTACAATTAATTCGGACTGGTCGTACTTGATGAAAACCACGAACTCGCTCCAAGTGCCGAATCTGCCGCCGATCGTGACGGACAGCCTCGACGTCGGTGGGGCGGCGCGCTGGCGCGGGACATCCACCATCAGCTGGCGTAAGGGCAGCTGGGGCGGTTCCCTGGGCGCTTATTACGCGGGCGAAACCACGGACACCGGTGCCACGACCACCGCGGCCGTTTACGAGTCGCTGGGACGCCCCAGCTACATCGCCAAGCAGTTCAGCGCGGGAGCTTACCAATATCGGTATATGATGGCGGAAACGCTCAGCTATAACGCTTCCGTTTCCTATCAGTTCGACGACTCCAATCGCGCCTGGCTCCGCAAGACCAAGGTGCGCCTCGGCATCGCCAATCTCACCAACCTGGCGCCGCCGCTCGCTTCGGGTCAGTTCGGCTATAATCCGGGCACCACGTCCAACCTGATGCTCGGTCGGGTTTGGAATCTCGAGTTCACCAGGAAGTTCTAATTAACGGTTTCAAAGTTGCCCGCTCACGATGGGGATTTCGTCATCCCCGTGGGCGGGCAATTTTTTTGCCCCCAATCCCAGTCAAATCCCAGCCGTCCAGTCTCCTGCGCCAATCATTCTCCCATGCGTGCGACCTTTCTCCGCCTTTTGCCTGCTCTTGCCCTCCACTCCTTCGGTTCTGCCGCGGAGACGCCGGTCGCTCCCGCCGCGAAGGGACCGATTGATCCCGAGCGCGCCGCGCAGCAGGCTTGGTATGCCGCGCTGCCTGCGGCCCCGAAGCCCGAGCTGACCAAACACGGACTCGTGGCCGAAGAATTGCGCCGGTGGAAAGCGCGTGGCGCCAATCAAGGCGTCGCCGTCGATGCCAAATATTTCTACGGGATTGGAAATTTTGTCGTCGGGAAATACGACAAGGTGACCGGCGCGCGGGTGGCGGAGTGGGTGGGGTTGAAAGGCGGGGTCACCACCCATCTCAACGCCGGCATCATTCAGGACGGACTGCTGGTGCTCGCTCATTCCAATTATCCGCAGCTGCCGATGGCCAGCTCGATTGAATATTTCGACCCGGCCACCGTCCAGCCGATCAAGTCGGTAAGCCTCGGGGTGCGCCACGGGGAGTTGAACTGGGCGGAGAAAAAGGACGGCTTCTGGTGGGCCTGCTTTGCCCACTACACGACCGACAAGACTTCGCCCGAAAACGACAGCCGGGCCACTTTGATTGGGAAATTTGACGAGCACTGGAATGTGCTGGAATCGTGGCTCTTCCCCGCGCAGGTCATTGCCACGTGGGGCAAGATGAGTTGCTCCGGTGGCGCGTGGGGCGATGACGGCCTGCTCTACACCACCGGGCACGACAACAAGGAACTCTACGTTCTCCGGCTGCCGAAGATGGGCGTGACGCTGGAGTACGTGACGACGATCGAGGTGCCCTTTGAAGGGCAGTCGTTTGCCTGGGACCGCGGCGACAAGCGCGTGATGTATGCCATCAACCGTGCGAGCGCCGAGGTGGTGGTCGTCCGCGTTCCGGAAGTGCCGAAGCCGCTGCTCCAGCGCTGAACGGGCAAAGCAAGGTTCCGCCCGGGTTGCACTGGCCGTGCGCCGTCCGAAAAACGACGGCTGCCCGGGACGGCGGCCTTGCGGGATCGGACTGGTTCGAGACGTTTCCGGCGTTTGTTTGCCGGTCGTCCCTGCCATCCGATGGCGTGCGCCCGATGTTCGGGGGAGTTCCCGACGCTTTATCACCCGGGAAATTCGGCATCGATTGGTGCCCCCTGGTTCGCGAAAAAATCCTCAAGCAGCGCAAGGCCGATGAACTGGAATTCGTCGGGCGGAAGTTGAAGCGAAAGCTTTGGGCGGCGGCTGACTCCTGACCAAAAAAAACGCCGGTCGGGGACCGGCGTTTTTTGGGGCGCAGCCGTGGAGGCGACGGCGCGTTGGAACCAACTGGATTACGTCAGCGTCACGCCCTTGGCCTTCGCGGAGCGGAGGAGGGCGTCGGCCATGTCGCTGGGCGTGGCGGCGACTTCGATGCCGCATTCCTTGAAGACCGCGATCTTCGCGGCGGCGGTATCCTCGGCGCCGCCCACGATGGCGCCGGCGTGGCCCATCCGGCGGCCGGCGGGGGCGGTGGCGCCCGCGATGAAACCGGCGACCGGCTTCTGGCAGTTAGCCTTGAGCCAGCGGGCGGCTTCGACCTCGGCGTTGCCGCCGATTTCGCCGATGAAGATGATGCCGTGCGTGTCCGGGTCGGCGGCGAAGAGCTTGATCACATCGAGATGCGACGTGCCGTTGACCGGGTCACCGCCGATGCCGACGGTCGTGCTCTGGCCGATACCCTTGGACGTGAGCTGGAAAACCGCCTCGTACGTGAGCGTGCCGGAGCGCGAGACGACGCCGACGTGGCCCTTTTTGTTGATGTAGCCCGGTGCGATCCCGATGCGGCAGCCGCCGTGGGAATCCTTGCCGGTGCCAGGCGAGACCAAACCGGGGCAGTTCGGGCCCACGAGGCGCGTCGAGCGGCCCTGCATGGCGCGCTTTACCCGCACCATGTCGCGAATTGGAATGCCCTCGGTGATCGCGACCGCCAGATCGAGCCCGGCGTCGACGCCCTCGAGAACCGCGTCGGCCGCGAAGGGCGGCGGGACGAAGATCGCGGAAACCGTGGCGCCCGTGGCCTTGGCGGCTTCGGCGACCGAATTGAAAATCGGCACCTTGTGATCCTTGTGCTCGAAGAACTGGCCGCCCTTGCCCGGCGTGACCCCGGCGACAACCTTGGTGCCATAGTCGAGCGACAGCCGCGTGTGGCGTGCGCCGAATTCGCCGGTGATGCCTTGGATGAGGATCTTCGTTTCAGGAGTGATGAGGATGGCCATGAGGAGGAGGAGGCAGGTGTAAGGGGTAAGGTGTCGTGCGTAATCAGCGAAAGCCGTCAGGCCTTGGCCTTGCGTTGATGGAGTCCGATTTCGTTGCCGTCGGGATCGGCGATGCGGCACATGCGGCAGGACGGGAATTTCATCACTTTTCCGCCGAGGAGCGGGATGTTGGCCGCGGCGAGCGTCTCGACCGCCTCATCGAGACTCACGACCTCGAGTACGAGACTTTCGCTCTTGGTACCGGGCATGGCGTTGGAGATGGCGAGCGCCTGGCCCGCGATGTCATACTCGACCCACCACTGACCCGGAGAGAATTCAAACTGGACGCCCGTCTTGAGGCTGAGAACGCCCTCGTAGAACTGGCGGGCGCGCGCGATGTCCGTGACCGGATGAAAAACAAAGGCGAGTTCTTTGACTTGGATGGGCATGTTGCGGGGGTGGTTAAGGTTTAAAGGCGAAGCGGCGGAAGGCTCCAGTTTTTCGGTCTTTCAGCTTTAAACTTTCAACCTTCAACTGCGGCCCCTCACGCCGCCGCGACCAGCTTCACGATCTTCTGCGCCGCATCCGCCATCGTGTCGGCGGCGACGAGCTTGAGGCCCGAGGCGGCGAGGGTGGCTTTGCCGGCGGTGACGTTATTGCCTTCGAGGCGGACGACCAGCGGGAGTTTGAGGCCGACCTCTTTGACCGCTTCGACGATGCCTTGGGCGATCACGTTGCAGTCCATGATGCCGCCGAAGATATTCACGAGGATGCCTTTCACGTTCGAATCCCCGAGGATGATCTTGAAGGCCGCGATGACCTGGTCCTTCGAGGCCCCGCCGCCGACGTCGAGGAAATTGGCGGGCGTGCCGCCGAAATGCTTGATGATGTCCATCGTGCTCATCGCCAGGCCCGCGCCGTTGACGAGGCAGGCGATGTTGCCGTCGAGCGCGATGTAGCTGAGCGCGTACTTCGAGGCTTCGATTTCCTTCGGGTCTTCCTCGTTGAGATCGCGCAGGGCGACGATTTCGGGATGGCGGAAGAGCGCGTTGTCGTCGAAAGAGACCTTGCCGTCGAGGGCGAGCACTTCGCCGGTCGGGGTCGTGATCAACGGATTGACCTCGACCATCGCGGCGTCGGTTTCCCAGTAGCAGGTGTAAAGATTGCGGATGAGCTTGCCCGCGTTCTTGGCTTCGGCCGGGCTGAAACCGAGCTTGAAGATCAAGTCGCGGACCTGGAAGTCGGCGAGGCCATAGGCCGGATCGACGAAGACCTTGTGAATCTTCTCGGGCGTGTCGTGCGCGACCTTCTCGATTTCGACGCCGCCTTCGGTCGAGGCGACAATCACGGGCCGCGACGTGGCGCGGTCGAGGAGGATGGCGAGATAGTACTCCTTCTTGATTTCACTCGCGACGGTGAAGTAGACGGTCTGCACCTTCCGACCCGCGGGGCCGGTCTGGATCGTGACGAGGGTATTCCCGAGCATCTTGCCGGCGATGTCCTTCGCGTCGGCCTTCGTCTTGCAGAACTTTACGCCGCCCTTGAAGCCGTCGGTGAACGTGCCCTTGCCGCGGCCGCCGGCGTGGATTTGCGACTTCACCATGGTCGGGCCCTCGGGGAGCGAGGCCAGCGCCGCGGGTATCTCCTCCGCGGAACGGGCGGGCGCGCCCTTGGGGACGGGAACGCCGAATTTTTCGAAGAGCGCCTTGGCCTGATACTCGTGAATGTTCATCGATGAAAGGGGTAGAGAGTGAGCCACAAAGGGATGGGGCAACGCACGAAAAAAAGGCCCCCGTCCGACACTTTTTGGGCGGTTCTGGAGAATGTCCTGCTTTCCCTCCCTAACCTCCCGGCGGAAGTGTGCGGCGGACGGGGGCCAAGGCAAAACCGCGGCGATTTTGCCATAGAGACGGTCATGCACTTTCGGATAACATTCACTGGAGCCGCGACGCCCTCGTCGTGGTTTTTAGTCCGATCCCAACGCGCGAGGGCGCCGCGTCCCCAGGAGGGTCGCCGTTTGCGAGCCAACCAGACTTCATGACCGCCGCTAGGCCCGGATGCCCCCTTTGGGAGGCGCCTCCCGGCAAGAGATTCGAGCGCGCTGCCGCGTCGCATGGAGGCCATGGATGGCGGCCATCCGGGCCCCGGCTTGCCAAGGGTTAGCCGACGGCGCAGCGTGAACCTGCCATGCAATCCCACGAGGTGATGAGAGAGGTATTGAAGAAAACCAGCGCGAAGCAAATCGCCGCTGAAATGGGACTTTCGCTTTCCTTGATTTACAAGTGGGCGGAGCCGCCGGAGGACGACAGCGGCAGCGGCACGGGCAGTCCGCTCGACCGCGTCGGTCACCTTATCCGCATCACCCGCGATGCCCGCCTGGCCCAATGGGTGGCGGAACAAGCCGGTGGGTTCTATATCCGCAATCCGCAAGACCTGCCCGTCGGACAGCCGTTGATTCCGGTCACCAATGACATTGTGCAGGAATTTGCCGACATGCTCGCCACTATTGCCATTTCGTCGGCCGACAGCGTCATCACGCGCGACGAGGCGAAGAAAATCCGCGCGCGGTGGGAGGAATTGAAGAGCGTGACGGAAGGTTTTGTGAAAGCGGCCGAGAGCGGAAATTACGGCGCCATCAAGGAAGCCGGCGAAAGGAAGTAGCGCCGGTCTCCGGCCGGCGATGGGCTTTTTTTCGAAGCGCCTATTGGGTGGGCCGTGCACTCCGTGCGCGGCCGGGACCGACGCGAGCACCGATTCAATGGGCCGCGCGCGGAGCACGCGGCCCGCCCCGACGCCGGTCAGAGACCGGCGCTACTTCAATAATTGCTGCGTCAGAAAAGCGGTTTGCAGGGAGGAGAGTTCCTTGAGGCCCTTTTGGGCGATCACGAGGAGTCCCTGCAATTGATCGTTGGAAAAGGTCGTCTCTTCGCCACTGCCCTGGACCTCGACGAACTGGCCGCGGCCGGTCATCACGATGTTGGCATCCACTTCCGCGTCCTTGTCCTCGACATAATTCAGGTCGAGCAAAGTCTCGCCCCCGAAAACCCCGGCGCTCACCGCGGCGACGGAATCCACGAGCGGATTTTCGGCGATTTTCTTGGCGTCGAGGAGTTTTTGGATGGCCAGTCGCGCCGCCAGATAGGCGCCGGTGATGGACGCCGTGCGCGTACCGCCGTCGGCCTGCAGCACGTCGCAGTCGAGCCAGAGCGTGTTTTGACCGAGCTTTTGCAGGTCGATGACCGCGCGCAGCGAACGGCCGATGAGTCGTTGGATTTCAACCGTGCGGCCGTCGATTTTTCCACGGGAGATGTCGCGGGCTTTCCGATCGAGCGTCGAGTAGGGGAGCATCGAGTACTCCGCCGTGAGCCAGCCGCCGGGGACTTTCTGCTGTTTCATCCACGTGGGCACGTTGGCCTCGATGGTGGCGGCGCAGATGACGCGGGTGAGACCGAACGAAACGAGGACCGAGCCCGTGGCGTAGGGCGCGATGTTGGCTTCGAAGGTGATCTTGCGCAGTTGGTCGGCGGCACGGCCGTCGGAGCGTGGTGTAGGCATGGTAGAATTATTTTCCGTTCGGCAGCCGGTGGCGAGACTGCGGACGGTTGCTCCCCGAGGGAAAGCGACGCCCGGGCAAAGCACGAGTCCGATTTGGGGCCGCCTTTTGGCTGATCTGGACCGGCGAGTCTGGGAGCGGGAACTCCGACCGATCGGGCCGCGCGCGGAGCGCCCGGCCTGGCCAAGGCAAAGGGGTTCAGTCTGCGGCCGGTCGCGCCTGGCGATCGACGGGCTTGATCTTGGTCGGCGCCGGCTGGCCCGCCTGTTCGTTCATGAATGCGATGAGGCGATTGTTGAAATCCCGCGCGGGGTCGTGGCCCATCTTCTTGAGGGCCTGGGTCAGGGCGGCCACCTCGACCAGTCGTGCGATGTCCCGCCCCGGGCGGACGTAGATTTCGATGTGCGGCACCTTCATGCCGAGGACCTCGTAAAAATTTTCCTCCAGCCCGGTGCGTTCCTCGATCGCCTCGGTCGTCCATTCCTTGAGGGAGATTACCATGTCGATGCGCTTTTCCAGCCGGACGCATTTTACCCCGAACATTTCTGCGACGTTGATGATCCCGATGCCGCGACACTCCATGTAGCCGCGGTTGAGCGGCCGGCTCGAGGCCATGAGCTCACGTTCGTCGAGCAGCTTGATCATCGTGAGATCATCCGCGACGAGCGAGTGACCGCGTTCGATCAGTGCGAGGGCGCACTCGCTCTTGCCGATGCCGGAGTCGCCGCGGAGCATCACGCCGACGCCCTTGATATCGAGGGTCGTGGCGTGCTCGGTGCCGGAAGGCGCAAATTCGTTGTCGATCGCGAGCGTCGCCAGGTTGACCCAGTTCATCGTGATCATCGGCGTGCGGATGAGCGGCAGCTTCATCTCCTCTGCTACGGCCAGCATCGGATGCGTCGGCTGATAATTGCGGGTGAGGGCGATGCAGGGGATTCCTTTTTTCACCATCTGCTGGAAGATCAGGATTTGCTGGCGCTGCGAAACGGTCTTGAGGTACGTCATCTCGGCGGCGCCGAGCACCTGGATGCGTTTGTTCGCGAAATATTTGAAGAACCCGGTGAGCGCGAGGGCCGGCCGGTTGATGCTCCCCTCGTGGATCAGCCGGTGCAGCCCCGTCTCGCCCGTGACGAGCTCCATCTTCAGTTTCTCGCGGTAGGTGGAGAAGAAGTGAGCGACGGTGATGCCGTGGATGGCTTTTTGCATTGGTTTTCTGCTCGCGACGAGGCGGCGAACTCAGGGGAAGTGGAATTAATCCTGGCGGTGGGCGCAACCCTGGAAGGCGTTCGCGCAGAAAACCTACATGTTGAACCCCTCACCCAGGTAAAACTTCCGCGCCTGCTCGTCGCGGATGAGGAAATCGCCCGTGCCTTCGCTGAGGACCTTGCCGCGGTGAATGAGGTAGGCGCGGTCGACGATCCGGAGCGTTTCGCGCACATTGTGATCGGTCACGACAATGCCGATGCCGCGCGACTTGAGTTGGAGAATCAAGCGCTGCACTTCGGACACCGAGATGGGATCGATGGCGGCAAACGGCTCGTCCATCAGGAGAAACTTCGGCTTCGTGACGAGCGCGCGGGCGATTTCCAGTCGCCGGCGCTCGCCGCCCGAGAGCGTGAACGCTTTTTGTTTCGCGAGGTGGGTCAGATGGAGTTCCTCGAGATGCGACTGCACGCAGGCGGCGCGCTCGGCCCGCGGCAGGTCCGTCGTTTCGACGATGGCGAGGATGTTTTCCTCGACGGTGAGTTTGCGGAAGACCGACGCCTCCTGGGGCAGATAACCGATGCCATGGCGCGCCCGCTGGTGCATTTGCAGCCGGGTGATGTCGGTCCCGTCGAGGCGGACCCGCCCGGACGTCGCCGGCACCAGTCCGACCACCATGTAGAATGTCGTGGTCTTGCCCGCGCCGTTCGGGCCGAGCAAACCGACGACTTCACCGGCGCGGAAGCGCAGGCTGACCCCATCGACGACATGGCGCGGGCCGTAGGTCTTGACCAGGTCCTCGGTCAGGATTTCGGAAACGGTCGGGGCGGGCGCAGTCATTTCGGCGCCGAGGTGGCTGGCGTGTCGGGCAGGGGAGGTGGCGATTTTTGGTCGTAGCCCAGATCCTTGAGCGGCGGCGCCGTGATCCGGACGTTGGTGCCGCGCACCCGGCGCTCTTTTCGCATCATGATCAGCGGATCGCCGGTGGCCATCGTGCCGTTGCCGCGATCGGTGACGACCGGATTGCCGGTGAGCGTGATGCTGTCTTCGCGCGGCCGGACCTCGGCGCGGGCACAGACGGCTTCACGGTCGCCCTGCACGAGTCGCACGTGGCCGACCGCAATGAGCGAGGTGAAGCGATCCTGTTTGCCGACGGTGTCCGCCTTTTCGCCGAGCCGGGCGGAAACAACTTCCAGGTGATCGCAGGTGAGCCGCATGCCCGTGGCCGTCACGCTGACCGCGCCGTCAAACACCGAGGTGGTCTCGGCATCGGTGCTGCGCATTTCGAGACTCTTGCTGGTAATGACCGTGGCTTCGGTTTCGGCGCCGCGGAGGCGACCGGGCCAGCCGGCGACCAGGAGCAGGGCGAAAGCGGGAAGGAGGAAAGCGAAACGGGTGGTCACAGCGGAAGTTTGAACGGCGCGCGATAAACTACCCGCACGTTTTCCTGGATGGAAACTTTTTTCCCTGCGTGGTCGTAGGTCCATTTTTCGCCGGTGACATCAATTTCGTCGTGGATGACCCGCACGGTTTTTTCCCCGAAGGCGCGATTTTCCTTGGGCAGAAAGACCGCATCTTGGCTGAGCAGAACGGTGTCGACCCGGGCGGCCGCGTCGCCGGAGAAAATGGTGATGTTGAGGTCGGTCACCGCGATGCCACTGCCTTCCGCCGGCCGGACCGAGGAACCGCGGAGCGTCAGGGCGCGATACCCTTCCCGATCGGTGAAAATGGGCAGCACCCAATTGACGGCGGGCGCCGTGCCGGTCGCCGGTGCCTGCGCCCGGGCCCTGAACGTGGCGGCCGAGACCAGGGCGGCGAGAATGAGGAGGATGGCAAAACGCATGGGCGGGCTCACCTAGACTCGCGCAGCGAGCAGGTGTTCACAAACCTCGCGGACGGCCCCGTGGCCGGCGAGCCGTTTCGTGATATATCGGGCGGACGCCGTGGCTGCGGGCATGGCGCCGGGAGGGGCCAGACCGACGCCGCTCCAGGCGATGGCGGGAGCATCGATGGTATCGTCGCCCATGTACGCGCATTGGCCGGAAGTCAGGTCGAGTTCACGAGCGAGTTCCTGCAGGGCGGCGAGTTTGTCGGTCCGACCCTGGATGACGTGGGGAATTTGGAGCTCGGTAGCGCGGACCGTTGTGGCGCCCGACGACCGTCCGCTAATCCAGGCGAGATGGAAGCCGGCTTCCCGCAGCCGGCGCAGTCCGAGCCCATCAAGCACGGAAAATGATTTCGCTTCGGTGCCGGCGGACGAAATTTGCACCGTGCCATCGGTGAGGACGCCATCGACATCCATGGCGAAGAGGCGGATCCGCGCCCACTGCGCCTTGGTGACGGTGGCCTGGCGTCGAGCGGAAGTTGATGGGCGGGCGGGCACGATGGGGTCGTAGCGAGTAGCGGGTAGCGGGTAGAGAAGAAAGTGCCGACGGGAGGACTTGAGGGTGGCCCGCTTCCTTTGGCTAGTGGTCGGGAAGCCGTCAGCGCGTGCTCGCTACTCGCGACTGCCCACCTTCACCCCATCCAGGCCGCGATCGCGTCGATGATCTTTTCCTTCGTCGGCCGGAAGGCTTGCTCGAGTTCGGGCGCGAACGGCACGGGTAAATCGAGAGCGGCGATTCGCAGCGGCGCGGCCTTGAACGCGGCGAAGTTTTCCCCGACGAGTTGCGCGACGAGCTCGGCGCCGAAACCGTGGGTGCGCCGGCCTTCGTGCAGGACGATGAGCCGGCCGGTCCGCCGTACCGAGGCCGCGATGGCCTCGAGCTTCAATGGCGCCAGCGCCCGCAGATCGAAAAGATCGAAGGTGGATTCGTATTCGGCGGCAAAGTAATCGCAGGCCTCGCCCGCCAGGTGCGTCATCTCGCCGTAGGTGACGAAGGTCGCATAGTCGCCGGCGCGGAGCTGCTTGGGCGTCCAGACGTCGCGGTAATGGGGATCCCACACGACGGGCGCGCGCCCGCGGCGGTAGAGCGCCTTGTGCTCAAACAGCAGCACCGGGTTGTTGTCCTCGTAGGCGGCGAGCAGCGCGTTGAACGCATCCTGCGGCGTGCTGGGGTAGAGCGCCTTGAGCCCCGGCATCGCGAGGAGGAACGACTCGAGTTCCTGCGAGTGAAAAGAGCCAAACGTGAGCCCGCCGCCGCAGGGCAGGCGCAGCACCAGCGGGCAGGCCGCGCCCGAGCGAAAGTGCATGGTCGCGGCATTGAGGGCGACCTGGGTGGTCGCCTCGGTGACGAAATCGGCAAACTGAAATTCGGCGATGGGCCGGTGCTCGTTGAGGGCGAGGCCGATCGCGTAGCCGGTGCACGCGCTTTCCGCCAGCGGGGTGTTGAAGACGCGGGGGCGGCCGAAGTCCTTCAGCAGGCCTTCCGTCACTTTGAATGCGCCACCATACGTGGCGATATCCTGCCCGAGGACGAGAGACTCCGGGCGCTCGGTGAGGATTTTGCGCAGGCCATGATTGAGCGCTTGCGCGAGGTTGAGCGATTCCGGCGTTGCCGGCGTGGGCTGCCACGCGATGGGCGCGGCGGGCGGGGCAAATAAATCGGCTTCCATCCCGGCGGGGTCCGGCCGCGGCGTGGCGAGGGAAATTTTCACGCAGGCCTCGAGGAATTCACCGAGTTCGCGATCGACGGCTTCGAGCCGCGCCGCCCCCAGCTGGGCGGCCAGTTGGGCGCGCAATTTCGGGAGCGAGTCGCGGGCGAAGTTCGCCTCGCTTTCCCCGGGCTTCAGATAGTCGCCGGTGTCGTAGGCGGCGTGGCCGCGCAGCCGAAGCGTATGCGCTTCGATGAGAATGGGCCGCGAAGTGGCGCGCACTTTGTCGATGGCGGCCGCGAACGTGCGGGTCGTGGCCGCGACCTCGGTGGCGTCGACCGCGAACCCCTCCATCCCGTACCCGGCGGCTCGCCGCCAGAGTTCCGTACCCGCCGCGAACTGCTCGCTCACGGGTGTCGAATAGGCGTAGCCGTTGTTCTCGATGACGAAGACGATCGGGAGGGACAACAGCGACGCGAGATTGAGCGCTTCGTGGACATCGCCCGTGCTCGAGCTGCCGTCGCCAAAAAACGCGAAGCCGACCGCGGGTCGGCCGAGCCGGCGCTGGGAGTCGGTCGCGCCACAGACGTTGGAGACCATGATGCCGAGATGACTGATCATCGGCAGCGAGCGGTTGGCCGGGTCGCCGTGGTGGATATTGCCCTCGCGGGCGCGGGTCGGGCTGCCGGCGTTGGCGAAGTATTGGTTGAGCTGGTCGCAGAGATGGCCGCTCCAGACCATGTGACCGCCGAGGCCGCGATGGGAGAAGGACACGACGTCGATGGCCTTGTCCGCGAGCAGCGCGAGCGGCACGGCCACCCCTTCGTTGCCCTGGCCGCCCGTGACGGTGCCGCGGATGAGCCCCTGCCGGAAGAGATCGAGGATGCGATTGTCGGTCGCGCGGGCGAGGTGCATCCACGCGTAGACGCGGAGCAGGGATTCAGTGGGAGATTTCTCGAATTCCGCCGTGCGCAAATCGCGCGTGGCCAGAATCGAGGGAGGGAGAGGAAGGGCCATGAACTTGGACGACGAAGGTGGGGTCGCACCGCGGTGTCGGCAAGCGAGAGATTGAGCCGGCGCTTCGCGCCCACCCAGTAGCGG
>CANJNJ010000107.1 GCA_947474995.1 Opitutaceae bacterium | reverse complement strand
GGCCGGTTGCTGCATGAGTTTGCCGTCACCATCAGCGCCGCCATCCTCGTCTCGGGCTTCATCTCCTTGACGCTGACACCGATGCTCTGCAGCCGGTTTCTCCAGCCCGTCAACCACGCCGCCACGCACGGCCGCTTCTACAACGCCATGGAAAATCTTTTCCAGGGCGCGCGTTCGATTTACGAGCAGACGCTCCGGCTTGCGCTGCGGGGCCGACGGGTGGTTCTGGCGATCGCTTTGACCACTGTGGGACTCACGGTGTGGCTGCTCGTGATCGTGCCCAAGGGGTTTATTCCGACCGAAGACACGGGGCGGATCCAGATATCCCTCGAGATGGCCCAAGATGTTTCGTTTCAGGCCCTCGCCGAGTATCAACTGGCCGTGACGAAAATCGTCGCGAAAAATCCCTATGTCGACCGCTTTTCATCCTCGACCGGAAGCACCGGCAGTGGTGCGGGCGGCGCCGGCAATACGGGGCGGATCCGGATTGGCCTCAAGGATCGTCAGCTCCGCCCATCTGCCGATCGGGTCGTCCAGATGCTGCGCACCGAACTTAGCGGTATTCCGGGCGTGCGAGCCTTTCCCCAAGTGCCCCCGAGTATTCGCATCGGCGGGCGGGGCTCCTCCTCGGTCTATCAGTACACGCTTTATGGCACGGATCTGGGTGAGCTCTTTCGGGTGACGCCGGCCGTCCTGGAGAAGGTCAAGGAAATCCCCGGCCTGGTGGACGTGACCTCCGATATGATGGTCACGAGCCCGCAACTGATCATTGATATCGATCGCGACAAAGCCGCGTCGCTCGGGATCAACGCCCAGCAGGTCGAAGACGTGCTTTATAGTGCCTTTGGGTCGCGCCAGGTCTCCACCATCTTCACGCCGACGAACCAGTATTTCGTCATCCTGGAACTCGCGGAAAAGTATCAGCGCGACCCCGAGTCGCTCGCGCTTCTCTACCTGCGCAACCGGGACGGAAAACTGATCCCCCTCGACGCCATCACAAAGCGCCGCTCCACCGTCGGTCCGCTCACCGTCACGCATATGGGTCAGGTGCCATCGACGACCATCACGTTCAATCTTGCCCCCGGCGTTTCCCTCAGCGAGGTCACCAGTTCCATCGAGGAAATCGCCCGCACCACCCTGCCCGCGACCATCAATGGCACCTTCCAGGGCACCGCGGCCGCGTTCACCTCCTCGCTGCAGGGACTCGGCATCATGCTGATTATCGCGGTGCTGACCATCTACCTTGTGCTCGGGGTCCTCTACGAAGACTTCATTCATCCGATTACGATTCTTTCGGGGCTTCCAGCCGCAACGTTTGGCGCCCTAGCGACACTCCTCTTGTTCCGCCAAGAGCTGAATATGTACGGCTATGTCGGCTTGATCATGCTCATCGGCATCGTGAAAAAAAACGCGATTATGATGATCGATTTTGCCCTCGATGCCCAGCGGCGCCAGGGCAAGGCGGCCGAGGAAGCCATCTTCGAGGCCTGCCTCGTTCGTTTCCGGCCGATCATGATGACCACGTTCTCGGCGCTCGCCGGCACGATCCCGATTGCCATGGGTTGGGGCGCCGGTGCCGACGCCCGCCGCACGCTGGGCCTCGCAGTCGTCGGCGGACTGGTCGTCTCGCAACTGCTGACCCTCTACATCACTCCGGTCTTCTATGTTTATCTGGAGCGTTTCACCAAGCACCTTAAGCCCAAGCCAATCGCGGAAATTGAGGACGAACTCGCCATGGCCGCCGGCGGATCGGCAAAATGAGCACGGCCGACCGCACCCGCTCCAGCCCTGTTTTGCATTCCATCGCCCCAATCAACCGCCGTCCACCGCCGTCGTTTTCGGGCGCTGAGGATACGCGCCCGCCCTTATCATGAACATTCCTGAACTGTTCATCCGCCGGCCCGTGATGACGACCCTCATCACGGCAGGAGTCACGATCTTTGGCTTCATGGCCTACCGCCAGCTCCCGGTCAGCGACCTGCCCAATGTCGACTATCCGATTTTGCAGGTAAACGCCAATCTGCCGGGCGCCAGCCCGGAGACCATGGCCTCCGCCGTCGCGACCCCCATCGAGCAAAGCCTCGCAACGATTCCAGGCATCGAGTCGATGACGTCGTCGAGTTCCCTCGGCACCACCCAAATCACGTTGCAGTTCAATCTCGAGCGGAACCTCGATGCCGCGGCGCAGGATGTGCAATCCGCCCTGTCCGCGGTGCTCCGGCGCCTGCCGCAGGACATGCCGAATCCGCCGTCCTATCGGAAACAGAACCCGGCCGATGATCCCGTCCTGCTGCTGACCGTAAGTTCCGCGACCCTGCCGCTGTCCGAGGTCGATGAATATGCGGAGACCATGATCGCCCAGCGGATCTCCACCGTGGATGGCGTAGCCCAGGTCAACGTCATGGGCGCGCAAAAATATGCCGTGCGCGTGCGGCTCGATCCGCAAGCCCTCGCCGCCCGCGGGATTGGTGTCGACGAAGTGCGAACCGCGCTCAACTCCAACAACGTCAACATGCCGGCCGGCGCCCTCAACGGCACCGACAAGTCGCTAACACTGCAGGCAACCGGCCAGTTGAAAAATGCGGAGGGTTTTCGCAAGGTCATCGTGACCTACCGCAACGGGGCCGCCGTGCGCGTGGGGGATGTCGCGGAGGTGATCGACAGTGTCGAAAATAACCGGGCGGCGGGCTGGTACAACCGGGACCGGGCCATTATTCTCTTCATCAAGCGCCAGCCGGGCACCAACACCATCAAGGTCGTCGATGCCGTGAAGGACCTGCTGCCGGGCTTTCGGGCCCAGCTTCCGGCCAGTGTAAAACTGGAAGTCCTCGTCGACCGCTCGACGTCCATCCGCGACTCCGTGGCCGACGTAAAATTCACCCTCATCCTCGCCATCTGTCTGGTCGTGCTGGTGATCTTCCTGTTCTTACGGTCGTTCTCGGCGACGATTATTCCCAGCATCGCGATGCCCATCGCCATCCTCGGCACGTTCGAGGTCATGTATTTCTTCGGGTACAGCATCGACAACCTATCGTTGCTGGCCCTCACGCTTTCGGTCGGGTTCGTCGTGGACGACGCCATCGTCATGCTGGAAAATATCGTCCGGCATATCGAAAACGGCGAACCGGTGATGAGCGCCGCGCTGCGCGGTTCGCGGGAGATTGGGTTCACGCTCGTTTCCATGACCATCTCGCTCGTCGCGGTCTTTATCCCCGTTCTCTTCATGGGGGGAGTCCTCGGGCGCCTGCTGCACGAATTCGCCGTCACGATTAGTGCCGCCATCCTCGTCTCGGGTTTGGTGTCCCTCACCCTCACCCCGATGCTGTGCAGCCGATTTTTGAAGCCGATTCAGCACGGCGCCAAGCACGGCCGGATGTACGAGGCCATCGAGCGGGTTTTCCAAGCCGGACTGGCCCTGTATGAACGCACGCTGAGAATTTCCCTGCGTCACCGTGCCATTGTGGCTTTCGTCGCCATTCTGATGATTGGGCTGACCGCCTGGCTGGTCATCTTGGTGCCGAAGGGGTTCATTCCGACGGAAGACACCGGCCGGCTGACCCTCGCGATGGAGGCAGCGGAGGATATTTCGTTCGACGCCATGGTGCGCCTTTCCAATGCCGCCTCAGCCGTCATTGCCGCCAATCCTTATGTCGATCGGTTCACGTCGTCGCTCGGTCAGGGTCCGGGGGCGGAAGTCGCCAACCGCGGCCGCATGTTCATCACCCTAACCGACCGCAAGACCCGGCCCTCGGCGGATCGCGTTGTTCAAATGCTCCGCGCCGACCTCGCCGGCATCCCCGGTCTTCGGGCCTTTCCCCAGGTTCCTCCCAGTATCCGCGTCGGCGGCCGGCAATCCTCGTCGGTCTACCAATATACCCTCTACGGAACTGACATTCAGGAACTCTACCGGCTGACGCCCCTTTTCCTGGAAAAGGTCCGGGAAGTGCCAGGTCTCATTGACGTCAGCTCGGATCTCCAGATCACGAGCCCCCAACTCATCGTCAACATCGACCGCGACAAGGCGTCGTCACTCGGCCTGACCGCGCAGCAAATCGAGGACGTCCTCTACAGCGCGTTTGGCTCGCGACAGGTTTCCACCATCTACACGCCCGCCAATCAGTACTTCGTCATCATGGAGATCGCGGAGAAATATCAGAAGGATCCCAGCGCGCTTTCGCTGCTCTATCTGCGCAACAAGGAGGGAAAACTGATCCCCCTCGAAGCAGTGACCCACGCCGAAAAAACGGTCGGACCGCTCACGATCACGCACATGGGGCAGGTGCCTTCGGTCACGGTCACGTTCAATCTCGCGCCCGGGGTTTCGCTGAGCGAAGTCACGAGCCGGATCGAGGAACTGGGTCACACTGAACTTCCCGCCACGGTCAACGCCACCTTCCAGGGCACGGCCGCCGCCTTCACCAGTTCCATCGACGGCCTTGGCCTGATGCTGATCATCGCGGTCCTGGTGATCTATCTCGTGCTCGGCATGCTCTACGAGAATTTCATCCATCCGATCACCATTCTCTCCGGTTTGCCCGCCGCCACGTTCGGCGCGCTCCTCACCCTGCTCCTCTTCCGGGAGGAGCTGAACCTCTACGGTTACGTCGGGCTCATCATGCTGATCGGCATCGTGAAAAAGAACGCGATCATGATGATCGACTTTGCCCTCGATGCGACCCGCACCCGTGGCAAGCAGGCGGAAGAGGCCATCTTCGAGGCGTGCCTGGTCCGATTCCGCCCGATCATGATGACAACTTTCTCCGCCCTGGCCGGCACGATGCCGATTGCCCTCGGCTGGGGCGCCGGAGCCGAGGCCCGCCGGTCGCTTGGGCTTGCGGTCGTCGGCGGCTTGGTCGTCTCGCAGCTCCTCACGCTCTATATCACGCCGGCGTTCTACATCTATCTGGACAAGTTCACCAAATATCTTTCGCCCCGGTCCGTCGCCCAAATCGAGGAAGAGACCGCCGCCGCGAGCGGGATGGCAAAATAACCGGTCGGCCCGAGTCCTTCCGCCGCCCGCCAGCTAGCCCCTGGTCAGGCGATCGACTGCCGCGATGAGCTTTCGCTGATCGAAGGGTTTAAGGAGAATTTCATCAGCCCCAATACCCTTGGCCACTCGCAAGCCCGCGGCCGCCGGCAAGCAGGGACCGCCGCCGGACACAGCCAGAATCCGTGTCGCGAGACTGATGCGGTTGATCGACAAAATCGCGTCCAACCCATCGCCCCCGGGCATGGCCAGATCGGTAATGACGAGATCGATCGCGTGTTCCCGCACCAGTTCAATTAGCTCCCTGCCCGTGGACGCCCGCCGAATCGAGTGGCCCAAATCGCCCAGCCACAGGGCCACCAGTTCCTGGATTTCTTCGACATCATCGGCAACCACAATGGCCAGGGGCTTGGCCGCGGCTGGCTTCGGGGTTGTCTTCTTGGGCAGCGAAAACATTTCGATGGGGAGCGGCGCGCGAGGATTACCGCGCCGGCAATCGTATGCCGGGCGTTATTTTCTGCAAGCGCTTCCGCACCTGGCTCCGACCGCAGGTGGAACACCAACTCTCCTGACCGGATTTCTTTTTCACCGTGCGCTCCGCGGGATTTCGGGCTGATTTCCTTTCGATGTTACCGGCCCCGCTCCAAGTCAGCCCGGCGACCGCCCGCCGATTCATGCGGCAGGCGTTGCTGCTCGACGCCGTCGTTCCGACGGTCGGCGCCGCCCTCGCCCATCACGGATTCGTGCAAATCGATCCGATTAACGTGTGCGGACGGATGCACGATCTCATCCTGCGCAACCGCGTCCGCGGCTATCGCGAGGGCGATCTCATGCGTCACCTCCATGGCGAGACCACTGCGCTCCCCGCTGCGGAGCGCAGGGCCTTTGAGCATCACCTGCCCGACACCGGCGTGCTCGTGGCGTTTCCCTTCGAGGCCTGGCCGCATCTGCCCGCCGCCATGCGCGACCGCACGAAACGCACCAGCGCCTGGTCAGGCCGGCTCACCCCGCGCGAGCGGGCCTTGGCCCCGGAGCTGCTGGCGGAAATCGCCGCGCGCGGGCCGCTTGGCTCGGAAGACTTCGACGATGCGCGCCGCGCCCACCGCTCGGTGTGGGGCGCGTCCTCGCTCGTCAAGAGCACCCTGCAGAAACTGTTTTTTCACGGCCGGCTGCTGATCGCCCAGCGCGTGAGCCACCGGCGCCGCTATGATTTGCCCGAGCGGGTGATTCCCCGGGCCGTCCTCGGCCAGCCCGAAGCGAGCGCCCCCGCGACCGCCCGCTGGATGGCCTTGCTCAAACTCCGCCAACGCCGGCTCGCGGCGCTCAAGCGCCGCGAACTCATGCTCGTCACCGACTTCGTCCAACCCGTGGTCATCGAAGGCGCCGACTGCCCCCCGCTCTACTGCCTGCGCGAGGACACCGCGTTGCTCCTTGCCGCTTCCGATCCCGCAACGTTCAACCTTCGCCTTTCAACGCCCGCGGCGGAGCCGCGGCTTCTCGCCCCTCTCGACCCCCTGATCTACGACCGCCGCGTAACGGCCGCACTTTGGGGCTTCGACTACACGTGGGAGGTCTACACGCCGCCGGCCAAGCGGACGCGCGGCTACTACGCGCTCCCGATTCTCGCGGGCACGGAACTCGTCGGACACATCGATCCCAAGGCCGATCGTCCGAAGAAAAAGCTCGTGGTGGTTTCCCGTCGGGTACGCCGCGGCCACCAAGCTGCGCCCGCCATCCGGGAACTCAGTACATTTCTCGGACTGAGGCTGTGATTTTGCCATCGCCCCCGCCGATCGTGCGGGGTCAGCGCCCTCGCTTCCGGTGGTTTTCAGGACTTGGGAAAATCCACCGGCGGCACCGGCATCTCCGGGGTCAACGGCGGCCTTCGCCGATGCCAGTCGGTCGCCTGCTCGTAGGCCTGCGCCAGCGCGAGGATTTTACCTTCGGAAAACCGGGGCCCGGCAATCATCAGTCCGATCGGGAGCCCCGCCGGACTGAAACCGCACGGCACCGAAATCGCGGGAATGCCATAGACGTTGAACGGCGGGCAATTCGTAAACGTGATCCCTGGGTCTCGCGCCGTCGTGTCGTAGGTGTCCTTGATGTACGCATTCAACGTCGAGGGCAGCACGCGCTCGGTGGGCATCACCACCAAATCGAAATCCGTGAACGCGTCGTCAATCGTGCGACGCAGCCGCTCCAGCGCCCATTTGCCGCGCACGTAGTCGGCCGCATCGCCGCCATGGGTGACCGCCAGCGCCTCCAGCCTCCGGCGCTCCGGCAGCATGTATTTTGGCAGTTCATGTCGGACGAGTTCCTCGTGATAGGCGTAGGCTTCGGCCGATACTCCCGAGCCGCCGCCATCCATGCCCGTCTCGCTCGTCGGGGGCAAATGCACATCCTTCGCTCCCTTCGTCAGCGTAGCCAACAGCGCGATCGCTTCCTGCGTCGCCTTGGCCACCGCGGGATCCAGCCGGTCGAAAAACCCAACGGGCGTGCCCAAACGGAACCCCGACACCGGTTGACGCAGCGCCGCCACATAATCTTCGCGGACATGCTCGACACTGGTGATGTCGAGGCGATCGTAGCCAGCGGATGCATTGAGCAGGATCGCGGCGTCCTCGACCGTCCGGGTGAGCGGCCCGCAATAGTCGAGTGACAGCACGCCCGGGATAACTCCCCTCACCGGCACGAGTCCGTAGGTTGGCTTGAGACCGACGAGATTGCAGAAGGCCGCCGGCTGGCGCACCGAGCCCCCCGTGTCGGTGCCCAGCGCGCCGAAACAAAGCCCGGCCGCGACCGCCGCCGCGGAACCGGACGAGGAGCCGCCGGTATTGTGGTCAAGGGCCCACGGATTGCGGGCGGGCCCGAAATACGAAATGCCGCCCCACGCGAATTCGTAGAGGTTGGTCTTGCCCAAGATGACCGCGCCCGCCGCCCCCAGCCGCGCCACGACCGTGGCGTCCTCAGTGGGGATGCGATTATCGAAAACCGCGCTGCCCGCCGTCGTCCGGGTCCCGGCCGTGTCGATGTTGTCCTTGAGCGCAAGCGGGATCCCGTGCAGCGGACCGCGCCACTGGCCGGCCTTGAGTTCGGCATCCAGCCGCCGCGCCTGCGCCAGCGCGTCCGCGCGCATGACCGTGATGAACGCGTTCAACTTCGGGCCATACACCGCGATGCGGGCCAGACAGGCCTCGGTGAGCTGCGTCGCCGTCAAGGTCCCGGCGCGAATCTGGGCGGCCGCCTCGGTCAGCGTCAGTCCGGTCGGATCGGTCGGTCCTCCCGCCATGGCTGGCACCTGACCGCGGGAGGCGAGGGTCTGCCACGCTGCGACGCCGAGGGTTGCCCCGACAAAATCCCGGCGCGTCATGTTCATGGCTGGGTTCTATTTCGCCGCCAGCGCGGCTTCGATCGCCTTCACGACTTCCGTCGAATCCGGCTCGGCACCCGATTCAAACCGCTGCAGAATCCTGCCATCGCGGCCCACCAAAAACTTACTGAAATTCCACGCGATGTCCCCCGGGAACGGCGAGGACTTTCCCGCCAGCGCCGCGTAGAGGGGGTGTCGTTTCGCGCCGTTGACCTCCGTCTTGTCGAGCAGCGGAAACGTCACGTGAAAGGTGGAGCTGCAGAATTCCTTAATCTCCGCGTTGCTTCCCGGCTCCTGCCCGCCGAACTGGTTGCACGGCACGCCGAGCACGGTCAGACCCTTGTCCTTGTATTTCGCGTACACCGCTTCGAGCCCGGTGTATTGCGGCGTGTAACCGCACTCGGAGGCGACATTGACGATCAGCAGCACGCGACTCTTGTAGGGCGCGAGCGTACCGACCTTGCCCTCGATGTCTTTGACCGAAATTTCGTAAATGGATTGGGCTTGGATAATCATGGTCGAAAGGAGAAAAACGGCGGCGAGTTTCGCGAATTGGGGCATGGCCCATGATGGGGCCACCCGGTGAGTCCTGTCAATTTTCGGGGACCACCGCAAACGAGTCGGCCACCGCGCTCCCTGCCAGTTTTGGCCCCCGCCATACGCGCGACCTATTCTTTCGCGCGCCGTGCGGCGTATAATTACTGAAATCGTTTCTCCAGCAACCGCCGTTGCCACGTTCGATGACGGGGCGGGCAGGCTGGGCTTTCAACCAAGACGCTCTTAAATCGCTTGGTCCATAGCGCGCCAAATCGACGGTGCGATTTATTGAACCAGATCGAGAGGCGCGGCTTCACGAGTTTCCTTTGGCGTAATTTTAGTGCGTCGCTGCCACACGAACTCCAACACTGCGGACTGCAGGAAACTCAACAACGCTCTGAATACCCCAATTTATGGGTAATTGACCTGTCCCTTGTTAGGAGAAGTATCGGTTTGCTTCCGCCTTCTGGTGCAAGATAGACAGACCCTTTCTTTTTACCAACACCATGGAAGGCACTATTAAGATCGCTTTGGTCGGAGCCGGCATGTTCGGCGGCGATGTCCACGCTCGCGCCTACGCCGACCTCCAACGCGCCGGCATCGCCGCGCAGCTCGGCCGCGTCGGCCTCGATGAATGGTCCCGCCAGCTCGCCGGCATCAAGTTCGAACTGGTCGCTGTGGCCACCCGCTCCGAAAAATCGGCCAAACTCGCCCAGGAAAATTTCAGGAAATGGACGGGCTTCGAGCCTAAGGCCTACTTCGGCGCTACCCCCTGGCACGACATCCTCCGTGATTTCCCCGATCTCGATGTCATGGCAGTCGCCACGCCCGACAACCTCCACACCGAGGTCGTGCTGGCCGCCCTCGACAAGGGCGTGCACGTCATGACCGAAAAGCCGATGTGCCTCTCCATCCAGGAGGCCGACCAGATTGTCGAACGCGCCCGAACGAAAAATCGCATCGTGGCCGTCGACATGCACAAGCGCTACGACCCCGACCATCTGCGCATCCGCGACGATATCCAAAATCGCATCGGCGCCCCGCTCTACGGGACCGCCTACCTCGAGGAGCCACTCGAAGTCTCGTTGAGCACCTTCAAATGGGCCGAGCAAAGCGACCCGTTCAGCTACGTCGGCCCGCATTGGACCGACCTGATCTACAGCTACTACAAGAGCAAACCGGTCTCACTCACCGCCGTCGGACAGAAAAAGCGGCTCATCCGCAGCGGCATCAATGCCTACGACGCCGTGCAGGTCCGCGTCGAGTTTGAGAACGGGATGAGCATCAATTTCCATAACAACTGGATTACCCCCGCCGACTTCGAGGGACCGGTGAACCAAGGCCATGAAATCGTGGGCGCCGACGGCAAGGTCGAGAGCGACCAGCAATATCGCGGCTTCCGGTTTTGGAACCAGGGCGGCGGGAGCCGGACCTCCAACAATCATTTCACGCGCGACGTGAAGCGCCCCGACGGCTCAAAGGTCTATGTCGGTTATGGCGTCGACAGTCTCACCGTCGGCCTGGTGGCAGTCTGCCGAATGAAGTTCCTGAACGAGACCCGCGAAGCCGTGGCGTCCATCTACCCGACCGCCGAAGAAGGCCGCATCACGGTCGCCATCGTCCACGCCGCCGCGGTGGTCCGCGACCTGAATTTCAAATACCTCGCGGAGGGCAAGGGCGCCCCGGTTACCGCGCGCTTTGGCGCCGACGGCATCACCATCGTCGACCCCACCCGCGCGGCCGAAGGCACCGCGGGAGTTTTTCGCCGGATCTACGACCGGCCAATTTAAATCCGTCAGAACCAATCAACCATGGGCAAGGAATTCAGCATCATCCCGACCAACGTTCCGAAGGTCGAAACCAAATACCGCCGGATCGTCACGCCGATCCCGCACCCCGACTCGGTCGCCACCCTGGAAAAGCTCCGGACGTTCGAGCCGATCTCCATGCGGGGCCAGCCTCCGATCGTCTGGGACCGCGCCGAGGATATTTCCGTCTACGACAAATACGGCAACCGCTGGCTCGACTGGAGCTCCGGGGTTCTGGTTACCAACGCGGGCCACGGCCCGGCGGAAATCCGCCAGGCGATCATTGATCAGGTCAACAGCGGTCTCCTCCACAATTATGTTTTCCCCAGCGAAGAACGTTCGCAGTTGGCGGAAATGCTCGCCGGTCTGGCGCCCGAGGGCTTGAAGAAAGTCTTCCTGCTCACGACCGGCTCCGAAGCAACCGAGTGCGCGATCAAGCTAGCCCGTTCCTGGGGCATCAAGCAGGGCGGCCGGAGCAAGATCGGCATCGTAGGCTACGAGCGCGGTTTTCACGGTCGCACGCTCGCCTCGCAACAAGCGGGCGGCATGGCGGGTCAAAAGTCCTGGATCGTCAACGAGGACCCCGCGATTCTCAACGCGCCGTTCCCCGATGGCTATTGGCAGGGCGACACCAGCTTCGAGTCCTTTCTTGCGACCATTGCCCAGCGCGGCTTCAAGCCGGAGAATATCGCGGGCGTCATCATGGAAAGCTATCAGGGCGTCGGCCCCGATTTCGCCCCCGTCGAATACATGCAGCGCCTTCGCCGGTGGTGCACGGAAAACGGCGTCGTCCTCATCATGGATGAAGTGCAGGCCGGGTTTGGCCGGACGGGAAAATTCTGGGCCTTCGAGCACTTCGGCATCACGCCGGATTTGATCTGCTGCGGCAAAGGGATCAGCAGCTCGCTCCCGTTGTCCGCGGTCATTGGCAGGAACGAGATCATGGATCAATTTCCTCCCGGCTCCATGACGAGCACCCATACCGGAAATCCGGTCTCGGTCGCGGCAGCCATGGCCAGCGTCCGCAAGATCCTGCGCGACAAACTGACCGAGAACGCCGCCCGCCTCGGAAATATTCTGCTGCCGGAGTTGCAGAAACTGAAGGCCAAATACCCCAAGGTTATCGGCCACGTTTCCGCGACCGGATTGGTCGGCGGCTTGCAGATTCTGGTGCCGGGCAAGAAGGAACCGAACCACGATCTCGCCCACGCAATCATCGAGAAGTGCTACCAAAAGGGCCTGCTCTTTTTTGCGCCCGTGGGTGCCTGGGGCCAGACGGTGAAAATTTCGCCGCCCCTGACGATTACCGAAGAAGCCTTGCGCGAAGGTTTGGCCGTCCTGGCCGAAGCCATCGCCGAAGCCGTCGCAGCAACCTAAGGACCGGCTTCCCACCGGCCCAATTTCTGGCGGAATAAACCATTGCGGTTCGGCGCGGCGCGCCTCTCCTTCGTGCCTTATGTTGATGCGCGTTGCCCCCGTCATTGCGGTAACCGCTTTGGTGTTATTGGCGACCGGCTGCACGACCGCTCCGGACAACGATCTTTCCGGAAAATATCAACCGCCCTCGGCGAGTGGAGCCGAGGTGGCCTTCTTGTCCGGCAGCCGAGTCGGCGGAGGAATGCTGGACGAAGATCACCGCGCCTACATTCTTCTCGTCGACAATTTGTTTTTGCCGGAAGCCCGGAATAATTGGCAAAAACCCGTGTCGATCACTGCCGGAGAGCACATCGTCACCGCGGCCTACGCGTATGGCTCGTTTGTGGCGCGGACGGAGTTAAAACTCCAAGCCAAGGCGCAAGCCACCTACCATCTGATGTTCAAGTACGGCACCGAAGGCCCACGGCGACAGTTGTACAATGACTTTTGGATTGTCGACGACGCCGACGGAAAAACCGTCACGCCGGTCCAGCACAGCGTCGTCACCGGCGGTTCCACCTACTCACCTTTTGAAGTGAATTAGGGTTACGTCCACCCGGCCGCCAGCCCATTTGCTTCGCGATCGTGACAGAAGACGATCTTCGATTTACCGTCCGCGCTCATATGACGAACGAGCCCCAAGCCAATCCCGGCCCCAAGCTACCAGCCCCGGCTACCAGCGCTGCCCCGGCAGCAGCGGCGGCGTCTGTTCCCATCAAGTCTGAAGCCATCGCCATGCCCGCACTTACCCCAGAAGAGCAGATGGCACTCTATGAAAAGGAGCTCAAGGAAACCGACTGGGGCCACCAGCCCTGTTGAGCTAATTTCGCAACGCCTCCACTGGTCCCGGGCGCGCGGCGTGAGGTTGCAGTTCAACCCACCGTGGCCGGAACCGGCGAACCCGGGACGATGGCGGAACGGCGACCGTAGCTCCAACGCCACGACTCCGGATCCGTCCAACGCTCCACGCGCAGCGTGAAATCGAGGATCTCGCCCAATTCAAAATAGTCCCGATCGGTCCGAAGAATCCGAAAGCCCCAATGCGGGGCGCGTCCGCGATCAAGCGGCCCGGAACTCAGGCAAAGATCTTCGTCCACCCGCGCGCGAAAGAAGACCGCGAAGCCATCCAAACGTCCGGCGTGGACCACCGTCCGCGTGAGGTGAAGTTCCAACGGCATCTCGGTTTCAATCACGGTGTGCAAATCGACCGAAAGAATCGGTTCGGGTTCACCGAGAAAATGCTCCACGAGACTCTGATCACTGCTGCGCAAATGATAGTACTCCGGTTCCTGCGGCCGATTCCGCTCGAGGCACGAATAGTCAATCCCGTGCACATTGAGTTCCCAAAGGTGCGGCACCACCCGCCGATCCGTCACCTTGATCGGTTCACAAAAAAGTTCGAACCGGCTCGGCAGGATCAATCCACCGGGCTTAAGGAGCCGGTCCCGCAGATCGGAGACATTGGCCACCATGGACTCATCAAACAGGCAGTCCCCCATCTGCTCGTGCACAATGACGTCAACCCGCTCATCCACGACGAAGTCCTTGCTGTGACTCGCCACAAACTCGACGTTCTCGATCCGGTTGTGCGCCGCCAGGGTGCGGGCGTGCCGCAGAATCTCGGAGTGATCGATGGCGTAAACCTTGGCGGCTCCCCGGCGCGCGGCAAAAGCCGCCAATATTCCCGTGCCCGTCCCGAGATCGATAACGCGGTCTCCAGGCTGGATATGGCGCCGGATGGCCGCGTGGTAAAAGTCCATCCGCGGTTGATCGGCGAGCATCTTCTCCTGTTCGTAGAAATTCGCAAAATACCAGCCATTGAACTCGCGATAACGCGTCTCGCGGGATTTTTCGGACTCGGCATACAGCCAGGGCGCGAGCTTCGGTCGCGCTTCAATCCAGGCTCCAGCCCGGGCAAGCGCCCGCCGAAGTCGGGCAAAAATCGCGGCGCTGAGGTGTTGAAGGCGATGAAGAATCATTTCGAAATCACGCCCTTGGGCGGCGTAACCCCAAAGAGTGCGGCGGGGCGGGCCGAAGCGCAACAGGAACTCTTGCCGCGAAACTGCGGTGATTCATTCGGCCCTTTCCACCGTGGACCATCGCCGTTTGACTGGGATCCCGCATGAGTCGCGAAACGTGCTACCGCTGCTTCTGGCCCAAGGATCTTTGCTGGTGTGCATCCATCACGCCGATGGAAACACAGACCCGCTTTGAGATCCTCATGCATCCGAAGGAATTCAAACACGAGAAGGCCGCGACCGGACGCCTCACCCACCTTTGCCTGGTGAACAGCGCCATCCATGTCGGCGTGGAATTCGACCTGCATGAGGACGTGCAAAACGTCATCGCCGATTCGCGCAACTACCCCGTCCTGCTCTATCCGGGCGCCGGGGCGCGTAATCTATCCGAACACCCGCTACCGGCCGCCGACCTGCAGGGCCGGCGACTCGTGGTGCTCATCCTCGACGCCACCTGGGCCCTTGCGCGCAAAATGCTGCGCCTCAGCCCTAGTCTGGAGCGCTTGCCGAGAATCATGTTCACCGCCACGGCCCCGAGCAAATACGTGATCAAGCAGCAGCCCCACGCCAGCTGTCTCGCCACGCTCGAAGCGGCGCACGAACTCCTTCTCACTCTGGATCGCACCGGAATGGACCGGTATCCCCTGCCCCGCCAATTGCCGGAGCTCTTCGAGCGGATGCAGGATTTTCAACTTCGCTGCGCGGCGGATCCGAACCGCACCGGCTATCGCCATCGCGCCTACGGCGCGCCGGCCACTCGCAAACCGGCTTCGGGACGGAGCGGAGCGCGACGCGCACGCTTGTTCACCTTCCCTGACGTCACCACCAACCTGCCGGCGCCGACCAGAACAAACTAAATGCCGACCGGCAGTGCGCTGCGCTTGCCTCCGCCACCGGCGAATTTACGCCGGGGCGGAAGGAAGCGGAGCCTGTACTTACTTCTTGCCTGACTTCTTCTTGGCGACCGGACGTTTCTTGGATGACGCGGCTTTCTTCGATTTCGTGGCCATGATATTACTTCTTTTTGTTCTGCAGTTAGGTGCACCGGCGAAACGATTTCTCACCGGCACTCGTCCATTGGGCCCGCATTGCAATAAAAAGTAAACTCTAGACGGAGGTCGATTTTCGCCCCGACTTTACGCGTCCGTCAAAACCGGAAACTCATCGGGTCCGCGCCAGAGCGGCTGTCCGGTCAAGTGAACCGATCGCGGCCAGTTCGACCGCGGAAAGCGTGAAATCAAAACTGCCCGCATCCTCGGCCATCCGCAGCTCCGCGCTGATTGCGAAATCGTGATTACTCGGCTCTGCACGTCCCAGCGCCGCATGGGGCCGGCCTGCATGAGTGGACTCCACGCCTCAACCTGGATGCCTTGGCTGCGGGAGAATTCGACGAGCGGCGTTTTCTGTTTGCGCTCGCCCGTCCCGTCGCGTTTTCCCTTTACGGCAACAAGGCGGTTCTTTCCAGACGTGCTTCGGTTGCCTCGCCACCCGCCACATGTCTCTGCTTCCTTTTTCCAGCCGCCTGATCGCCGACGTCGGAATTTCCCTTGGTGACGAGGGCAAAGGCCGCCTCATTCCCGAAGTCGCCGATGAACTTCGCGGGACGAGCGCGCCCGTTTCCGTTGTACTCAAGGTCAACGGCGGCGCCAACTCGGGTCATACCGCCGGCGGCATCAAGCTCAACTTGCTGCCCGCAGGCGTCGTGGTCCACGATGCCCCGCATCTTTGCATCGGCAGCGGCGTCGTCGCCGACCCGCGAAAAATTTGGTGGGAAACCCGCCCGCTCGAAAAGAAGGGGCACATTATCCTGGGCCGCTTGCGCATTGATGAGCGAACACTGGTCTCGGACGTCACCCATCGGTTGCTGGACCTCGCCTGGGAAAATTACCGGGTTAATGTTCTCGCCGAGGAAGCGCGCGGCTCCACCGGCCGCGGGATCACCCCGGCCTATCTCGACGAGGTGGGCCAGCAGCAGATCACCTATTCCGATTTTCTGGGCGGCCCGAATTATTTCGCCCGCAAGCTGGCACAGCGCGCGGATCGGGCCTGCCGGACGATTCAGCACGTTTGCCGCGTGAGCCCGGCAGCGTGGAATGGATTTTTCGAGACGCTGTCCGCCGCCGAATTGCGAGCCAACTCCGAGGCCGTCGAAATGGGGGTCTTCGCGAAGGAGGAATTCGATTTCCTGCGCTTCCGCGGCGATGCGCCGTTTACCCTCAATCTCGAGGCACTGACCGCGGCCTACTGGGCGGCCGGCACCGCCTTGGCCAGGAACATCGGCGAAGTGCGCGAATTGGTCCTGAGCGAACTGGCCGCCGGCCGCACGATCATCGGCGAATTTGGCCAGGCCTACTGGCTCGACAAGCGCCACGGTTTTTCGCCCAACGTCACGGCCTCGCACACCTTCACGCCGGAGTTCTTCGAAAGCGCCGGCATTCCCGTGCAGCGGATTCACACTTTTGGCGTGGCCAAGGCGTACGATACCAAGGTCGGAACGCACACCTTCCTGACGCAGATGGACGACGCCCATCCTCTCACCACACGGCTGAAAGTCCTCGAGTTCGGCACGAGTACCGGTCGCCAGCGAATGGTGGGTTGGTACGATGCCGTGGAAAAGGGCGACGCCCTTCGCTATGGCGGTTATCAGGACCTGATGATCAATAAGCTCGACGCCCTCACGCATGGCGGCGACTGGCGCGGGGAGCTGCAGATTTGCGTGGCTTACGAGTCCGCTGATGGGCACCGGCATGCCCATGTGCCGCGCAACGAGGCGGTCCGAAAAACCCTTCGGCCCGTCTACACGCGCCACGCGGGTTGGACGGAAGACCTCTCCGGCGTTCGCCGGTTTGGCGATTTGCCCCCGGCTGCCCAACGTTATGTCGCCGCCATGGTGAAGGGCCTCGTCGATGTTGCCAGTCATGGCGGGCCGGCGCTGACGGCCGATAAGCTGCCAAATCTGCGCTACCTCGGCGTGGGACCGCTGCCGGCACAAATCATCAAGGACGTTCCCGACACCGTGAGCCTGATGCGATTGGCGCAAGGCCAGGCTTGAGTCCAGCGGCGGAAACCAGCGCCGATGTCCCGCATCCTTGTCACTGGTGCCGCCGGGTTTATCGGCAGTCACACGGTCGATCTCCTGCTCGCGGAGCATCACACGGTCGCCGGGCTGGACAATTTTCGCACCGGCCGGCCGGAGAATCTGGTGCTGGCCCACGGCCATCATCGTTTCTCGTTTCACGGGGCTGACGTGGCCGACGCCACGGGGTTCGAACCGATCGTAGCCGCTTTCAGGCCGGAAGCGATCATTCACCTGGCCGCGTTGGTCAGTGTGCCCGAGAGCATCGCCGAACCGGTGCTCAACCACCGGCTCAATCTGCACGCGACCCACGTCGTCGCCGAAGCGGCCCGCCGCTACCGCGTGGGGCGCATCGTCTTCGCGTCCTCCGCCGCCGTTTATGGCGATGCCGCGCCGCCGATTCACGAAAACGTCCCAAAAGTTCCGCTCAGCCCCTACGGTGCGGCCAAGTTTGCCTCGGAAATTATCCTGCTCGGTCATGCCGCGGCTTTCGGCGCGGTCGTCCGCTGTCAGCGTTATTTCAACGTCTACGGCCCGCGCCAGGATCCAGGTTCACCCTACTCCGGCGTGATCTCGGTTTTTGCCCAGCGCTACGCGGCTGGCCAGGCTCCGACAATCTTCGGCGATGGCGAACAGACGCGGGATTTTATTTCGGTGCACGACGTGGCCCGCGCCAACGCCCGCGCCGCCACCACTCCCGGCTTGGCCACCGGCGCCGCCAACATTTGCACCGGCCGGCCCGTGTCGCTGAAGGCCCTGGCCGAGATCCTGGCCCGCCACTTTCCGGGCGCGGCGGGGCCCGTTTATGCGGCCGCGCGCGCAGGCGACATTCGGCATTCCTGCGGAGTTCCGGCCGCCGCGATGGCCGAAATTGGGTTTCGACCGAAGGTGCCGCTCGAAACAGGCCTGGCTGAATTGCTGCAGGTAAAATGAGCGGAACCCGCCACGGCAGGCTCAGTGCGACACGGCGAGCACCGTTTCCCCAAGTCGCGCCATGACTTCGCCGAGCAGGTAGATGGAACCCGTCACAACCACCACGTCATCCGGCCCGCCGACCACGCAGCGACCCGGCGCCGGAAAAATTTTCTCCACCGCAGATCGCACGATCTTGCCGCGGTAGGTCGGTGGCACCAGCGCCTCGAGTTCCGCCGGCGAACAGGCCCGGGGTTGATCCGGTGCCACGAGATGCAGTTCCCGCGCGTGGCGACAGATCGTCTCGATGAGGGGTCGCGCCCGCGCCACCCCAAGCACACCGGTGACGACAATGGGCGCGCGTCCCGTCTCCGCCACCAAGTGGGAGAGGTTGGAGTCCAACACCTGGGCGCCCTCCGGATTATGGGAGGCATCAAGGATGGTTAGTCGTCCTCCCACGCTGACGCGTTGCCAGCGCCCCGGCCAATCGACGTGCAGCAGTCCCTGGGCGATCGCGTCCGGAGTAATTCTCCACTTGGCCGACAACGCCCGCACGGCCAGCTGGGCGGTGGCGGCGTTCCAGCGCTGGTAGTCACCCTCCAGGTTCGTCCGGGGATAGCGTTCCACTTCCGCGCCAAATTCCTCGACCACCGAAATCACGGGAGACCCTTTGGTGGCGGCGACGGCGCGAATCTTCCGCTCGGCGGCCGGGGGCATCCGGCCGATAATCACCGGACGGCCCGGTGTGATGATCCCGGCTTTTTCACCGGCGATCTGCTCGATTTCCCCACCCAAAATCTCGCAGTGATCCATGGCGATCGACGTGATCACGT
>CANJNJ010000106.1 GCA_947474995.1 Opitutaceae bacterium | reverse complement strand
CCTCGGGACCGGGTTGGACCGAAATAATGTCCACGACTTTCGCTGCTTCCTCGAGCACCTCCGGCGGATGGTCACCGAGTTTGTACCGTTCTCCGAAAATCAGCCGCCGTGGGTCGTGTTCGCGAAAGGCGAGCGCGGTAACGGAATAGAGTTCACGCGCGATCAGTCGAAGGAATGCGCGGTCATCGTGGTTTCCCGGGCTCCGGAGTAACTCGGCATAGCGCCGCTTGCCGGGGGCCGCATCCGGCAGCGCCCGAATGGCGCTCACCCAAGTCTGGCCCCAAAGCCGTTGGGCGATCTCGAGATCCCAGCGCGGGGTGTCCGTCCACCAATAGCCAATGCAGTTGGGATTGTTCTTCGTCCGGGCGCACAACGCCGCCACCTTGCGGCGAACCTCGGCCTGAAACGTGGGATCGAAAACGTCGTCGTAGGCGAACGGCTCCTTCGGCAGATAATGTCCGCAGCGGGTCAACGATACCTCGGCGACAAAAGGAAAGGTGGCCCACATCGCTTCCGGCGCGCCGTAACCCACGGTGTTGAAATGCCAGTCCCGCAGGTCCTGTTCCATCTGCGTCAATCGCGTGGCTTTCAGTTTTTCGGTCGTCCCGCTGAGGGCGGCGGTGAGGTGGTTGAGGCCGAGTGGGACGAAGCGGTCCCCTGCGGGCGTGATAAGCCAGGAGCGTCCCTCGTGCTGCGCCAACGTATAGGGCGCGATGGCGTTTCCCGCGGCGAATAGGCTCGGGCTAAAAAGTCCGAGGAGCGCCACGCTGACGGCCATTGGTCTCATGGTGTCCCAGGTTCGAGGCCCAAATGATTTCAGTTCGCGGGCGGTGACCCAAAGTGGGCGGCGTGCGCCGCGTAGGCGGCGGTGTCGGCGAGCATGGCGTCGATGGCGGCAGCCAACGGCTCAAGGCGGACGAGGCCGGAGAACACGGCTTTATCGCCGATGGCATTCTGGAGTATAAACGTGGGTCGCTGATTGACCTGGTGCGCAAAAAATTCCCGCGTGCTGGCTTCGACCCGCGCGCGCACCTCAGCCGACTCCGCCCGGGCGCGCAACGTGCGCGCGGGGAGTTTTTTTCCACCGGCCTTGGCGGCGACGTCAACCGCGATGGCCATTTGCAGTACTTTCCGGCCCTCGCGCTCGCCCGCGTGGGTGAGGGCGAGACGAATCTCATCGCCGACAAAACCGAAGTCCCGCGCGGCTTCGGCCACGAGATGGGGCGCCACGAGCGCGCCCTCTTTCACTGGCTCCAGCCACCCGGAGTTGAGCATAAAAGGGGCGCGCATCATCATCCCGCTCCGCCGGTAAAACCAGTCGCATTGTTCGCGCGAGACAGGATAGTCCGCGGCCTTCATCTGGGCGATTTTCCAATCGAACTCAACCCGGCCGGCGTAGCGTGACTTTAGCTCCGCCCACATGGGCTCGGCCCAGTAACACCACGAGGAGAGGACTTCGAGGTAGTAGGTAACTTTCATGGCGCACCAGCGCAGCGCGCCGCTCGCGCGGCGTCAACGGATGAAGCGGTCAACGCCGTCACAGCCAACCGCCGATTTCGGCGGCACACGCGCAGGGAAGCCGGACTATTTCTTCCCGCCAAAGAGCCCCTTGATCGCTTCCCCGGCGCTCTTCACGCCTTCGGCGGCGGCGGCTCCGGCGGTTCCGCCGAGCTTTCCCGCGGCCTGCGCCGTGGCGGAAACGACACTGCCCGTGACGCTGCGCATCACCGCAAAGACCAATTGGTCGGGCGTGATTCCGCCTTCCTTGGTGCCGAGGTCATCGAGGGCGATGGGCGGCATGGGCAGCTTTATGGCCGCGGGGCCGACCCCAAGCCGGACGGTGCCGTTTTGCAGTCGGAATTTTTTAACTTCGAATTTGATCGGCTTGCCGCTCTTGGCGGTTGCCTGTGGCGCGTCCTTGGCGCCCGTCACCTGCTCGATGTTCTTGAGCAGGTCGTTGATGTTACTGGCGACCAGCTTGGTCTCGTAATTGAACTCCGGCGCCTCGAGGGAGATTTCGTTGATGACGATATGATCGCCGAGAATGGAAAACGGCGCGACGTCCAGGTGGATTTTTCCGAGCGAACAGACGTCGGCGTCGCTCCAGCCCTTCGGATTGCCGACGATCAGGCCATTGAGCGTGCCGGTGCCACTGAGCGGTGAAATACTCGCGCTCGTGAGCACCACTTTGGTCTGGGTGATTTTCGGTCCAAAACGGTTGACCCCGGCCGTGACGACGGAACCGAGAAAGAATGCCGTGGCCACGAAGCCGATGACGGCGAGCGCTGCAAGGATGCCGCCAATGACCAGGAGTTTTTTCATGATGAGCGGGAGCAGTCCGGAGGTTACCCTCGCGGTGCTCCGGCGCAAGTGCGGGAATCGAGCTGTGCCCGATGGCGGGCACTGGCAATTTCGCTTGTCACGTCCGCCCGGCGGCACTCGTTTGACGTCCGCCCGCAACCAACGATTTTTCCCCATGGCCCAAGCCTACACCGAAGCCAGCATCAAGACCCTCTCCTCGCTCGAGCATATCCGCCTGCGCCCGGGGATGTATATCGGCCGACTGGGTAACGGCACCCATGCGGAGGACGGAATTTACGTTTTGCTGAAGGAAACCGTCGATAATTCGATCGATGAATTCACGATGGGGCAGGGGCGAAAAATCGAGGTGGAACTCAATGAGCGGACGGTGCGCGTGCGGGACTACGGTCGGGGCATTCCCCTCGGCAAGCTGATCGACTGTGTTTCGATCATCAACACCGGGGCGAAATACGATAGTGAGACTTTCCAGAAATCGGTCGGTCTGAACGGCATCGGCCAAAAGGCCGTCAACGCCCTCGCCATCGCGTATCGCGCCCAGTCTTTTCGCGATGGCCAGACCAAGGTGGTGGAGTTCGAGAAGGGTAAATTGCGCAAGGACCACAAGCTCGCGAAAGCGGACGAGCGCAACGGCACCTTGATCGAGTTCGTGCCGGACGAGCAGCTTTTTGGAAAGGATTTCCGCTTCCGGCATGAATTTATCGAGGACATGCTATGGAACTACGCGTTCCTGAACCGCGGCCTGACCCTGACCCTCAACGGGAAGCCGTTTAAGTCGGAAAACGGCTTGCGGGATCTCCTCCAAAAAAACCTGAGCGGGGAGCCGCTCTATCCCATCGTGCACCTCGAAGGCGAGGACATCGAAGTGGCCTTCACCCACGGCGGACACTACGGCGAAGAGTACTATTCGTTCGTCAACGGCCAGCACACCACGATGGGCGGCACGCATCTGTTGGCGTTCCGCGAGGCGCTGACTGATACCGTGCGCAATTTTTTCAAGAAGGACTACGACGCCGCCGACATCCGGCAATCGATCGATGCGGCGATCGCCGTGCGCGTGATGGAGCCGGTCTTTGAGTCCCAGACCAAGACGAAGCTCGGTTCGCCGGCGGTCGGGCCCAGTGGTCCGACGCTAAAGGATTTCGTGGGTAAGTTCATGCAGCAGTCGCTGGACGTCTTTCTCCACAAGAACAAGGAGACGGCCGAGGCCTTGCGGCTGAAGATCGAGGAAAATGAACACGAGCGCAAAGAACTCGCCGGCATCCGCGGGATTGCCCGGGAGCGGGCCAAGAAGGCCTCGCTCCACAATCGCAAGCTGCGCGATTGCCGCGTTCACCTCGGTGATCGGTCGGCGCGCGCGGAAGAATGCACGCTCTTCATCGTGGAGGGCGATTCGGCGGCGGGATCGCTGACCGCGACGCGGGATGTGCAGACCCAGGCGGTGTTCGCGTTGAAAGGAAAACCGCTGAACACCTATGGGCTGTCGAAGAAGGTGATCTACGAGAACGAAGAGTTTCACCTGCTGCAATCCGCGCTGAACATCGAGGAAGGGCTCGACGGCCTGCGCTACAACAAGGTCGTCATCGCGACGGATGCCGACGTGGATGGCATGCACATCCGACTGCTGCTCATTTCCTTTTTCCTGCAGTTCTTTCCCGACCTGATTCGCAACGGACACCTCTACGTCCTCGATACTCCGCTGTTCCGGGTGCGGACCAAGAAGAAGACGATTTATTGCTATTCGGAAGGTGAGAAGCAGGCCGCCATCGCCGAACTGGGTGCCAGCCACGAGATCACGCGGTTCAAGGGCCTCGGCGAAATCTCGGCGGGTGAGTTCAAGGACTTCATCGGCGAAAATATCCGGCTCGAACCGATCACGTTGAACCACCTGCACAACAGCGATGAATTGCTGAGCTTCTTCATGGGGAAGAATACCCCGGAGCGGCAGGACTTTATCATCGACAATCTGAGAGTGGAAAAGGATTTGGTCCAAGTGTGATTCGACGCGAATGCGCCAGCCTGGCTTCGGACGGTGGGCCCCAACGGGCACGCGCTGGGTGGCGCCAAGTGGAGGCCGCCGCGTCAGGCCCGGCGGCGGGCACGAAGGGTTTTTTGGGCGGCACTCTGGCCGCCTTGGCACTGCTTTTGGCCGGTTGCACCACGGTGCCGAAGGCGCGGATGTCGCTGGCGAGCTTGCCGCGGGAGCAGGTCCAAAGAGCGGGTCATAACCTCGAGGTTTTTCATACGGTCTGGGACCTCGTAAATCGAAAGCACTTCGATCCGAAACTCCAGGGGGTGGATTGGGAGGCGGCCGCCGCCAAATATGGCCCGATGGCGCTGGCCGCGGGCGACGACCCTAAGCTCTACCAGGCACTCAATGAGATGGTGGGGTCGTTGCACGACAGTCACACCCACGCCTTGACGCCAACCCAGGTGGGGGAACGCAAGACTCACCTGCGGGCCCGAACCGGCTTTAACATGATCCGGATCGAAGATCGCTGGGTGGTGAGCGAGGTGCTGGCGGGCAGTCCGGCGGCCCAAGCAGAGGTTCGGCCGGGATGGATTGTGGTATCGCGCAACGGCGCGCCGCTCTCGGCTCAGGTTGATTTTCGCCCGCGAGATGGCGAAGTCGTGGCGTGGGAATTTCTGGACGAAAACGATCGCAAGATCCTGGCCAGCCTGCGCGCCAAGCCGCTGTCCACCGCGGCCCGCCAGCTCGCCCGCGAGTTGGAAGGCGGGTACGTGTACCTGCGGTTCGACGAATTCGACGGACCGGATCGTCGCTGGCTCGGTGGACAGTTAAACGCGCATGCCGATGCGCCGGGGGTGGTCATCGACCTGCGTTACAACCCCGGCGGCGAGACCTTTTCCCTTGGGATTGTGATTGGAGAGTTCTTCGAACAGCGCGTCGACTGCGGCACGTTCATTAGCCGGGGTGGTGCGCGGGACGTAAAGAACTCCTGGCAGCTGGGCTCGGCGAACTACCGCGGCCGCGTCGTGGTTCTGGTCGACGGCGCCACTGGGAGCGCGGCGGAAATTTTCTCCGCAGTGCTGCAGGACCATCGGCGCGCGAAACTCGTGGGCCGAAAGACGGCCGGAGCAGTGCTGGCGAGTTGGTTTCATCGGCTCCCGGACGGGGGAGAATTGCAACTTAGCCGGGAGGACTACGTGACGCCCAAAGGGCGGCGAATCGAGGGGAATGGATTGATGCCCGATGTCACCGTGACTCGCACCCTGCACGATCTACGGGTCGGCATGGACCCCGATTTGGAGACGGCGCTAAAGATTTTGCAGACGCCCGACGCAGCCTTGACCAAGTAGCGCCGGGCTCCGACCGGCGTCGTGAGTTCCTTGGCGGCCTCAACGCGTCCGGAAGCGTTCCAAACCCAGAAAGCCAATGGGCAATTGGGTTCGGCCCTCGCAGGCGAGATCGGCCAGCCCCGCGCCCATCGCCGTCGCAAACTTGAAGCCGTGTCCGCTAAAGCCGGCCGCGACGACCACCCGATCGTGTTGCGGATGGCGGTCGAGGATGAAGTGAGCGTCGGGACTGTTGGTGTAGAGGCAGGTCCGCAAGGCCAGCAACGGTCCGTTGGCGGTCGGAAGAAAACGCCGGAGACACGCGCGAAAGGTTTCCTCATCACCGGGCAGGATATCGCGCTCCACGTGATCGGGATCGGTCGGCTGGAGCGGGACGTGCAACGCCACCTTGAAGCCGGGGCTCTGTGTCACCATGGGGAATCCATAGTGCAGCGCGCCATCAAGCCGATCGATCATCCACACCGGGAGCGTTCCGAGTTTGAACGATGACCATTCCTTGGGCCAGACCCAGCCAAGGGTTTGGCGGGTGACGACGAGATTTACCCCGAGATTGCTCACCAGGCGGTTGCTCCACGCGCCACCGCTCAAGACGAGCTTCTCCGCGTGATAGGTCTCTCGCGCAGTCGTCACGGTCACGTGCCCCGTTTCGACCTTCCATGACAGTACCGGCTCGTGACCGTGAATCTCGGCCCCGCGGCGCAAGGCGCAGGTGACGAGCGAGGAGATGGCCAGCTCCGGGAGGAGGAACCCCGCCTGCGGTTCGTGCAGTCCGACCCAATCTTCGGGTAGAACAAATTGCGGATGGCGCTGCGCTAGGGTGCGATGATCGAGAAGCTCGTGCGCCAGACCGTGCTGCTGGGCTGAGCGCTGGGAGCCTCCCACGAGGTCGCCGCTTAGTGGGCCCATATAGAGGCCACCGACCAGGTGAAGAATGCTTTCGCCGCTCTCTTGTTCCAGTTCCCGCCAAAGCGAATTGGAGCGCCGCAGCAGCGGCACGTAATCGGGGTGTTCACAGTAGGCCATGCGCGTCATGCGCGAATAACCATGGGAGCTGCCACGGTTATGGGGGATGTCGAATTGCTCGAGTCCCAGCACGCGGACACCACGCTTGGCGAATTCCCAACATGCGGCTGCGCCCATGGCACCGACGCCGACGACAATCACATCAAAGTGTGCGGCCATGGCTCAGGAACGCACAAGCCGGCACCAAAATCCATCTTTCGCTTGCCGTCGGGCGGGGGGATTTCGAACCCGGCGGAAGCGCCAAGGGATTGACCGGCGGCGGAGATCCGTCTTCTCCCTTGTTCATGCTTTCCCGACTCTTTCCCGTCCTGCTGCTGTTGATCGCATCTGCCGTTCGCGGCGCGGAGCCAGCCCCGCGCGATATTTTCCTGTTGATTGGGCAGTCCAACATGGCCGGACGCGGCGTGGTGGAGGCCCCGGACAAGATTCCCCATCCGCGGATATTTTCGATGAATCAGGCAAAGACCTGGGTGCCGGCCATCGATCCGCTCCATTTCGACAAACCCGAAATTGCCGGAGTCGGCCTCGCTTCCACTTTCGCACGCGAGGTGGCGACGGCGGAACCGAACGCCTTGATTGGACTGATTCCCGCAGCTTTTGGCGGAACTTCGCTCGACGAGTGGGCACCAGACGGGAAACTCTACACGAACGCCGTCGAGCGCGCCCGGCTGGCCCTGAGTCAGGGCGGCAAGTTGCGCGCGATTCTTTGGCATCAGGGCGAGGCGGATCGCGCCGCAGACAAGATGGCCTCGTATCCGAAGCGCTTTGCCACGTTGGTCGCGCGCTTGCGGCAGGACCTCCATGCTCCCGACGTGCCGATCATTGCGGGAGAACTTTTCGCCGGGCGCCCGGAGAACGGTCCGATGAACGCCATGTTGGGCGCCTTGGGCAGCACCGTGACCCGCTACGCGTGCGTATCGGCGAAGGAATTGAAGGACAAAGGGGATCTGACCCACTTCGAAAGCGCGTCCGTGCGCGAGTTTGGCCACCGTTATGCCGAGGTCTTTTTCAAGTTAACGGGGTCCGCGGTGACCAAGAAGAGTCGGTAGTCCGTTGCCCCTTGGTTGGCCGAGGGCGCGGGGCACACCCGAGCGCACGGGGAGGGAGGTGAAGCATCCCTTGACCCGACTCGCCGGCGCGTGTGAGCCTTTGACCTTAAAACCAATTTCCCGACCGAATGCCCAAGAAAAAGCCTGCCAAGAATTCCGAACAACCTGAACTGCCATTGGGCAGTGAGGTCGTAACGCCTTCCGCTGCCGGCAAAAGCCCGAAGCGGGAGTCTGTCGTGCCGGTCGCCAGTCCGGTGCCGATGGAATCGCCCACCGAGGTCGCGGGGATCCCGGTTACGCCACCACCAACGAAACGGCGGGGTGGGGAGAAGGTGCAGGACGAAGACTCGCCGCTCGCCCACAGTTATCGCGGCTGGTTTCTCGAGTACGCCAGTTACGTTATTCTCGATCGCGCGGTGCCGCACATCGATGACGGTTTGAAACCGGTTCAGCGGCGAATCCTCCATACCCTGTGGGAAATGGATGACGGGCGTTTTCACAAAGTCGCCAACATCGTTGGCGCGACCATGCGCTTTCATCCCCACGGTGATGCCTCGATTGGGGCGGCCTTGGTGGGCATGGGCCAGCGCGGCTTCGTCATCGAGCCGCAGGGTAACTTCGGCAATATGCTGACCGGTGACGACGCGGCGGCGCCGCGGTACATCGAAGCGCGGCTGACGGGTTTTGCCAAGGACGTCCTCTTCAACCCGAAGACCACGACCTGGCAACTCAGCTACGACGGCCGGGCCAGGGAGCCGGTCACGTTGCCGGCGAAGTTTCCGATTGTCCTGCTGGATGGCGCCGAGGGCATTGCGGTCGGGCTTTCGACCAAGATTCTGCCGCACAATTTCAACGACCTGTGCCGCGCAGCGATCAATCATCTGCAGGGTAAGACGTTTCGGATTTTTCCGGATTTTCCGACCGGCGGCATTGCCGACTTTTCGGAATACAACGACGGCGAACGGGGTGGGAAAGTTAAAATTCGCGCGAAGATCGAGGCGCGTTCGAAGTCCCTCCTCGCGATCACGGAACTGCCCTTCGGCACCACCACCGAGACGCTCATCGAGTCGATTCTCGCGGCGAACGCCAAGGGGAAGATCAAGATCCGTCACGTCGACGACAACACGGCGGACTCGGTCGAGATTCTGGTTCATCTGTCGCAGGGCAGCGACCCGGAGCAAGTCATTCAACAGCTCTATGTGTTCACGGGCTGCCAGCAGAATCTGTCGCCGGCGGCATGTGTCATCGAGCACGACAGGCCGCAATTTCTCGGGGTTCGCGAAATCCTGAAGCGCTCCGTCGACAAGACCAAGGCCCTCCTCAAGCAGGAACTGGAAATCAAACTCGGCGAATTGGAGCAGCAGTGGCACTGGGATTCCCTCGAGCGCATTTTCATCGAGGAGCGCATCTATCGGCGGATCGAAAAGTCGAAGACCTGGGCGAGCGTGCTCGAAGAAATCCGCGAGGGGCTGGCGCCGTTCCTCAAGCAATTGCGCCGGGCCGTGACCGAGGAGGACATCACGCGCCTGACCGAAATCCGCATCAAGCGCATTTCCGCTTACAATCGCTTCCAGGCCGAAGAGGCGCTGGAGAAGATCGAGGAGGGGATCAAGGAGACCAAAGCCAGCCTGAAGAACCTCACAGCCTACGCGATTTCCTGGTTCGAAATGCTGCAGGAGAAATACGGCAAGGGCCTGAAGCGGCGTACGCAGTACGACGAGATCGAGCAAATCAATGCGTCGGAAGTCGTTTCGGCCAACCAGCGGCTCTACGTCAATCGCGACGACGGCTTCATTGGCCTCAACTGGCGCCAGCACGAATTTGTCCAGGAGTGCACCATTCTCGACAGTGCGCTTTGCCTGATGCGCGACGGCTCACTCAAGGTGGCCAAGGTCGGCGACAAGGTATTCATGGGCCGCGAGATTATCCACTGCGCGGTCTTCCCGAAGGACGGGGACACGAATTTCTACACGATGGTCTATCAGGACAAGGAGTCCGGAAAAGCCTTCGCCAAGCGGTTCCAGATCGGTGGGTTGTCGCGCGACAAGCTTTATCCCTTGGTGAAGGCGGAAGGCTCCCGCGTGGTTTACCTCGAGGTCAGCAAGACCGAGAAGGAAATGCCCCAGTCACTCCATGTTTTCATCGATGGCCGAAGCGGTGCGCGCGTGCGCGAACTCGACTTTGATTTGCGGACCGTGCCGGTGAGCAGCCGCAGCGCGAAAGGTCTTACGGTGACCAAATGGCCGGTGAAAGAAGTGAAGCGAACGGACGTGGCGTTGAGTTAAGCATGCGGCACCGCGTGGGGCTCAAGGGCCCGGCTCAAGGTGCACGCCCTTGAGCGGATGATAGTCGAGGAGATTGCCGTACCAACCCTTCACTTCGGGACGAACGAGGTTGTTGCGCGTGTAGAAATAGATCGGCGCAATCGGTGATTCGGCCGCGATGATTTCTTCGCAACGCTGGTAAAGCTGGTAACGCCGGGCCGTATCGAGGGTCTGACTGGCCTCGGCATAGACGCGGTCGTATTCCGCGTTGCGCCAGCCGGTCATGTTGTTACCGCTCTCGCCGGTCATCAGTTCGAGAAAGGTGCTCGGGTCGAGGTAGTCGCCAATCCACGCCATCCGGGCGATTTGGTAATTACGGGCGCGCATCGAATCCGCCCAAACCTTGCTCTCCTGGTTGATTAGCCCGATGTCGATCCCGAGTCCCTTGTGCCACATCTGCTGGAGGGCTTCCGCGATGATCCGGTTGGCCTCCGTGTTGTTATAGAGAATTTCGAGCCGGGGAAAACCGCGGCCCTCGAAAAATCCGGCTTCGGCCAGCAACTTTTGCGCGGTGGGAAGATCAAATTTCACGTCGGTCTTCGCCGTGAAGCCGGCGGTATCGGGCGGCGTGAGATGGCCGGCGGCCAATTGATGTCCGTGCATGACATCGCGGACGAACCGTTCCCGGTCGATGGCGAGCGAAAGCGCGCGCCGGACCCGGGGGTCGTTGAGCGGAGGCTTGTCGAGGTTGAACCGAAGAAAGAAGGTGGCGAGGAACACATGCGGTTGGTACGCGCCACCGGCCGCCTTTTCATAGACGGCGATTTTGGAAATGGGCAGGGTGCTCGTGACGTGAAGTTGACCGGAGCGGTAGGTGCGTTCCTCGGCGTCTTCACTTTCGATCGGATAGAAGAAGCATTCGTTGAGTTGTACTTTGTCCCGATCCCAGTACGTGGGGCTCTTGGTCCCGTGGACGTACTGATGGGGTTTCCACTCGGCCAGGAGAAAGTAGCCATTACCGACAAGATTTCCCGGTCGGGTCCACCGGTTGCCGCGCTGATCCACCGGCCCGTACTTCTCCAGTGTTTTTCGGGGCACCGGGTACCACGAGCCATGGCAGACCATCGTTGGGAGGTAAGGCACGGGATGCTCCAGTTCGAGGACGAGTGTCCGATCGTCCACCGCCTTGGCGCCGATCAATTCTGGGTCGGTGATCTTCCCGGCGTTGAAGGCCCGGCCATTCTTTAAGGAATAGAGCAAAGAGGCGTATTCAGCGGCGAGGTTGGGCGAAAGGAGGCGGCGGTAGGCGAAGACGAAGTCATGGGCCGTGACGGGCTCGCCGTTCGACCATTTGGCATTCGCCCGGAGGTGAAACGTCCACCGGGTGGCGTCCGGATTTGATTCCCAGCTTTCGGCCACGGCGGGAATCGGTTCACTGGTCTTCGGATCGTATTGCGCCAGCCCCTCGAAAAACGCCATGCAGATGTTCATGGTCTGCTGGGAATCGGCGATCTGCGGGTCGAGGTCATTGGGTTCGCCCAGATTGCCGATGTGGATAACCTGATTCCGGTTGCCGCGCTCGACGGCCGAACGGCGTTTGGCGCAGCCGGTCGTGACGACACCAGCTGCGAGCAGGGTGAAAATCAGGAGGGAAGGAAGGAGGCGATCCATTGTGCGAAGGGTGGAAAAACAAAAGCCACGCGTGCAAACGCGTGGCTGGAAATACCGATGAGGATAAAATTGGCGACTATTTCGCGGGGGCGGCCGCCGGAGTCGCCTGCGGGCGCTGCGGGGCCGACAACTTTGGTCCAGCGGTAGGCTGGGGCGCCTGATCACGCAGGTCGGTCAAACGTTTCTCAATGTCGCCCATCTTCCGGATGAGATCCTCTTCGATCCGTTTCCGGTCGCTGCTGTTGATGATGCTCATGCTGCTCGCGTCCTTGACGATGTTTGCCGGCAGGGTGAGGAGGCGGGTAATGAGACCCTGGTCCTTGAACGAACTGAGGTAGAGCGCCGTGATTTCGTGGGACAAAGTGATGGCGTCCTGCGCCGTGGCTTGGGTCTGCTGCAAATTATTATTGAGCTGTTGATTCTTGGCCAATTCTGCCGTCAGCACATTGCTGACCTGATCGGAGATGCGCTGGCTGTATTTCTCAATCGAGTCGCGCGTGAGATTCTGGTCTTTGGCCATTTCCGAAAGGATCGGCTGAATGCGCTCCGTCATCCGGTTCGAAACCTTGTCGACCTGCTCATTCTGCATCTTTTCGGCCTCTTCGGGCGACTTCGGCATCGTGTTATAGGGCTGCACCTTCTTCGCGATCGCTTCCGCCAAGGCGTTCATACGCTCAACGTTGAGCTTCTGCAATTCTTCATCCGTCCGGAACATCTCAGCTTCGCGCTTGGAGATGGCGTCCTTCAGTAACTTATTGGTCGCGTCAATCTGCCGGCGATTTTCCTCCGAGGCGACTTTCAGGGCGTCGTTTTGCTCGCGAATAGGAGCAAGCTCGGTCTGTTGTTTGGCGCTCAACTCCTTGACCGTTTGTTGATGCACCCAAAAGGCCCCGCCGATAACCAGCAGAGCGGTCAGGATAACCGCGGGAATTTGCTCAGAGAATTTTTGCCACATGGAAGGATAGGTTTGTTGGTTCGGAGGTTAGCCATGGTTGGAAGGCAAATGCAACGCCGCCGTAGGAGCGGGATTGGCAGTTGTTTTCCCCGAAGCAAATCGCACGTTTGAGTAATGAGCCTCAACCGAAGCGAGCAACGCGTGTTTGATTACCTCCAGAGCCATCCTGAAGAGAGACAGTTTTGGCAGGGAAAGTTGCGTGCTGCAGGCAAGGGCAATGATGACCAACATGTTATAATTATGAGGCTAGCGGAAGACCTCTGGCGTTACTATGAGGAGCGAAGTGCCGTAGCTTCGCCCTTCAAGGAGGCCGCCCAAACGGAGGGCGTGCAGAGGACCAGTATGAAAAATCTGGCGGAATTACTCCTGCGCCTGTGGACGGAGCCAAAGCCTAGGAAGAATCCGGCGGCGGGAAGCCCTGCTGTCCAATAGGGCGTCCCTGCGAGGAGCCAGACCGGGCCAAGGGCGTTCAAAAATTTCCAGTGCTTTTTGGGCGTTTATTGTAGCCGGGGAAGGAACCTAACGTCTCCGCCGCTTTCACAGGGTAACCGATTTTCTCCTCCGCTTAGCGGTGGAGAATTCGGAAAAGTAAGAAAGCTATGGGCGGGCCGCTTAGGGGTAGGCGGCCCGCCCTCTTTCGTGCCATAGGGACGGTGCCGGGGTTGGTGGAATACGGACGAGCGCTACGATGGCGCGGAAAGGTTGGCGAGTGTCTCGCGCAACGAGGTCGCGAGGACTTCCGCCGCTAGCGGATGCGAGCCGATTAGGTCCGTGAAATGGCAGCGGCGCGGGTTCGTGCGCGGATTCCCCTGTTCACAGGCTTTGCGCGCAATGCGGGCGAGATCGCCATCCGGGCCCGCGTGTTTGCCCGGCGAAAGGAAGAGAGGCGCGATCACGACATCTCCTCGTTCGAAGCCCAGCGCGCCAAGCTGGGCTGCGAACAGGGGATGATTGTGCGGGTGGTCGTCACCCTCCATCGAGGCGGCCGCCACCCTCCCGACCTCCGTTTTCAACTCGGCCTGAATCGTGGCCGTCAACTCGTCGCGCAGACTCGCCGAGGACGGGGACGGGCCACCATGGTCGACGACGATGACCGGTGGCTGGGTGAGTCCCTGGGTCGCAATCGTCTCACGGATGCGCGCTGCCACGATTTCGGCGATGGCGCCGCGCGCGGCGAGGCCATCGCAGAAAGTGAATTTGAAATCGACGGCGCTTTGCTGGAATTGCGCGAGGTCGCGGCGCAGCGCCGACCCGATGGCCCCTTGTGCGCTGATAAAAAACGGAATGAAGATGAACTGGCGCTCGCCGGCCGCGAGTTGACCGGTAAGCCACGGCGCGAGCGTGAGGGCTGCGACGCCCTTCAAGGCATCGGCGGCGATGCGGTCGCTATGCCTCCATGACACGGCATGAACCTGACAACCCACTCGACGACCGATGAGGTCGGCGACGGCGCGCAGATTGTGATGGGCGGCGGCCTCGATCGAACCATTGTCGACGAGCGCGACGATCATGACTAGCGGGCGGCCGTCTTCGCCGCTTCAAACCACGCCAACTTGTCGGCGAGCGCGGCGACTTCGCCGACGACCACGATTGCCGGGGCCCCGAATCCTTCGCGCTCGGAAACTAGCGCAACTTCGCCCAGCGTCGAAAGGAGCTGGCGATGCGCGCTGGTGGTGGCGGACTGAACAACCGCAACGGGCGTCTCGGCCGCGAGCCCGCCCGCCTGAAGCCGCCGCGCGATCGTCTCGAGATTCTTCATCCCCATGTAAATGCAAAGGGTGGCGCCGAGTTTGGCATAGTCTTCCCACTGGATGGCTGTATCCGCCTTCTTGGGATCCTCGTGGCCCGTAAGAAACACGACCCCCGAGCTATGGGTGCGATGCGTGAGCGGCACACCGGCGTAGGCGGCGGCCGCGAGGGCCGACGTCACCCCGGGAACGATTTCAAATGGCACGCCGGCCGCGACCAAGGCCTCGGCTTCCTCACCGCCGCGGCCAAAGATGAAGGGATCTCCGCCCTTGAGTCGGACGACCTTCTTGCCGGCGAAAGCGAGGTGAACCAAAATGGTTTCGATTTCGTTTTGCGGGCAGCAGAAACCGCCGCCTTTCTTGCCGACGAACACCCGCTCTGCATCGCGTCGGGCCAAAGCGAGGACTTCCGCGGAGACCAAATGGTCATGGACGATGACATCGGCCTCGCCCAAGAGCCGAAGGGCCTTGAGCGTAAGCAACTCGGGGTCACCCGGGCCGGCGCCGACCAGGTAAACGACCCCGGTATGGGCAAACGTGTCCGGTTTGGAGTTCATCGTCGGGCGCTGTTTTCCGTGGCTAGATGTCGGCACCGGCGGCGACGCCTGGCTCCGGCGGCCGAGCCATGGTCAAAGCCAGGGCGGTGAGCTTATCGAGCGACTGCGAAACCGATTCCAGATCCGTGCGCAACTCGAGGGTGGGTGCGAGCGGTGCTTCATAGGGCGAATCGATGCCCGTAAACTTCGGAATCTGGCCGGCGCGGGCCCGCTGGTAGAGTTGCTTGGGATCGCGTCGCTCGCACTCCGAAAGCGGAGCGTTCACAAAGATTTCGGCGAAGGGGATGTTCCGCGCCTTGCAGCGACTGGCCACCAATTGCCGATCCTCGCGAAAAGGCGAAATCAGCGCGGTAATCACCACGGCGCCAGCCTCGGCCAGCAGAAGCGCGGATTCGGCTGCCCGGCGGATGTTTTCCTTCCGATCCTCGGGTGAAAAACCAAGCCCCTGGCACAAGCCGGCGCGAAGCACGTCGCCATCCAGCACGACCGGTAACACGCCGGCGCGGAATAAGCGCTGCTCCAAGGCGGTGGAGAGCGTCGACTTGCCGGCGCCAGAAAGCCCCGTGAGCCAAATGACTGCACCGCGATGGCCGAGCAACGAGGCACGGGCCGCGGTCGTGACCGGGAGGTTCTCGCTCTGGGCATCTTCCTCAATCAGCGCCGCGTCAATCACGCCGCCTCCGGCAATTCGCCGTCCACGCATCAGTACAAAACGGCCGAGCGCGGGAATCTTGCCGCCCGCGTCAAAGGCGATGGGCCGACGAACCCGCAGTCGCAGCTCCGCCACCTCGTGGCGCTTGACCTCGTTGGCGGGGGCGCTGCTCGTATCAAGCGTCACCGCGTCGAGGACGCGGGACACGGCGACGAGTCGGGCATCGGCCTGCTGCGTGCCGAGGCGAAGCGGCAGGGTGTCGCCGACCCGCAACGGTTCGGCGTGCAGCCAGAAAACACGGGCCGTGAACTCGCGGGCCTCGGACGGGGTGGCGTTGGGCGCCGCGCCGATTTGCCCGCGCTCGACAAAAAGCTCATCTTCGAGAGTGATGGCGACCGAGCGCCCGGCCACGACGGGCCCAGGTGCTGGAGTGCCCGGCACCGGCCAGGTCTCGATGGACTTCACTTTGCTGCGTTTACCCCCGGGGTGGAATTCGATCGGGTCGCCGACCGCGATGTGGCCGGTTTCAACCAAGCCGGCGACGATGCGGCGGGCATCAAACCGGTAAATGTCCTGGACCGTGAAACGCAAGGGAGCGCCCTCGATCGGGGGCGTGGAGCGAAATTGCTCGAGTGCTTCCAGCAAGGCGGGGCCGCGGTACCACGGCGTTTGGCCGTCGGCCCGCAACAGGCCATGGCCGAACTTGGCCGCGATGGGGACGAAGTGCGCGGGCCGAACATTGAGCTTGCCCAAAAATTCCGTGAGCTCCGCGCGAATCCGGTCGAAGACTTTTTCGTCGTAGTTGACGAGGTCCATCTTGTTTACGGCGACGACGACCTGCTTGAGGCCGAGCAGGGAAAGCAGGTAACCGTGGCGACGGGTTTGCTCGCGCAGGCCTTCGTGGGCGTCGACGATCAGAATCGCCGCATCGGCACTCGCGGCGCCGGTGATCATGTTCTTGAGAAATTCCTTGTGGCCCGGCGCGTCGATGATCGTGAAGGCCCGGCGAGGCGTGCAGAAAGGCACCCGGGTGGTGTCCATCGTGATATTCTGGGCCTGCTCCTCGAGGAGCGCGTCCATCAGAAACGCGTATTCGAACTCCATGCCCTCGGCTTTGCAGGCCGCCTGGATGCGCTCGGTTTTGCCTTCCGCCACGGAGTTGGTGTCGAAAAGTAACCGGCCGATCAGGGTCGATTTCCCGTGGTCAACGTGGCCGACCACGACGAGATAAAGGTGATCCGCTGCCACCGGCGCGCTGTGCGTGCCCGAGGCTGCGGGAGCGGAAGTGCGAATATCGTTGGCGACCGCGGCGGGCGGGCGGGCGCTGGCGTCGGTCGCGCCGGATGGCGTGGGTTTGGCGGAAAGGGAACTCATCGGCAGGCGTACGGAAATTTTTGGATCGTTAGGTCGTTAGGATTCGGTTGCTGGCTCACATGAACCCCTTGGCGCGCAACTTTTGCATCGCATTGCGCTCATGGTGATCTTGGGCGCGACCGGCGCGCTCCGAAGTGCGAGTGACCTTCAATTCCTCGACGATGTCGTTGATCGTGGTCGCATTTGAAGCAATGTCCTTGGTAATCGGCCAGCAGCCGAGGGAACGGTAGCGACGGCCGTTGCGCGAAAAATACATGCCCGGCAGCGGGACGTTTTCACGCTCCAGATAGCGCCAAATGTCGATTTCCGTCCAATCGAGCAGGGGTTGCACCCGGACGTGTTCACCGGGGCCGACATCGGTGGTGAAATGATTCCAGAATTCGGGGGGCTGGTCCTTGTAATCCCACTCGAACTCGGCGTTGCGCGGCGAAAAATAGCGTTCCTTGGCGCGCGTGGAATCTTCGTCACGGCGAATGCCGGTGATGAGCGCGTCGAATTTATGGGCGCCGAGTACCTGCTGGAGCGCGACGGACTTCAGTTCGTGGGTGACGGTCACGGGATCGGTCGTCTCATAACCGATGCCGCGGGCTCGGGCCTCTTCGTTGATCCACACGATCAGATCGAGTCCGTAATGCTCGCGGGCCCACGTGCGAAATTCGAGCATCTCCGGAAACTCATACGTCGTGTCGACGTGGACGATCGGAAAGGGCACGTGCCCACAGAAAGCTTTTTTGGCCAGCCAAATGAGGACGTTGGAATCCTTGCCCATCGACCAGAGCATGCCGGGCTTCTCAAAATTGTGGTAGGCCTCGCGAAGCAGATAAATGCTTTGTGATTCAAGTTCGTCTAAGTGCGACATGAGGAAAGTTTAGGTTTCGGAGTTGGGAAGAGGGTGAAAAGGGAAAGGATCAAATACCGGTGCCACCGGTTTCCTCGTGGAGGCCGCATTCCCTCTTCAGGCCGAAAAAGCGGGTTTGCTCGGGGGTCAAATCGCTGGTCAGAGGCTGGGAAGAGTGGGTGTCGCCGATTGAAACGTAGCCCTGGTCCCAAAGCGGGTGGTAAGGGAGTCCTTCTTTGGTCAGATAGCGATGCACGTCGCGGTCGGTCCAATCGATAATCGGATGGATTTTTGTCCGACCGTCTTGCATCCCGATCACGTCAAGCTTTTCGCGGGTGCTGGACTGGTTGCGCCGCAGCCCAGCCAGCCAGGCCGCCGCCCCCAATTCCCGCAGGGCCCGCCGCATGGGCTCCACTTTGACGATCTGATTATAGCGGTTTAGTCCCTCGAGACCTTGCTCCCAAAGCTTGCCGTGGCGGGACTCGAGCCAGCTGGGGGTAATTTCGGCGCGATACACCTTCAGGTTAAGCTTAAGGCGCGCGGTTAACTCGTCGGCAAAGCGGTAGGTCTCGGGGAAAAGGTAACCGGTGTCGATGAGGACGACGGAGATGTCGGGCATGACACGACTGGCGAGGCTCAGCATCACGGCGGCTTGGGCGCCAAAGCTCGAGCTCAGCACGAGCCGGTTGCCAAATTCGGCGACCGCCCAGGCGATCCGGTCTTCGGCCGACGCGGATGCAAGCGAAGCGTTGACCGCGGCGACGTTAACCGCGGGTAAGGATTTTTCCGCAGTTGGCATTGTTAAAAAACGCAGCAGCAAACCCACGCGGTGAGCGTGGTGGCCTGGCTAACAATGGCCTCAGAAAACGTCATGGAAGAGCAGAAGTTGCCACGTGCTGACCCTTCGGCAAATGCGTTTGTTGTCATATCCCGCTGGCGGCGCGTTGCGGGCACGATTACCTCGAGTAGCGTCCAAGGGGAACCGGGAGTTGGCCGGCTGACGGGTGGAACATCCGCTTTCCCTCTACTTGGCGAGGCAGCCAGTCGATCTGCAAAGATGGCGCAATTACTGCTTTGCACCCAAATAACCATACGAATGAGGAGCTTTCATCCATGAAGCCGACGGTCGATAGCCGGCAGCTCAATGCCTTCGCCGCATTGGCCAGGCGAGGAAGCTTCACGCTGGCGGCCAAGGACTTATTCCTTACCCAATCCGCCGTCAGCCATGCCATCAAGGCGTTGGAGGACGATGTGGGCTGCCGACTATTGGACCGCGTCGGCCGACGCGTGCTTTTGACGCAGGCCGGGGAGCAATTTCTGCGTCACACGGAAAAGATTCTTCGCGAAATGGAGGCGGCGCGAGCCGGATTGGAATCGCTGAGCAAATGGGGCTACGGACGGCTTCGGGTCGGGGCCAGTACAACTGCTTGTCAGCAT
>CANJNJ010000105.1 GCA_947474995.1 Opitutaceae bacterium | reverse complement strand
TCGGAACGGCCGGGATATCGGGCGGTGCAGCACCCGTTGCCCCTACTGCCGTCAGGCGAGCACCGCGTGTTGCCGTTCGCTCTGGCAACCGATCCTGCAACGGGCACGGTGTATGTGGCCTCCGGAAAATTGGGGGAGATATTCAAGGTCCAGGTGGATCCCAAACTGGGATCGCTGGCCACCCTGACCGACTTCACCGGGACTCATTTTCAGGACATCCTCGCGATGACCCATGACGGCAGTTCATTGCTCGTGCAGCACCGACGAAACCTGACCCGTGTCCAAGACAGCGACCGGGACGGTGTCGCGGATCGCTTCGAACACGTGCTCTCGTTCCCGCAATTGCTCGATCCGAAGTCGTACGATTGGGGCTACGGCATGGTTCGCGACAAGACGGGTGGATATATTCTCAGCTTCGCCGTCCACGCGGTGGGTTCGCAGGAGATGATCGGAGCGGGATCGGCCATCCGGCTTAACCCCGCCCCCGCGGGATGGACGGTGGACGAGGTCGCCTTCGGAATGCGCAATCCGGTCGGTTGGACCGCCGGGCCGGACGGAGACATTTTTTTCACGGATAACCAAGGCAACTGGATCGCGAGCAACCGCCTGTGCCAGCTGGTGCCGGATCGGTATTATGGATTTCCGAATCCGAAACAACTCGACCATCGTTCGAAACCGGTCGGCCCCACGGCGGTCTGGGTGCCCTACGCCTGGGCGAAATCGATCAATGGCGTCACCTACGATACCACCGGCGGAAAATTCGGGCCGTTTGCCGGCCATTTTTTTCTGGCCGAAGTGATGGAAGGCGGCGCGATCATCCGGGCGCAGTTGGAGAAGGTGAAGGGCCAATACCAAGGGGCGTGTTTTCCGTTCTGGAATCGGGGCCTGCTCGGGCCGGTGGCAGTAACTTTCGATCCGGTGGGAAGACTGTGGGTCGGGAGCCTCACCGAGCCGGGTTGGATGCGGCAGCCGGATCGCGGGGCGCTCTATTCGATCGAATACACGGGAAATATGCCGTTTGAGATTCAATCCATCCACGCCAGGTCCAATGGCTTTCGCATCCGCTTCACCGCCCCGCCGAATCGCCGGGCCAGCGAGGCGATCTCGTATCGGGTCGAGCATTATCGCTATGAGTACAGTTCGGCCTACGGATCCAACGAACTCGACCGCACGGCGGTGCCCGTGCGGAGCGTGGTGATGCAACCCGACGGGACATCCGTGGACTTGATCCTGCCCGACCTGGTCAGGGGACGCGTTTACCGGTTCGATCTCGATATGGGAATAACCTCCCAGCGGGGCGACCCGCTGGCGAACGACCGCGCCGCGTATACCCTCAACGAAGTGCCCGACGGGCCGGAATGATGGCGGACGACATCATTAGAGGAGTCTACCAAATGTGTCCCTCGATTGTCATTCTGAGCGCCAGCGAAGAATCCCTACGATCGGTGGCCCCGATCGCTTGGAGTCTTCGCTGGCGCTCAGAGTGACAGAAAGCGAAAGGTTCATCAGCAGGAAATACCGAACGGGCTTCCGTTGGTGACGGGGCTCAGAATGACAGGCTTTCCCGTCACCTTGTTAGACACCTCCTGCCTTAAGTTTCGATCCGCAATACCTCGGGATTCCAACCATGCGATTGTCCACGAATTTTCCTTCAGCCGTACACTTAGCTTTCCGCTCCATCCCAAGGGTCATCGCGGTCGCGGTCGGTTGGGGCTGGGCGCTCGGCTGCCTGGCGCCCTCGGCCTCGGCCGCCACCGGCACGCCGGAAATCCAACGGATTGCCAGCGGATCGGGAGGGCACGTTCACCCGGCGATCTGCGTGACGAAGAGCAAGGCGGTGTTAATCGCTCACTTTGCCGAACAGGACGGCAAGATCTTCCTCCTGCGCTCCACCGACGGCGGCCGGACGTGGAATGACTTAGGCCCCATCGCCGACATCGGCGGGGTGCAGCCGTATCCGGGGGCGTTGACCACGCTGCGCGATGGCCGGATTCATCTCACCTGGACCACCTGGCGGGATCCCAAGGATCTCAAGAAAGGGCGACGGCCTTCCTATGCCACCAGTGGCGATGACGGACTCACCTGGTCGGCGCCCCGGACTTTGCCGCTCGAATACCAGGCCGAGGGCTACATCCGCCACGCGATTTGGGAACGATCGGACGACGAATGGGTGTTTCCCACAGGCGTGGGGCTGATCAGCTATAATCCGGCCACCAATCGGGTTTCTCCTTTCGGCGATCCACAGCTTTTTCCCGGCCCGCTGGTGCAGACCAAATCGGGCGCGCTGTTGCACGGCACGGGGTTTCGCTCGACCAACGACGGGAAGACTTGGACGCGGATTGATTCGTCCCCCAACGTTTCCAGCTACCGGGACGATCTGCGCGCACTCGACAACGGCTGGGTGGTGGCCGCCATTGCCGACGACGACAAAACGTTTCGCCTCGTCGTCTCCTACGACGACGGCCTATCATGGAAACTCGATCGCTCCTGGGTGTTCTACGATCCCGGCCGCTATATCGGCCGCGCCTGCCCGCAGCTGGCTCAACTGGATGGCGAGCACCTCGGCGTGGTTTTCTGGGACGCGGAAAAGACGCAGCCCGGCAGCCCCAGCGTTTTTTTTGCCCGAGTGAACCTCGATGAATTGAAACGCCGGACAACGCGATGAGTCGCTGGCGATCAGCGCACTCACCCCACCGCCGCGGTCCCTGAATTTCGCTGCGCCGCTGCGCCGTTGCGCGAGCACCCTGCTCGGAAAAAAGCCGTTCTCGCGCCCGCTTCGCTCACGGCGCAGTGGCGCGGATTTCGGGCAGACCTGACCAGGGTAACCGTCCGACCCCTTCAGTCCGACCGTCTAGTCTTTCACCGATGATCAGACCTTCGGCTCGAAGCCTTGGCGATAAGACTCGCGCTGCCAGAGTTTTTCGCCCGCGGGATTATTGATCATTTTGCCCGTATTGGGATCGCAGCGAACGACCGTGTTGGTGCGGTAGGCAATGTTGCCGAGGTGACACATCATCGTGCTCTTCTGCCCTTCCTCGATGGGTGAGTTGAGCTTCGCGTTGCCGCGGACGGCATCGAGGAAATTGCCGATGTGCGCGGCATCGCCGCCACCCTTGCCCCGACCGTGGCTGATTTCCTTTCCCGCGGGATCGAAGATGGTCCACGACTCCCAGTCGAAGTTGAGGCCCATCGTGCCAGCGTCGCCGTAGAACAGAATCTCGGCGCGCGGTTTCTCGGCATTGCGCGGATGGCAACTGCTCTGCACCCACTCGCACCCGCCCTTTTTCCCAAAATCATACACGGCCGTGCCCGTATCAGGCGTTTCCTGACTGTCCTCGAACCAATAGCGGTTTCCGAGGTAGGTGATGCGCTCGGCATAGTCAGCCCGCAGACCCCAGCGCAGGATATCGAGGCAGTGGACGCCGTTGTTCCCGAGTTCGCCATTGCCCCAGTGCCAGAGCCAGTGCCAGTCGTAGTGCACAAAGGCCTTCATGTCGTGCCGGGCGTCATCCGGCACGGGACCCTGCCAGAGGTTCCAGTCGAGATCAGCCGGGGCCTTGCGGGCATTTTTTCCGATCGCTCCGCGCTTGCTGGGATCGTTGTAGTAAAACGTGCGGCCAAACTTCGTGGCGCCAATCACCCCGCCGTGCAGCGCCTCGATGGCTTCCTTCATCCAGGTGCGGCGCTGATTTCCCATCTGCACGACGCGGCCGAATTTTTTCTGCGCGGCCACGATCAGCTCGGCCTCGTGAGGATTCTGGCTGCCGGGCTTTTCGACATACACGTGCTTGCCGGCCTGCATCGCGAGCAGCGCGGCGGGCGTGTGCCAGAAATTCGGCGTCGCGATGAAGATCGCATCCACCGTCTTGTCCTCGAGGATGCGGCGAAAATCCGTGACTGCCTGGCAGGGGCCCGCCTGCTTGGCCGCGATCGTCTTCGCGCCGATCGCGAGGCGATTCGGATCCACCTCCGCAATGTACGCGATCTCGACATCGGGCAGCGTGAGCAGCGCCCGAACATGGCTGAGCCCGCGCCCGAGGGCGACCACGGCGACGCGCAGCTTGCGGCCCGCGGCATCGGCGGCGCGGAGATTCGGGAGGCGCGAAAATGCCGCACTGGCGGCGAGGAGGGCGGTGGACTTGAGGGCGGAGCGGCGGGTGATGTTCAAGGGTGCCGGGGAGTGAAGGTTGCCAGACGTGAGGAGGGAAGACTGGGAGGAGGAGAATCCCGTGGGTAAAATTTTTCTATAACCCCGCTCTCCTCTGAAAAATCCAATTTTTGTCTATCGTTATCAGCAAAGTGATGCCGTCACCCGAGGGCGGCGTTTGCCCCAGACTTTTTCCGGACGACGCCGACCAGCCAGAGCAGGAATCCGCACAGGACAACGCCCAGCCCCGCCATGGTCAGGATAAGACCGACCGCCGTTCCGGCATCGCGCAGGGCTCCGACCACGTAGATCGAGACGCCGCCACCCACCGCCGCACAGGCGTTGATGATTCCCTGGGCGGTGGCGCGGTAACGGGCATCCACCACCAGACAGATGATCGGCATCACGTTGGCGCCGAGGATGCCCATCGCAAAGCCATAGAGGCTCAGGCTCGCCAGCGTGAGGCTCATGGAGTGAACCCAGGCCGTGACCAGGAATACCGGACCCACCAGCAGAATCGCCACCGCCGGCAGCAGGATGCGGGAGAGCGGATTGGCAGCGCTCCAGCGATCCGACCAGAATCCTCCGGCCACCAACCCAATGGTCTGGGGAATAAAAAAGAAGGCCAGGGTCGAGAATCCCGCCGCACCCTGCCCGAGGTGGAACTGCTCGCTCACGACCGTCGGCATCCAGCCGATGACGACCCAGCTGACGGCCCCCTGCAGGGTGTAGCTCGCCATGAAGACAAGATAGGGTCCCGTGCGGGCGAGGTTGCGGCAGGCATCCGCGAGGCGGATCGAAGCCGGGCGCTGGGCGATCGCGTCAGCCGTCAGATATTCGCGCGTGGGCTCCCGCAGGAAAAACGCGAGCACAGCGACGTAGAGGAGGCTTGGCAGTCCGATGGCCGTGTAGGCGTAACGCCAGCCGTGCTGTTCCGCCAACCAGCCGCCGAGCCCGCCAATCGTCGAGCCGACGACCAGACCGGACATGTGGAGTCCGGCCGCGAAGGCCCGCGTCGGACCCCTGTGCAGATCGACGATGATGGACACCGCGGCGGGAATATAAAACCCGTGGCTGAGGCCCAACAGCGCGCGCATGACGACGAATTGTTCCGCGGTTCGGGCCTGGGTCGTGAGCAGCGTGATCGCCGACCAGGTGAGGACGCTGACGAGCACCACCTGCCGGCGGCTGAAACGATCCGCGAAAAATCCGCCAAAGGGACAGGCGAGCGCGTAGCACGCAAGATACGCCGACGTCAGGAGCCCGAACTGCGCATCGGTCATCGCAATATCGTGCACGACCGTCGCCCGCATCGTCGTCAGCGTCGTCCGCGTCAGATAATTGAAGGCCGCGGCGAACCAGAGCAGCGCCACCGCCATCCAGGCGGACGCAGGCAGGGGCGGGCGCGAAGCGCTGGCAGGAGAGGCGGGGTTGGCCATCGGGGAAGCAGGTTTTGGGTGCGGCAACCGGGCCGAGAGTCAAGACCATCCGGCCCAGGGGTCGCCTCGTCGCCCTACCCCGCTTGGCCGCCGGCGGACAGCGCCGGCCAGGTGCGGCACCCCACAAACTCGTTTCGATCCTGGCGACGCTATTTAAATAGCGTCGCGGAATTATTCGCTGTTTCAAAAAAGGGGCCTCTTTCGGAATGAACACCCTAGTTCCCACGCAGGCTCACGCTGGCCGCTGCGCCGATAACGGTGCTATTTGGGACGCGCCCTTTCGACGCAGAAGTGCTCCAACTCAAGCCGCCTGCTTGCGCCACCGGCGATACGCGGCGAGACCGGTCACGGTGGAGAATAATTACGCACCGCGCGGACTTGGGGCGATTGCCGTCACTCGATTCACGCACCTACGCGGGAGGGGAAGGGGCTCAAGCCGTGCGAGCGGAAGCTTGCGGCGGTCACCACCCCGCGCCCCTCGTCCGAGTCGGTAAGCGCAGCAGAAAGCGATTCGCGGTGATATAGAGCACGCTGCCGTCCTCGCCCCAGCCGCAGTTGGCGGTCGGCTCGCCGGTACGCAGCCGCCCGAGCACTTTACCCGCGGGCGAAACGACCAGGATGCCACCGGGCCCGGTGGTCCACACGTTGCCGTCGCGATCGACCTTCATGCCGTCACAGCCGCGGCGATCGGCGCCCTTCATGAAGGGCCCCACGTCGAGGAACAAACGTTCGTTGGCCAAAGTGCCGTCCGCATTGACGTCGAAGGCCGCCACGTGCGGGGTCGCATCATCCGTCGATCCAATGTAGAGGATTTTTTCGTCCGGCGAAAACGCGATCCCGTTGGGAAACGCGATGTCCTTGGCGAGCAGGGTGACCTTACCCTCGGGTGTCACCCGGAACACGCCGTGATACGGCAGTTCCTTCACCGGCGACTGATCGAGCCCTTCGAGCCCGTAGGGTGGATCGGTGAAATAGATGTCACCGTTCTTCCGCACCACGAGGTCGTTGGGGCTATTGAATCGCTTGCCTTCGAAGCGGTCGGCAATCGTCGTAAACTGGCCGTGGGCATAGCCTGCGATGCGCCGCTCGCCATGTTGCGCCACCAGCAGGCGCCCCTGAGCATCGCGCGCGAGCCCGTTGCTGCCGGGCAAGCTACGGCGAACCCCTGCCTGCGGCGAAAGCAGGCCGCTGGGTTTGAGATAAACCTCCGCCTCCCTCATGCCGGGCTTCCAGCGGTAAGCCGTATTTTCCCGCACGTCCGAAAAAATCAGCGCACCGTCGAACCACACCGGTCCTTCCGCCCACTTAAACCCGTCCGCAAGTTTTTCCATTTGCTCACCCGGCGCAACCAGCCGGTCGAAGACGGGATCCAGGCGCTCGATGTTCCCGGTAAATCCACGGGGCGTCTCACCGGCAGCAAACAGGACGAGCGGAATAAAGGCGACGAGCAGGGAACGATTCATGGGAGCGGGGAAGGAAATATTCCAAACGGCGCGAGCCGGTGCGAATGAGAACCGGTGGATTTTGAAAATTTGGATGTCAATCTTGGTTCTTCGCTGCGTTTCGAACCTCCGGCGCGTGGAATAAGGGATCAGAGCGAGAATTAAGAAGAAAATTTTCCCATCGAATTGGCGTCCGCCCAAGGTCCTAGCATCATGAGACGATGGGATCGGCCCGATGGGCATTTTGCCTCTGAAAATCTGACATTTTATCGATTCTCGCTCCGCCCCATTTTTGGCTCGTTTGGGGTAACGTGAGCGCCCGGCCCGATCGGCGAAACGCAGGCGGAACGCGTTCTGCCCCGCAGTCTCGAACTCTTCGGTGCCGCGCCGAAAGTGTCCACGCCCTGCGGGAGAATATCGGCCGACGACCCCTACATGCCCCAGCCGGGACGGTAGGTGCGGGCGAGCAGCGCATTGGCCGCGGGCGCATTCGAGATGCGGAGGTTCGCGGCGTCCCAGTCGAGCCGGGTGCCCGCGCGATAAGCCAGTGCTCCCAGCATGATTGTCTCCGAGATGGCACTCGCGTAGCCAAAATTACAGCCAGTCGGGCTTCCCGTCTTGCACGCATTCAGCCACTCCGTCCGATGGCCGATTTCCGCCAGCCCGCGACCCGGCAGCAGGGCACGGTACGCCGCCACCCACTCGGGGCGCCGGCTGATGGCCAGTCCGATCGACGGCGGGATGCTCGGCTTCGGCGGGACGAATTTGGCGAACTTCGGCTCCGGCCAGAGCATCCACTGGTCGTAATTCACGAGCAGCATGCCTTCCGTGCCCACGAACACGCCCCACGCCCAATCGGGAAATTTGTGCTCGGCGAAGATCCGCGGCGGCTCGCTGCCATGCGTCCAGGTCAGCGTGAACGGCGGCAGCGCGCCGCGGGCGGGGAATTTGTACCGCAGGTGCAGTTGGGCCGGCGTGGTTTCGGGGTGCGGCGGCGGTCCTTCCGCCTCGACCGAGAGCGGGTGACGCAACTCCATCGCCCAGAAAGCGAGATTGAAAAAGTGGCCGCCCATGTTGCCGACATTGCCGCAGCCGAACTCCCACCAACGCTGCCAGTTTCCGCCGCTGCCGCGCGAATAAATCGGATGGTACGGCCGGTAACGCGTCGACCCGAGGTACTCTTCCCAGTGCAAGCCGGCGGGCACGGGCGGAGTTTCGGTCGGCCGCTCACTCGGCGCGATTCCCGCACCGCGGGGCCAGATATGGCATTCCTGGACGGCGCCGATGGCACCGCCGCGAAGGAGTTCGAGAATTCGCCGATAATTTTCGGAAGCGTGAATCTGCATGCCGAGCTGGGTGGCGACCCGCTTCTCCGCGGCGACCTGTGACATCAGGCGCGCCTCCGTCACCGAGTGCGCTCCCGGCTTTTCGCAATAAACGTGTTTGCCCCGTCGCATCGCCGCGAGGCTGACCGGGGCATGGAGATGGTCGGGCGTGCTTACGACCACGGCGTCGATCTGATCGTCCATTTCCTCGAGCATCTGGCGGTAATCGAAATACCGTTTGGCCTTGGGATGACGCGCGAAGGTGTCGCCCGGAGGATTGCGCCGGCCGGGTGCCGAGGTGGCGGTCGTCCGCTCGTCGACATCGCAGAGGGCGACGATTTCCTCGCCCGACATCACGGGGTTCGTCGCCGGCTTGACCAGCATGTTGGTGGGGAGGAACTCGACGTTTTCGCCCGCGAAGTGAGCCAGGTTCCACGCCCCCATGCCGCCGATCCCGACGGCGGCGATCCGAAGTTTCTCGTTCGCCTGGTAGGAGCGGGCCGAACGGGCGTCCTTGAGAATCAAAAATCCCGCCGCGCCGCCGATTGCGCCGAGAAAACGCCGCCGATTCCAGGGTTGCGTCAGATTGCTCATGCCACGACAGAATCCCGTCTCGGGAGCGGACTCAAGAATTTAGCCCGAAGGTGGAGCAATTCCATGAAGTCAGACTGAACCCTGCAACGATTCAGCGCGTCTTGCCGACCTCATTGCAAGTTGCCTGACCCCATCCGGATCGGCCCGCTCCGCAACGAAAAGCGGACGTATGGGGTGCTGGAAATCGTCTAGCGAGCCTCGTTGAGCAGCTTGAAATAATCCTCCCGAGACAACCCGGCCGTCTTGAGATTGTTGCGGATGATGAACACCGGCACTTCGGCGTAGGTTGGAATCACGACAGGTCGAGCGACACCGCGCTTCACGTAAGCCCGATGACTTCCCTGTTGCCGTTTGAAATCAAAACCCGCCCGCAAGAAGACCGCTTCCAGCACCCGCCAATCGACCGGAGCGATTTTCGGCATGGTCACTCAAGCCGGCAGCAACGTCTCCGACTTCTGCGTCTTCAGACATTTTGGGCTCGTCCAACCGCGCGAACCCTGAGTGTAGCCTGCTTCCTCGAGCACTTGCTCCAGCGTGCCCGCGTCACGCGCCGTTTCGAGGAACAGGTTCACCGCCTCGTCAAGCGCCACGCGCGCTTTGGCCGGAGTCGGGCCGCTGCTCGCGACATCGAGCGGCAAAGCGTGCGCTATGTAGTGTTTTCCCTCGCGCCAGAGTTGCATCGTGTAGCTGACTTTCATGCGCTAACATCAAATCAGTGGTCGCGGTTCCGTCAACTGCCTGAGCAACCGTTAATCCGTTTTCGTCGTCAGACGGCGATCAAGTTCTCCGACGTTCCTCGGGCCTGGAAACTCAAGCTCTGGACTGGACGATCCAATGGATATCCGGTACCCGTATCGGGCTGGCATCGGACCATGACCCGTCTCCTCTACCCCACCACCAACCTCAAGGTCCTCGAGCAACTCGTCATCGCGCGCGGCGCCGGCGTCTACGTCTGGGACCACCACGGTAAGCAATATCTTGAGGGCATGGCCGGGCTGTGGTGCACCGCGCTCGGCTACGGCAACGAGGAACTCATCGAGGCCGCGACCGCGCAAATGCGCCAGCTGGCCTACACCCACCTCTTCGGCGGCAAGTCGCATCAGGTCGCCATCGACCTCGCCGAACGGCTGGCCGCGATGGTGCCGATCAAGGACGCCCATGTGTTTTTCGGCCTCTCCGGCAGCGATGCCAACGACACGCACTGGAAACTGCTGCGCTATTACTTCAATGCGATCGGCCAGCCCGCCCGGCGCAAAATCATCGTCCGGGACCGCGCCTACCATGGGGTGACCGTGGCGTCGGCGGCGATGACCGGACTCGCGTCCAATCACGCGCATTTTGATCTGCCGTTCAGTGCGCTCGGCATCATCCGCACCGACGCGACGCACTTCTATCGCCAGGGCCTGCCCGGGGAAAGCGAGGCCGACTTCGCCACGCGGCTCGCGGCCAACCTCGAGCAGCTCATCCTGCGCGAAGGACCGGAAACGATCGCGGCGTTCCTCGCCGAACCAGTCTCGGGCGCCGGTGGCGTCGTGCTGCCGCCGAACACCTACTGGGAAAAAGTTCAGGCCGTGCTGCGCCGTTACAACATCCTGTTGATCGCCGACGAGGTGATCACGGGCTTCGGGCGGACCGGCCATGATTTTGGCGCCACGACGTATGGCATCCGGCCGGACATGATGACGGTGGCCAAGGCGCTGTCGTCCGCGTATGTGCCGATTTCGGCGGCGATCGTGCGGGGAGAGATGTACGACGCCTTGGTGGAGCCATCGGCGAAGGTCGGCATGTTCGGCCACGGTTATACCTATTCGGGCCACCCAGTGGGCTGCGCGGTGGCGCTGAAGGCGCTGGAAATTTACGAGCGGGAACGCACGTTCGAGCACGCCGCCCGCGTCGGGGCGTACTTTCAGCGCCGGCTGCGGACCCTGGCGGATCACCCGCTGGTGGGCGAAGTGCGCGGGGTGGGCCTGCTCGCGGCCGTGGAGTTGGTGCCAAACAAATCGGCGCGCAGTGCGTTCGAGGGCGGACGCGTGGGAATCTTCGCGCAGAACTGCGCCCTGGAGCACGGGCTGATCCTCCGCAACGTGGCGGGCTCCAGCCTGGCGATCTGTCCGCCGCTGATCATCACCGAGGCGCAGGTCGACGAGCTGGTGGACAAACTCGGCCGCGCGCTGGACGGCACGCTTGCCTTCGTCGACAAGGAAGGGCTGCGAGTCGCCGCATGAACTCGGCCCCCCTCCCGCCTGGCGCGGGCGCAGAGCTCTTCCGGAAGATACCAAAGCATGCCGCGCCGCAGGGCCGCGGCCGAAAGACAAAACCTTATGCTCGCTGAATTCGACAAGCCTGACGGCCATGTGACCGCCCCACCCGTTCCCCGGACGGAATTCCCCGCCCAAGGCCAGGCCGAGGACCAGGTACTGGGGGAGGTCCGTCGACGGCTCGATCTCAACCGCTACGCGCTCGAGAAAAACTTCGCGATCACCTACTCGGGAATTCCGTCGGCTATCAGCCGCAAGGTGGACGCAATGACAGCCGGTAGCTTTTTCGTCGAGTGGGCGGGCGAATCCGAGACAGGAACGATCTCCATGGAACGCGAAGCCGTCGGGATGATGGCGTCGCTGCTAGGGAATCCAGCCGCGGGCGGTTTCATCACCACCGGCGGGACGGAGAGCAACCTCGCGTCCATGCGTCTCGCCCGCAACAGCGGACAGCAGGCCGAGCCGGAGATCATCATCCCGGTCACGATGCACTTCTCGTTCCGGTTGGGGGCGGAGCTGATGAAGATCAAGCTGGTCGAGATCGATGTCGACAGCGACACGTACCTGCCGCGGATGGAGGACGTCGAAAAGGCCATCACGCCGCGCACCGTCGGCCTCGTTTGCTCGGCGCCGGGCGGCACCTTTGGAATAATGGACAACGTGGCAGCGTTCGCCGAACTTGCCTGGCGCAAGGGCCTCTATCTTCACGTCGATGCCGCCTTCGGCGGCTTCATCCTGCCGTTCATGCGCGACCTCGGCTATGCCGTCCCGCCCTTCGATCTCAGCCTGAAAGGCGTCAGCTCGATCATGACCGACGGCCACAAGCTGGGCCTGTTGCCCATCTCCACGGGCTTCTTCCTCGCCAACGACCCGGGCCTGTTCGAGACGATCCCCACGGAGTCCACGCTGATCCACACGACGTCGTCCACGAAGCCTGGCTCCCGGGCGGCCGGGGCCTGGGCCACGTTTCGCAACCTCGGTCGCGAGGGTTACCGCCAGTCAACCGCCCACGTCCTCAAGTTGCGGGACCTCATCGTTGACGGCGTCACGGCGATCCCCGGCATGACGCTGGCCGTGCCGCGCTTCATCACGGTCGTGGGCTTCACCTCGAAGACCATCAACCTCGAAGATGTCCACCAGCACATGGCCGAGGACGGCTGGGGCCAGGGCTATGGCATCCTGCGGGGCAAGCCGTTCATCCGCCTCTCCATCCACCCCTCGCGCGACGAAGCGCATGCGCGCGGCTTCGTGAAGGCGTTCGAAGCCGCCGTCCGCCACGCCCGGCGGGTATGAATCAAATGAACACACACACGCGCCCGGAGCACCGGGGCCGGGACATTGATCCCAAACAACGTATTTCCCTCCCGCTTGTCGGCTACAGCGACCGCCTGTCCGGCGCGCCGGGCGAGACGCTCCGCTTCATGGTCAGCTCCGATCACGCGCGCTACCGCTCGCGGTTGGTCCGCCTGATTCATGGCGACACGAACCCCGACGGCCCCGGGTTCAAGCAGGTGGTGATCCCGTCGGCGATCGACGCGGAACACGACGGCGCGCACCACGATTTTCCCAGCGGCTCATACGCGGAAGTTCCCGTCGGTGGCCTGGAGACGTCGGGTCGCTTCACGTTCACGACCTTTCTGTACCCGACGCTGCCCGGCCGGGACGAGCAGGTCATCGTGAGTCGCGGCGATCCCTTTCGCGGCGGGGGCTTTGCGCTCGCACTCGACGGGACCGGTGCCCTTGAACTGGTGATCGGAGGCCACCAGCCGGGGGAGTCCGCGGATAGGGCCCGCCGCTGGTCCACGGGTGCGCCGCTGCGCCGCTGGGAATGGTACTTTGTATCCGTCTCGATCGGCGAAGGCCGGGCAACGCTTCGCCAGCAGCCGGTGCGCCGCTGGCCCGGCGATCCGTCCAACGCGACGATCACAGTGCAATTGGATACCGCCCCCTCGCCTCACGCTGGCCCGCTGTGGTTCGCCGCCGCCCGTGCGGCCGACAGCGGGACCGGGTACCCCTTTGACGGTCGACTGGACCGGCCGCGGATGTTTTCCCGGGCGCTTTCTGAAGCGGAGATTCTCGGAGTGGAGGCGGAGCCCGACGCACTGTCGTCGTTCGGCGCCGACCTGGTGGGCGCCTGGGACTTTTCCGCGGACATCGCCACCGACCGGGTTACGGACATTTCGCGCCACGGCCATCACGGGACCACCGTGAACATGCCGACGCGCGGCGTGACCGGTTACAATCACACCGGGAACGAGACGAGCTTCCGCCGCGCCCCCAAGGAATACGGCGCCATCCACTTTCACCGGGACGATCTGGAGGACGCACGTTGGCCGGTGGCGTTCGAGTTCACGATTCCGCCTGACCTCAAGAGCGGAGTCTATGCGGCCTGGCTCACCGCCGGGGACGACGAGGACTATTTACCGTTCACCGTCCGCCCGCCGCGCGGAGTCGCGCGCTCGAAGATCGCCGTGGTCATGTCGACGCTGACCTACGAAATCTACGCGAACTTCACCGACCTCGGCCGGAAGGTCTGGCGCGGTGAATCGTGGTCCGGCAATCCGATCGGGCAGCCGCATGCCGATCCCACGATCTTTCGCGAGGTCTATGGCTATATCGAGCAGAACTCGCTGTACGGACTCTACGACGTCCATGAAGATGGCTCGGGGATGGCGTACGGATCGCGTCTGCGGCCAATCCTGAACATGCGGCCCAAGTTCCGCTACCGCACCATGGGTTGTCCGGCGCGGTTCCCGGCCGATCTGTACCTCGTGGACTGGCTCGACCACAAGGGCTTCGAGGTCGACTACCTCACCGACCACGACCTGCACGCGGAGGGCGCGGACCTGCTGCGGCCGTATGCGGTCGTGCTCTCCAGCGGTCACCACGAGTACTGGACGAGCGCGATGCTCGACGGGCTCGAGCGCTACCTGGGACAAGGAGGCCGGTTCATGTACCTCAGCGGCAACGGGCTCTTTGGCGTCACGTCCCTCGACCCGCTGAAGCCGCATCGGGTTGAACTGCGCCGCTGGGGAGCGCCGTGGCCCTTTGAGATGCCTCCCGGCGAGCGCTATCACTCCATGACCGGGGAACTGGGCGGGATCTGGAGAAATCGCAACCGGGCTCCCAACCAACTGGTCGCCGTCGGCACGGCCGGCGCGGGTTTTGACCGCGGCTCGCCGTTCAAACGCCTGCCGGATTCCTACGATCCGCGCGCGTCGTGGATTTTTGACGGGATTGAGGGAGAGCTGATCGGCGACTCGCCCAACCTGCAGGTCAAGTGGGGCGCCGCCGGCTATGAGTACGACCGCGTGGAACCCGAATATGGCACACCCGGCACCACGCTGCTACTGGCATCATCGGTGCGTTTCAACCAGTCGCATCAGGCGATGATCAACGAGGAGCTTTATTTCATGCAGGGTCGGGACGGCGCGGGTGTGCGCGATCCGCAGGTGCCCGGCCGGCCGCACCGCTTCTCGCGCGCGGACCTGGCGTATCTGGAATACCCCCACGGCGGGGCGGTCTTCTCGGCCGGCGCCATCTGCTGGCGGGCGTCGCTGTCGGCCTATGACTACGGCAACACCGTGTCGCGCGTCACGGAAAACGTCCTGCGCCGTTTCGCCGATCCGACATGGCGACGGTGAGCATCGGAGGCTCAGCGCGTCCGTTTCTAGACCCCTGCCGGACTCATGAAGTTGGAGGAACCGCGAAGGGCGCGAAGATACGCGAAACTTAGCGGCGTCGAAAAATGCCTGTCATTCTGAGCGGAGCGAAAAATCCAGCTGGATTCTTCGCTCCGCTGCAGATGACGACTCGCAATACGTCAGGCAAAAATCCACCGAAGGCGTACCAGGTGGGTCGTGCACTCCGTGCGCGGCCAGCGGACGTGAGATCGAGCCCAACGTGGGCCGCGCGCGGAGCGCACGGCCCACCTTTCGCCGCGTTCGTGACCGTTCTCAGAATGACACGGGGTTTCTGGACGCTTACAGCTTAAGGGGCAGGAAAAGAAGCCTTGGCCACGGTGACCGCCTCGAGCCGTTCCGGAATCGGCTCGAAACCTACTCCAACGCCGTCCCCGAGCTCCACACAGTGCCGTGCGTTCAGTTGAATCTCACGATCGGTGATGTCCCGGGCGTAGAATCGGCGCGACGGAAAGATATCAGCCGGATAGGTGAATCCCGGCAGCGTTCCGAGCGCCGCGCAGATCGCCGCGCCGACGCCGCTCTCCAGCATGCCGCCCACCCACGCTGGCATGCCGGCATCGCGCGCGAGGTCGTGAATCTGGATCGCATTGAACAGCCCGCCCACCCGTCCGGGCTTCACGTTGACGACCCGGCACGCCTTGAGCTTCAGCGCCAGGCGAAAGTCCCGCGGACTCTTGATTGATTCGTCCAGGCAAACCGGCGTGGTGATCCGGCTCTGGAGTTCGGCGTGGTCGATCAGGTCGGTGTCGGACAGCGGCTGCTCGATCATCGCCAGATTGAATCGATCGAACGCCTTCAGGGTCGCCCAGTCGTCGTGCAGATCATAACCGGCGTTACAGTCGACATGAACGACGGCCGCGGGGAAGGCCCCTCTGACGGCTTCCAGCACCTCGATGTCCCAGCCTCGCTTGACCTTCAGCTTGATCCGGGGAAAGCCTTCGTCGACCGCTTTCCCGATGAGCGCGAGCAGATCGTCGATCGTATTCTGCACGCCGAAGTCCTGGCCGCAGCGGGTCGTTGATTGTGCTCCGCCCAGCATGCGCCACAGCGGCAGGCCCTGGCGTTTGCTGTGGAGCGCCCACCAGGCCGTCTCGGCGGCGGCCTTGGCAAACGGGTTCCCTTTGAAGACCGCCAGGCATGCGGCCAAATCCGCGGCCGTCGCGAACTCGCGTCCGACGATGCGCGGAAGGAAAAACTCCCGGCACGTTTCGTACGCGGAAAGCGCCGATTCCGGCGAATACGTCGGCGCATAGAGCGGGCAGGATTCGCCCCAGCCCTCGATGCCGTCCGAGGTGAGTCGCACGAGGACGGAATGAATGGCCGCGTCCTCGCCGTAGGCGGTTCGCCAGGGAGTGATGAGCGGCAGGGCAATGTGCCGGATTTCGGCGGTCTGGATTTTCACCGTGGGATCATTGAGGTGGGATGCAGGAGCCTGGTCGATCGCTTCGCTCGCCGCAACGCCGGCGATGATACTCTTTGGAGTGCGGCGCCGGGTCGCCGCACTCCACACCAGCAGCGGAAATTTCTTCTTCGTCACCTTCTCCGGAAGACCGCCCGCCGTCACCTCCGCGTTCTCCGTTGCTCCGCGTGGGCCAATTTGGCCGCCATTGGCCCCACCCTTAAACGCTGAGCCTTTGAACGTTCGCGCCTCTAGTCCTGCGCTCCGTGCATAGTCACACTTGAAGGGTAGGTCGACCCGCCGCACCATTAGTCTGCCGCCTGTGATCCTTTCTTTTGCCAGCAAGTCGACCGAAGCCCTCTGGCAAGGACGCAGGCCGCCCGAACGGCCACCCTCAATCCACCAAACCGCGCTGCGCAAACTCACCCAACTCGAGGCCGCCTCCGCCCTGGGCGAACTGCGCATCCCGCCGGGCACTCGACTTGAGGCCTTGAAGGGCGGGCGCATGGGTCAGCACAGCATCCGAATAAACGACCAATACCGCCTCTGTTTTCGATGGGACGGACAAAATGCCCACCGCGTCGAAATCACCGACTACGACTGAATCATGCGCAAAAACCTCAACGTCCATCCCGGGGAACTGCTCCGGGAAGAATTCCTCGGCCCGATGGACATTACGCCCTACCGGCTCGCCAAGGACGCGAAACTGCCGCACCAGCGCATCAATGAAATCGTGAACGAGAAGCGTGGCATCACGGCCGAAACCGATCTGCACCTTTGCGCCTATCTTGGGCTGGCGCCGGGCTATTGGCTGCGCGTGCAACTGGCCTACGGCCTGCGCGAGGCGCTCAACACGGTTGGGCGCAAGGTCAAGGCGACGGTCCATCCCCTCCAGGCGGCCTGAGCCAAAGCACGTGCCCATATTGCCGTGACCGCGACCGGTCCGATGCCGGCACCGCTTTGCTTCGATTGTCGACCTGACCCCATTTAGCCGGCTCAAGGCGGCGCCGTGAGGCGAAGGTTCCGGCTTTCCTCCGGTCTCACTTCATTCGTTGGGAATTCGCGGCGGCGATTTTCCCTCCGGCATCGGGACTTCGGAGTACAAGTCAGGCCGCGCCGCCACAAAGCGAAACCCCAGGGTTCCCAAAACCGTGAGGACGGCGACGGTGCCGGCCAATTCCTGCCCCTGCCAGAGTTTCTTGAACCAGGAGATAAATTCGGCCGCGAGGACGTTTCCGTTTCCGCCGAGCCTCCGCATCTCGTACAAATATTTTTTCGACGTCAGCATCCCCGCCATTAATGAGTTCACGACCACGGGTTTGGCCGTCAGAAAAATAACCAGCGCGGCACCCAGGCCGACGGCCAGCAGCAGGACAGAGATTCGGTTTATCTTCCGCGGATTCAACTGGCCGCACGCTGTGACCCGTGGGCAAGACCATCAACGCCTTATTCTGCCAGCACCTGACGCGCATCGTCAGGTAAACGACGACGACCTGAGATTAGCTTACGGACGGTATGGCACCAGGCGCCGGGTGCGTTGGCGCCGGCGCGACCCGCCCCGTGGAATGATCACGCGCGAGCAACGAATACGCCGTGGGCTCGGGCTTTGGCTCCTCCTTTTTTCATCGGGCTTCTTGTCCTCGGGTTTGGACGTTTCGATGGACGGCGTCTGGTCCTCGAGCGCCGTGGCGAGCGAGTGACCGGACGACGTCTCCTGTGGCCAATCACGTCGAAGCAGACGGATGAAGTCCTGCATTGGCTATTGGCAAAGGCGGCGGCGGCGCTCAAAAACAGGAACTCTGATGATTGCACTGCTCACGCCCGAGGAGCTCGAGTCCTACCGCCGGCTCGATGTCGCCACGGTCTTTTTCGCCCGAGCCGCGCTCGAGGGCTTCATCAGCGAGGACTACACTGGCCCGGAAATCCGCGCCTTCTTCCCCGAGCACGGAACGGCGGTGGGCTACGCGGTGACCAGCGAATGGACCACGCTCGATCCCGACTCGCCAAATCTCAACTTCCTCGACTACTACGACTGGATCGCCGCCCAGCCCGCGCCCCGGGTGGTCGTCAGTATGGACGCTGATTCGCGCACCGGCCGGACCGCCAGCTTCGGCACGATGCAAGCCCGCACGCTCCGGCGTCTCGGCGTGACGGGAGTCGTAACGAGCATCGCGATTCAGAAATTGGACGGCATGCGCGCCGTGGGCCTGCCGGTCTGGTCAACGGGCGCCGCTCCTGCGCACGGGCCGTTCCATCTTGTCCGCTATGGCGCCCCCGTCACTGTCGGGCGGGTCACGTGGCGGACCGGCGACCTGGTCATGGCCGATGTTAATGGGGCGATTCGCATCCCGGCCGAAATGGGCCGCGACGTGCTCCGCAAAGCCTGCGAGGGCGTCGGCAAGGAAAAATCCTACTACGACGTGATTGACGCACCCGATTTCACCGTCGGGAAACTTCGCGAATGGGTCGCCAAGCAGACCAGTATCTACCCGCCCGTGGACCCGGAGCAGGCCGAACGCTGGTGGGCGAAGAACGGCGCGAGGTTGGCCCCGCGCAGCGAAGGGATCAGCCGCTAGCCCGGATTTTTCCCACGGCGGCGCACGCCGCGTTGTGAAAAATGCGGGCAAGGGCCATCGCGCAAACCAGGGTCGGGACTTGCCAGTTCCCAAAATAGTGCGTTGCACATTCACGCGACGGAAACCAGTCCTTTCTGCCATCCTCCATTCCCCTCACTCCGTGCCAGCTCGGAACATTTCTACCCAAATCGCGCGCCTCGTTTTGCTCAACGCTGACCCAGTAAAACAATCGAACCATGGTCATCTACGGCACCGCTCTCCTCGCCCTCTGTCATTTTCTCGGCATCGTTCTCGGTGATTTGCTCGGTCGCGCGCTGGGCATGACGGCCAATGTCGGCGGCGTCGGCATCGCGATGCTCTTGCTCATCGTGATTCGGCTGCAGCTGCACCAACGCGGGCTGCTGACCACGACGGCGGAGAGCGGCGTGAACTATTGGGGCGCAATCTATATTCCGGTCGTGGTGGCCATGGCGATGCAACAGAACGTGGTCGCAGCCTTGCGCGGAGGTCCCATGGCCTTGCTGGCGGCGATCGGCAGCGTCGTCGTCTGCGGCCTCGTGGTGTCGTTCATCAACCGTCAGGAACCGGCGGGCGAAGCCAGCTCCGCGGCGGTTAAATCGGAGT
>CANJNJ010000104.1 GCA_947474995.1 Opitutaceae bacterium | reverse complement strand
TCGAAGATGTCGTTGTGCCACGTCTCGAGGTAGGCGCAGCCGGAGCCCTTGCGCTTGCCGCCCTGGTTCACCGCGACGAGCTGGTCGTTGTGCAGCTTGAGGAACGGGATGACGCCTTGGGACTCGCCGTTGGTGCCGGCAATGTAGGCGCCGGTGCCGCGGACCGCGGTCCACGAGCCGCCGAGGCCACCGGCCCACTTGGCGAGGAAGGCGTTTTCCGCGATGCCGCGGTACATGATGCCCTCGAGGGAGTCGTCGACGTAGTAGAGGTAGCAGGAGGAAAGCTGCGAGTGGAGCGTGCCGGAGTTGAAGAGGGTCGGCGTGCTGCTGCAGAAGCGGCGGCTCTTATACAGCTCGTAGAGGCCGGTGACACGGCTCTCGCGGTCGCCGGGCTCGTCGAGCATCAGGCCCATGGCGACCCGCATCCAGAAGAACTGCGGGGTCTCGATTCGGCGCGACGACTTCTTCGTCTTGTCGATGATCAGGTAGCGATCATACATCGTCTGGATGCCGAGGAAGTCGAACTCGAGGTCGGAGGACGGGTCGAGGACGGCGGAGAGTTTCGCGAGGTCGAACTCGAGCAGGCGCGGGTTGAGCCGCTTGATGGCGACGCCGTGCTCGAGGTACTTCTTGAAGGCGCGCTGGTGGGCGGTCTTGAGGGCGCCGATGCCGTCGTTGGTGATGCTCCAGCCGAGGACCTCCTCGTAGATGTAGGTGAGCTGGATGCGGCCAGCGAAGCGGGCGAAGTCAGCGTCGCGCTCGATCAAGGTCTTCGAGTTGAGGACGATGGTGGCGTCGAGGTCCTTCTGGCTGATCTGGTCGTAGACCGAGCGGCGCAGCTCGGTCTCGATTTCGTCGTTGGAGAGACAGAGGTCGAGGTTGATGCGGGCGAACTCGATTCGCTTGCGCAGGTCGGCGCCGTCCCAAAAGACGTTTTCGCCGCTGGCGGTCTTGACGACGATCATCGTCTCCTGGGTGGCGGCATCATCCGCGACCAAAGGCGTCTCGGAACCCGCGTGCTCATCGAGCCCGATTTCGCGGGCGGCGGCGCGCTGGGCGCGGAAAAGGATGTAGGCCTCGGCGACCTTGTAGTGGCCGGTCTTCATCAGCTCTTCCTGCACCATGTCCTGGATTTCCTCGATGTGGACGAAGGACTGCTTGGACGAATGGACGCGCTCGGCGACAGCGCGGGTGATGGCGACGGCGGGGGCGGAATCGCGCTGGAGGGAGAGGAAGGTCTTGCGGACGGCGATCTCGACCTTGTGCTCGCTCCACGGGACGACCTGGTTGTTGCGGCGGATGACGCGAAGCGTGGAGGTGGCGGCGGTGTCGCGATCGACGGCGATCTTGCGGGCGCGGTTGAGCAGGAGGCTCTTGGCGACAAAGTAGGAATTGTTGTCGACGAGGGTCTTCTCGATGAGCTCGTAGAGCTGGTTGAGCGTGAGGCGGACGGGGGCCTGCGTGCGGGAAAGCGCGGTGAGATTGGCGGCGACCTCGCGGCAGATCTTGGACACCCAGGCGCGATTGGCGTCGGTGAAGATTTCCTTTTCGCCGCGGGCGAGATGAACGTTGGTCAGGGCCTTGCCGAGGGTGTCGGCGACCTCGGTAAGAACGAAACGCTCCTCGCCATGCGGGCAGAGGAGGACGACCGACGGCAGTTCAATGGACTCGCCGGCGAGGACATCGCGCCAGGCGTAGTGCGGCTTTTGTTCGACGGGCGTGTGGACGGTGCGCTTGAGCGCGAGATCGTGGGCGAGAGACGGAGTGTGACTCATGGCGGGAAGCGGAAATCGAAGGACGGAGGGCGGAGGCGCGGATGAAAATCGTCAGGAAAAACGGCTGGCAGAGAACGGAAGCGGCGATTGAAACGAAATCGAAACAATGGCGCTGGAAGCGGAGGAGAAAATGTGGACGAAACGCGAATGCCTGGGCGGGAAACGCGGGGTGGCGGGAGGCGGGCGCCGGGGCAAGCGCTTTGGTAACGATGGCTCGAGTCGGTTGCGGCTTTGAATCCGAATGCCGGAGTTCCGGTCGACCGGAATTCCGGACCTCCGGATTGGCCCTCCGCCTCAGAGTTCGTCGTCGTGTGCTACATTCAGGGAGGAAGCTTTCTGGTATTCGGTGACGCGGCCTTCGAAGAAGTTTTGCTCCTTCTTGATATCCATCATTTCGGCGAGCCACGGCAGCGGGTTCTTGACGCCGGCGGCGAGCGGCGCGAGACCGCAGCCTTCGAGGCGACGGTCCGCGATGTAGTCAATGTATTGGGTGAAGTCCTCGGCGCTGAGCCCGACCGAGTTCACCGGCAGGCAGTCGCGGATGAACTCCTTCTCCAGCGTAATCGCCTCGGCCATAAGGGCGCGGAGCTCTTCCTTGAACTCGGTGGTCCAGATCTCGCGGTTCTCCTCGATGAGATCCATGAAGAGATTCCGGAACACCTCGATGTGGTTGGACTCGTCGCGCAGCGTGTAGCGAAACATCTGGCCGATGCCGGGAAACTTGTTCTGCCGGTAGAGCGACAAGATCATGCCGAAGAGCCCGTAAAACTGGGTGCCCTCCATGCACTGGCCGAAGACGAAGATATTGCGCGCGAGAAGCTTCTTGTTCTCCGGTAGAGTCAGATCGAGGTCGCGCCGGAGTTCCCGCGAGACCTTGGTGACGAATTCGTTCTTCCGCAGAATCGTCGGGACATCCTCGAACATCGCCTCGCACTCGTGCGGGTTGATCTGCAGCGAAGAGATCATGTAAAGCAGCGAATCGGCGTGGATGTTCTCCTCGTGGGCGTGCCGACCGAGGACGAGCTTGAGTTCGGGGGCGGTGACGAGCTCGCGGACGACGTGTTGGATGTTGTCGCCAACGATGCCCTCGGCGGCGGAAAAATAACCGATACCCATGCGAATGATCCAGCGCTCGACGTCGGAGACGACCTTCTCATCACGCCACTGCTCGATGTCCTTGCCCATGGGAACGTCCTCGGGCTCCCAGTGGTTGGCCTTCATCGTGCGGTAAAGATCGTAGGCCCACTGGTATTTGAGTGGCAGCAGGTTGAAACACATGGTCTGACGACCATTGATGACCTTCTTGGCGGCAAAGGCCGCTTCGGCCTTTGACTGGTCGAGCACGAAGGTCTTGGTGCCGACTTGAAACGTTTTTTGCATGGAACAGGTGACGGAAAATCGGAATGAAATATTAAACGACGAACGAGGCTTTTTTGGGGTGAAAAGGCCCGAGGCGAACTAAAGTTGTCAGAAGTTATTAACGGGTTACTGACCACAACAGGCAGTGGTCCATCGCCCGAATGACCACAACCCATGGGACTCGCGGTTTTTCCCGTCAACAGGTTTATGGTGAGAAAGCCGTTAATTATTAGGCCATTTTTTGCTTGCCGGAAATCCTGAAATCTCGCCCCGAGGGAAGATCGCGGGAAGAGGGCGCTTTTACCTCTGAAAAGGCCTCAAATATGGCTGAAAACGCGGATTTTGGCCCGATTTCCCCCGGTCCGGTTTCTGGCAAATGGGTTTGTATTGAGAACGTCGGCACAACGATCGCCCGGGGTCGTTTCTCCGTCGGAAAAAGCTCTTTCCGTCCGTCGCATAAAAAGCACGACACGTGCTTTTTCGGTTTAAAATAGTCCTCGAGGAGGGCCCTTTTCGGGCCCACCGAAAGCGGTATCCGGTTACCCCGGCCAAGCGTGATTTGGGTTTCAGCGGTGAGTTTGTCGATGATCCTCGACTCACGGGGTCCGGGCCCGGCGCAGAAAATCGGGATTGGAATCAGTTACCCCCTAGAATTTGGTGGGCGAACCACCCGTGACCACGAAGGGCGAGACACCATCGGAAACTTCGCTCCCCCGCCCCGGCGGCAGGCATACGCTCCTCGTGGCGACCCTGCTGCTGCTCGCAGGCGGAGCGGCCTATTACAACAGCCTGAAGGTTCCGTTTCTCTTCGATGACAAACCTGCCATCCTTCGCAACGCGACGATTCGGCATCTCTGGCCGTTGAGTGACGTCCTGTCCCCACCCCTCAGCGGTGCGGGCGTGGCCGGCCGGCCCATCGCCAATCTGTCCTTGGCCATCAACTACGCCTGGTCGGGTTGGGAGGTGCGCGGCTACCACCTGGGCAACCTCGCAATTCATCTCCTCGCGGGCCTGACGCTCTGGGGCGTGCTGCGGCGTACGCTGCGGCTCGCGGGGAAAGGCGAGTCGGCCGAGTGGCTGGCCGGGGGCACGGCGTTGTGGTGGCTTGTGCACCCGCTGCAAACCGAGTCGGTGGTCTGCATCGTGCAGCGCAATGAATTGCTGGTCGGGCTCTTTTACCTGCTGACCTTGCATTGCTTCATCCGCTCGGCCGAACTCACGTCAGGCCGGCGTTGGCAATTCCTGGCCTTCCTCGCCTGCCTGCTGGGCATGGCCACCAAGGAGGTAATGGTGACGGCGCCGTTGCTGGTGGCGTTATACGATCGCACCTTCCTGGCGGGCAACTGGCGCGAGGTGTGGCAACGCCGTGGCCGCTTCCACGTCGCGCTGGCGGCGACCTGGGGCTTGCTCGCCTGGCTGATGCTGCACAACCAGCAGCGCGCCGGCACCGTGGGCTTCGCCCTCGGCGTGACGCCCGCCAGCTACCTGCTCACCCAGGCCGAGGCGCTCACGGACTATCTCCGCCTGGCGGTCTGGCCGTATCCGCTTATCCTCGACTATCGTATCGACATGGTGCCCGGCCTCCGGGCGGTCTGGCCGCAAGGCCTGCTCATCCTCGGCCTGCTCGGGCTGACGGGCTTCCTGCTGAACCGGCGGCCGGCCGCCGGCTACCTCGGCGCGTGGTTCTTCGTGATCCTGGCCCCCAGTTCAAGTATCGTACCTTTGACTACGCAACCGATCGCCGAGCACCGCATGTATCTTCCGCTGGCGGCGGTGCTCCTCGGCGGCGTCCTGGCCCTGCACCGGGCCCTGGGCCGGCGGGCCGCGTTGGCACTGGGCCTGCTCGCCGTGGCCCTCGGGGTCACCACCGCGGCCCGCAATCGCGACTACCGCAGCGCAATCGCCATCTGGACGGACACCGTGGCCAAGCGGCCGGAGAATCCGCGCGCGCATGCGAGCCTGGCCGAGGCCTTCGCACAGGAACACCGCTGGGCCGAGGCCGCGCTCGAGTACGAGCACGCGCTGCGCCTGCGCCCCGACTACGTGGATGCGGAAAGCGACTACGCAACGGTCCTCCTCGAACTCGGGCGGCCGGGGGACGCGATCCGGCACTATGGAGTGGCGATTCGGCTCCGCCCGGACGATCCGGACATCCGGTACAATCTCGGTCTCGCTCACGCCCGGATCGGGCGCACGGCGGAAGCCTTGGAGTATTTTCGCGCGGCGGTCGAGCGCCAGCCGATGCACGCTCCCGCCCTCAAGCAACTTGGGCAGACGCTGGTGATGACAAATCACGCCGCCGAGGCGATCGCCCCGCTCCAGCGGGCCGCAAAAATCGCCCCGGATGATGCGGAAACGCACCAGGCACTCGGGGACGCGTACCTAAAGTCGGGTAATCTCCCCGCGGCCGCGGATGAGTATGCGACGGTCGCAGCGTTGAACCCGGACGTGGCAGAAGTTCGCTACAACCTAGGCAATGTCTGGCTGCAATTAAATCGCCTGCCCCAGGCCGCCGCGGCGTATGCAGTGGCCCTGAAGCTCCGGCCTGGCTGGCCCTTGGCGGAGCATAATCTCGGGCTCGCGCTCATGCGGGCCGGGCGGCCGGCGGAGGGCATCGCTCACTTTGAAGCCACCTTGCGGCAAATGCCTGATTCGGCCGCGGCGCATCACAATTTCTCGCTCGCGCTGGAGGCGACCGGCCGGATCCAGGAAGCCATTGTCCAAGAAGAAACCGTCCTGCGGCTACAGCCGGGCTTCTCCGAGGCGCGACAGCATCTCCAGCAATTGCGCGCGCGGTAGTCCGCACACTGGTGAATCAATCCCGTGGTCGTAGATCGGGCAGGCCACGACCTTCGGCGTCTGACCAAGAAGAGCGGCGCCTATTCGTTGGACACGACCTCACGGTTCACGGCCGCGCCCGGAGTGCCCGGCCAATGGGCTGGCTTCGATGATACGTCCAACCGGGCAGAGACCTCCGCGCCACGTCGAGCTGAAGCCGTGGCTGGAGCACAAAAAAGGCGACCGCGTTGCCGCGGTCGCCTTGGAAGAAAAATCAGATTGGCGTCGCCTTAGAACCGAATCCGCAGGCCACCCTGAACCTGCCAGCGGGAGATCGGGTAATCGTTCGCGGTGATCGGAACGGCATCGAGGGTCGTGGCACCGGACGTGGCAAAGTTGTAAGCCCACGAACCCTGGCCGCCATTGCCCGCCGGATTGTACGAAGTCGCGGAAGCAACGCCGCGCCGGTAGGAAAACACCACTTCTCGATTCAGGCCCCAGTCGGCGTTAACCAGATTACCGATGTTCAGGATGTTCAGGTAAAGCTCACCCTTGAGCTGCTTGTAAATCGGCACCTGCTGCGAAATCTTGATATCGAGGGTATTGACCCAGGGCGAGTACTCGCTGTTGCGTCCCGGGTGGCTGCCCTTGAATTTTGCCAAATTGCTCGAATTCACAAACGCGAAGAAGTTATCGCGCTCGGTGGCACTGGCCCACGTCACCTTCGGGTCGTCAGGGCCCGTTGGAACGTAAAGGAGATCGTTGAATGCGAAGCCGTCACCGTTCGCATCACCACGGAATACCCAGGAATACGGGTGGCCGGTCCGGGACTGCCAGATGAACGAGATAGTCGTCGGGAAGTTCTTGAAGAAGTTGAAGCGCTTCGTGACCTGGCTAACGATCCGGTCAGGAATATCGGTATTCGACGTCGACGCGACATCCTCATTTGGGTTGAAGACGCCCCGGTTCGAGTAATTCGAACTGGCCGTCGACGACGTGCTTGGACTCGTCTCCGTGGCGTGGCTGTGGGTCCACGAGACCGACGCGCCCCAGTTGTCGCGGAAGGTACGGCTTAACCCGAGGGTAACACCCTTGGCTTCGCCCTTGGTCGTATTCGTCAGATAATAAACATCGGCGAAATTCGGATTCCGCCGGCGACCAGTGACCGCCGGTGCGGTCGAATTGGTGATGGTTCCATTGTAACGAATCCGGCCGTCGGGAGTGACGGTCGGCCCGGTGGCGGCACCCTGATAATTCAGAAATTCCGTACTCAAACCCTCGTAGACCTTGTCGTAGTAAATCTCGGCCGTCAGCACCAAGTTGCCGAAAGGCAGGGCATGGTCGACCGCGAGGTTCGACTTCCAGAGCGCCGGCTGCACAAACTTCGGGTCCGTGATATTGATGTTGGCCGCCGGCAGCGTTCCGGCCGGGATGGGCTGTTTGGTTACATCAGGATTGAATACGATGCTGGGAAGTTGGGCCGCCGACGCCGTGATGCTCGCCGTCGCCCCGGCATTCGAATAGGCATTCGAAATATAGACCGCCGGCGTCTTGCCTTGGAACAGGCCAACGCCGCCGCGCACCTGGGTCTTCCGGCTGGCTTCCGGGGTGTAAATGAAGCCGACGCGAGGCGCCAGGGTCCAGTTGCCACTATTGGTGGTATCGTTTCGATTTACGGCTTCGCCATTGTCCCGCTTGAATCCAGCGGTCGCAAAACCGGTGGCGACCTTTGGATTTTCGGGGACATCCGGGTAATCGAACCGGAGGCCGCCAAGGATCGTAAGGTTGCGGTTCACATGCCAGTTGTCCTGCAGATACGTGCCGTACGCGTTGTAGCTGAATCGGGCGATCGCATCGTTGACAGTAAAGCCAGGGTAAGGCACCGCGTCTTGGTACGCCGTGAGCGGCCCGCCGGCTGTCCAGGCCGCAGGCGACGCGAACGTATAATAGCCCATGGTGAACTGCACGAAGGCATTGGTGAACTTCGTCTGGATATCCTCCACTCCCGCGGTGATGGTATGTGCGCCAAGTGAATATTCACCCGAAACCTTGAACTGGTTTTCCTTGGTCGTGATCTTGTTCAATTGCCGCGACGAATCGGTACCGAAATAGAGCGAACCGTTGGTGATGCTCGCCCCATTGTTCAGGGTTTTCCCCGTCACGCCTAAGACCTGGACCTGCGGGAAAGGCGTGCCGCTGCCGGGCTTCGGCGAACCATCATAATCCGTGTGCGAATAGGTGACCTCAGTCCGCAAATCCGACGTCCATTGGCTGTTCAATTGCGCGTTGTAGCTCTCGGTCTTGCGCGGGTTGCCATACCACAAGTCGCTCAGGGACGTGCTCGTTGCGAGGGTGTAATTCTGAAAGCTCGTCGTGGACCCTTCATTCTTGCGGTAGGTCAGCGTCAGTCGGTGATCTTGCACGATATTCCAGTCCACCTTGGCAATCGTGGTCTTCTGAAAAGCAGCGTTGCTCGCGTTCAGGTCGCCCGGCGTGTAATTGAACGTCTTGGCCCGCGCCACAATGGCCGCCAGCTGCGTGGCATCCGGGACGAAGTTCGCCTGCGGCGGAGCGGCCAAGCGCTCAAAATCTTCGTAGCTTAAGAAAAAGAACAGCTTGTCCTTGATAATGGGCCCGCCGAGGGTCGCGCCCTGAGTGTATTCGCGGAACGTCTCCCGGGCTTGGGTCACCGGGTTCTTGGCACGCCATTTTTGATCGGTGTATTCATAGTAGGCGCTGCCGTGAAACTGGTTGGTGCCGGACTTCGTCACCGCATTCATCAAGGCACCGGTGAAGCCCGCGCGGCGCACGTCGTAGGGTGAAATCTCAATCGACATCGATTGAATCGCATCGAGTGGAATCGGGCTCTTGATGGAGGAGAATCCGTTGCTGCTGAGGCCGAAGGTGTCGTTTGCCTGAACGCCGTCGATCAGGAGGGAATTGAAGCGGAAATTCTGGCCCTGCGCACTGAGCTGGCCGCCCTGGTCAAGCGAGCCGAGGTAGAAGCGCGAATCCAGTTGGGCGATATCCTGAATATCGCGCCGGACGGTCGCGACGTTCGAAATTTCCTGTTCGTTGACATTGGTGCCAGTGCCAATCTTGCCGGCGCCGAAGGTGATGTCCCGGTCGCTTGCAACCGTGAACGTGGACATCTGCACGGTCTCGACCCCGAGCGCAAAATTGATGGCGGCAGCGTCACCAAGATTCAGCTCGATATCTTTCTTGGTTTCCGGCTGGACGCCAGTCGCCGAAACCGTGACATGATACGGACCACCGGGTCGGAGGCCCGAGAGGCTATATTGGCCGTTGGACCGTGACGTCGTCGTCGACGAAGTGCCGGTGGGTTCATGCACCACGGTCACCGCTGCTCCAGCGATCGCCTTACCTTGTTTGTCCGTCACGAATCCGGTCAGGCCGGAAGAAGTGATGCCTTGGCCCAGAGCCCCGACCGCCAGCGCGACACTCAGAAAAACAAGCGTCCCAAGTTGGCGGATGATGGATAATGATTTCATGATGACTTTGATTTGATTTAGTTTAGGTCAACGAGGTCTTCACCCGCCGCGTCTAGTAACACGCACCAAAGACCCGTGTGAGGCCCCAGTCAAGTGCCCGACCTAGCCCAAACCCTCAGTCGTCGATTTGTTACACAACCGTAAAGCAGGGCTAATGACCATCCAGCCCGTAGCGTTGGTCGTACCCGTGTAGGACGTGCCCGTTGGTACGTGGACGGCAGTGACCGTGACAACGGCCTTGCCGCCGGTATCACGAATCAGTCCAGTCACACTGGACGAGACGAATCCCTGGCCGTGGAGGGCGAGACTTAAACTGAGAGCGGCAAAGACGCCCAACAGGAATTTCATCATGGATGAAAGTTTCATGGATTATTGCTGGTTGTTTATTTTCGGTGCTGCCGGCTTGGAGGTCGGCCCAGTGACTAAAAAGGGCAAAAAATACCCGGGAGAAATGGCAGTCAAGTCCCAGCAAGGCGCATCCGGCGAGTCGCCAATTTGTAACTGCGTGTGGATGACCGACCAAACGGCTGGGAGCGCGACCACGCTTCCAGTTTGAGGCTGGCCGGCTTCCATCCTGCCGCGGTTTCCAGCAAAATCGGCGAACCCGGCGGGAGGGCCGACGTGGCGGGAAGCGGCCACGCCTACCTCGACCGCGGGCGAACCCCAAGGACATCCCCCAGCCGCGACCCTTTCAGCCCCGCCACAATGCGGACACCGGGCCATCCCACTTGACAGGGAGAACCCGTGAAGTGGAATGGTCTGGCAATCCGGGCTGCCCACCCTCCGCCCCGCCCGCCTGAACCCCAGATCCGGCGACGCCCACTGCCGTTTAAATCCCGGCAGAGTTACGGCCGTCCATCCCCTTCAGCGTTACACCAAGACAACCCCAAACCATGAAGCCAAAAAACCGCCGCTTGATCGTTCTGCTTTTGACCCCGCTCTTCGGTCTTCTCACCCCTGCGGCCGGCGCCGAAAACGCCGCGACCAATCCCAAGGACGAAGCCACCGTCAAACTCGATCCCTTCAACGTCAGCGCCGGCTCGGATATCGGTTTCGTCGCCGCCAGTTCTCTCGCGGGCGGACGCATCGCCACCGCGCTCAAAGACACCCCCATTGCCTACTCCGTCGTCACCTCGGAGTTTCTCGACGCCTTCAACATCACCGACGTGGCCTCCGCCTCGATGTGGACGCCGAGCGCCAACAACATGGAGGTCGACAACTCGCAGCGGCTGTTTGCCCGCACCTCCGCCACGAGCATCACGCTGCGCGGCGTGAAGATCGGCGCGCCCCAGCAGAACTACTTCCCCTTCTATTCCACGCCGGACAGCTACAACATCGATCGCGTCGATTTCCCCCGCGGGCCCAATTCCGTCGTGATCGGCACCGGCGCCGTCGGCGGCGTCGTGAATTCCGTGACGAAACAGGCGCTCTTCAACAAACCCTTCTCGGAACTCCGCCTGCAAGTCGGCAACTGGCAGCACCAGCGCGCCACGATCGACGTCAACCGGCCGCTGAGCGACAAACTGGCGGTGCGCGCGAATGTCCTGTGGGATCAGACCAACACGTGGCGCGACAACGAGTGGACGAAGAAATACGGCACCGCCCTGACGGCGACCTACAAGTTCACGCCGAACCTGAGCGTCCGCGCCGAGGTGCAATACGGCCAGCTGGATCAGGTGCAGTTCACGCTGGTGCAGGACGCGGTCTCGGCCTGGGACGGCAAGAGCTATAATTTTTCCGCGCCATTGACCGGCGCCGGCGCGCCAACCCCGGCCCAGTTGGCCCGCTCCGGCATGGCGCGAATCACCAAGCTGCTCTTCGTCACGAATCCCGATTTCAACGGCAACGGGGCGGCCCTGAATTTTCAGAACAATTTCCAAACGGCCGGCGCGGCAGCGAACAGCACGGTGGCCAATTCCAATTGGATCAACGGCGTCCAGATCAAGACGGTCGGCTTCAGCAACAACGGCCAGCCGATCATCGACAACAACGACGGAATTTCGCTGGCAACCCGGTTCGCCCCCGTGCTCGGCGGCTCGCCCCACTTCCAAGTTCCCGGCCGGTCGTTCACCACCCTGTGGTCCGGGAACGAACCCAGCTACACCGAGGCCAGCTGGAACAAGTCGCTGTTTCTCAATTATCACCCGACCGAGGATCTTTATATCGAAATCGCGGGGAACCACAGCCGCTCGAAAGTCATGGGCAACGCCTCGCAGCGCCGCGGCCTGACCCTCTACCAGCTCGACATCTCGCCCACCCTGCCGAACGGGGCGCCGAACGCCAATTTCCTGCGACCCTACACCGATTACATGCAATATAAAATCTTCCGCACGTTCATCTATCAGACGCTGCGGGCCCAGGCGATTTACTCCAAGGATACGCGCCTCGGGAAATTTCAATTCGGCGGCGTGGCGGGCCTGACCGTGCAAAACGAAATCGATCGCGCCCGCGTGCTGATGCTGCCAATCACCAACAATCCATTGTACGCCCCCGACGCGCGGGCCGGGCTCAGCGACACGGCGGATATCAAGAACCTCGGCCTCTTCACCCGTTACTATGCCGGCCAGGATCGGACGCTGAATATTGGCGCTCTTTCGCGCCCGCTGACCCTGGTCGACCCGGTGACCAATACGACCGGCACGGTCACGCCGCAATGGAACTACGACATCCTGCGCAACGACCGCATGTTTAACAATAACGCGTCGTTCAAATACCTGCAGATCGCCAGCAACATCGATTTGTTCAAGAACCGCCTCGTCCTGATCGGCGCGGCCCGGCGCGACTTCACCCGACTGGCGCAGCTGCAAACACTGCTGCCGGGCGACATGGCGGCCGGCTACGACGGCCAATCCTTCACCTTCAAGCCGGCCGCCCCCACCGACTATTTTGACTTGGTCTATAATCCCAAGGATGCAACCGGCCGGGCCAACGGCCCGGTGCAGGGCGCAGCGATTCGACCGCGCGCCAGTGTCGCCAACGTCTCCGCGCCCCTTGCGCAATATTCCCGGGATCGCTTTCAGGACGACTATTCCCCGCCCACCGTGACGAACTCGGTCAACACGTTCACGCTCGGCGCCGTCGTCAATGTGACGCGCGCGATCGGCGTGTACTCGAACGTCGCCACCACGTTTGACCTGAGTTCCCCGGCCCAACTGGTCGACGGACGCGTGGCCAAGCCCAGCTCTTCGCGGGGCACGGAATACGGCGTGCGCGCCACGCTGCCGAACGGCCGGATGTCGTTCAGCTTTGGCCGGTTCACCTCCGCGCAAAAAAATGCGGTCGTCACGTTGCCCGGCAGCTTCTCCAACGATGAAAACAATATCGCCGGCGCGGCGATCGTGGGCGACTTGAGCGCCGGCGGCGCGAACGTCCGCGGCCTGAAGACGTTCACGTCGGCCATCCGCAGCGTCGTCACCAACGCGTCCGACGGCTATGAGGCGGAGTTGACCGCGAATTTCACGCGCAACTGGCGCGTCACGCTCAACGCGTCCCAAATCAAGTCGGTCATCAGCAACCAGTATCCCGATGTCATCAATTACCTGAAGCAAACCGACTCGGTCGTCCGCCAGATTCTCGGCGACGCCGGCGTGGTCATCGACGCGCAAAATGTCGCCCGGATCAACCCGGCGCTCGATGATCCGACCAAGATCAACCAGGCGAAGGTTCTCGCCGCCGTGGCGGCCTGGAATGATCTCCAAACCGTCGTCATCCCGACGATGAACGCCCAGGTGCCGCAAGACGCCATCGGGGCCGTGAAATACACCGCCAATCTTGGCACGGACTTTCGCTTTGAATCCGGCCCGGTGAAGGGCTTGCGCGTGGGCTTCGGCGTGCAATACCGCACGGGCCCGGTCGTTGGCTACCGGGGCAGCGACACGATCGTGAGCCCGAACAATCCGAACGTCGCGATCGACGATCCGACGGTCGGCGCGGCGACGTCGGTTTATGGCACCTCCTATTACAAGGGTGTGGCCAGCCTGTCGTACACGGTGAAACTGAAGGATCGGGGGAAGTACGCGCCGAAGACCATGCAGTTCGATTTCAACGTCGACAACCTCTTCGACCGCCGTGACCCGATTTTCGCCAACGTCGGCAATCCGGCCGCGGCCACGCCCGCGAGAATCGTGCCACGCAACGGAGACTTCAGCTCGCCCGCAGGAATGACCGTGGCAGGCGACCCCGGGTATCTGACGCCACGCGGCTACTCCCTTTCGGCGAAGCTGAGCTTCTGAACGCGACGAATTAGTCAAACCGGTCTCCTGAATGTCATTCTGAGACTGGTCACGAAGGCGCCGAAAGGTGGACCGTGCGCTCCGCGCGCGGTCAGCGTTGGGCTCAATCTCACGTTCGATGGCCGCGCACGGAGTGCACGGCCCACCCGGTACGCCTTCGGTGGGTTCTTGCATGACGTATTCCGAGACGCCATCAGCAGCGAACTGAAGAATCCATCCGGTACGTGGCCCCGATGGTTTGGATTCTTCGCTATCGCTCAGAATGACACGTTTTCCCTGCCACCCAAATTTTGGGGTGAATCTGATCGCGACGCTTTTGTGATGGGCAAGGCAGAGTCCGCGGTTCCATCGTGACCCGCTCATGCCCGCCGCCACGTCCGAACTCGACACCCTGCTGAAGCGCACGTTCGGCTACTCCACCTTCCGTCCGCTGCAACGGGAGATTTGTGAAGCCACGCTCGCGGGCCGCGACGTCTTTGCGCTCCTCCCCACCGGCGGGGGCAAGTCGCTCTGCTTTCAGCTCCCGGCGCTCGTGCGGCCGGGCCTGACCGTCGTCGTCTCGCCGCTCATCGCGTTGATGAAGGACCAGGTGGACGCGCTGCAGGCCAGCGGCGTCGCGGCGACGTTTCTCAATTCGACCCTCACTGCCGAGGAAGCCCGTGCGCGCCTGCGTGGTCTGCACCGCGGCGAGTACAAACTCGTCTACGCCGCGCCCGAACGGCTGATGCTCGAGGGCTGGGACGAAAACCTGAAGAAATGGAACGTCACGTGCCTCGCGATCGACGAGGCGCATTGCGTCTCCGAGTGGGGCCACGACTTTCGCCCGGAATATCGACAACTCGCCAAACTGCGCGCGTCGCTCCCGGGGGTCCCCCTGATGGCGTTGACCGCCACGGCGACGGATCGCGTGCGCGCCGACATCGTCACGCAGCTCAAGTTGCGCGAGCCGGAAATCTTCGTCGCCAGTTTCAACCGCCCCAACCTCAACTACCGCGTCATTCCGAAGGATCAGCCGCTAAAGCAAGTCATCGAGTTCGTCCGGAAGCGCGAGTCCGAGTGCGGGATTGTCTACTGTGCGAGCCGCGCCGCGGCGGAGCGCGTCGCGGACGCCCTGCGCGACCGCGGGTTTGCCGCCCGGCCCTACCACGCAGGCCTCGATGGCGCGACCCGCGCGCAGCATCAGGAGGAGTTTCTCCGCGACGATACGCGCATTGTCTGCGCCACGATCGCCTTCGGCATGGGCATCAACAAGCCGAACGTCCGCTGGATCATTCACCACGATCTGCCGAAAAACATCGAGGGCTACTACCAGGAGACCGGCCGCGCCGGACGCGACGGATTGCCGGGCGACTGCCTGCTGCTCTTCAGCGCCGGCGACATCGCGAAGCAGACGCACTTTCTCGACGAGATCACCGACGAACGGGAACGCGAGATCTCCCGCGCCCAACTCCGCCAGATAGTGCACTACGCCGAGAGTTCCGGGTGCCGGCGCGCCGAACTGCTCGAGTACTTTGGGGAAAAATTCCCGCAGCCCAATTGCGGCGCCTGCGACAACTGTCTCGAGCCGCGGGAAACCTACGACGGCACGATCGTCGCCCAGAAGTTTCTCTCGTGTGTTTACCGCATCGCGCAAAACAGCCGGTTCAGCGTCGGGATGAATCACCTCATCGAAGTTTTGACCGGCGCCGACACCGACAAGATTCGCCGCTGGGGCCACGAGCGGCTCACGACCTACGGGATCGGCGGCGAACTGTCGCGTACCGCCTGGGCCGCGGTCGGCCGCGAACTCATGCGCCTCGGCTACGTCACGGTCGCCGAGGGAGAATTTGCCACGCTCGAATTGACGGAAGCGGGCATGAACATGCTTCGGACCCGCACGCCCATCACGCTGACGAAGCCGATGGACCTCCCGAAGTCCAAGCGCGTGTCGACCCGGCGCGAAGGTGACATCGCGTGCGACGAAATTCTCTTTGCCCGGCTCCGGGCGTTGCGCAAGCGGCTCGCGGACGAGCGCCAGGTGCCGGCCTATATTGTCTTTGGCGACACGACGCTGCGCGCCATGGCGCGCGCCTATCCGGAGTCCGTCGACCAGATGGACGGCATACCCGGCATAGGGGAAAAGAAGCGGGCGGAATTCGGCGAAGCGTTCGCCGATGAAATTGCCGACTACTTGAGCACCAATTCGCGGCAGGCGTTCGATTAGGCGGCAGCCGTTCGGCCAAGAAACAGCCCCTGGTTTGCAGTCCCGCCTTTGGGCGGAAGGCTTGAACTGGTCGGATTCCGCCTAAAGGCGGAACTACAAACTTTTCGGTTTCGTTCCGTCCAAAGCAAAACGCGTTTTGCGATTTTGGCCCGCATGGCGACGGCTTGGGCGACGCCACCAATGGAGCGACAGGACCGCCAAATGCCCTCGTCGGTCTGTCCGCCGTGAAAGCGCCAGTTGGGGATTGCGCCTTCGCCCAGGTGCGCGCCGTGTTTTTGTCATGACGCAGAGAACCCCATTGCTCGCCACCGCGAGACGTCGCCAACTGCCGGGCGCCAAACTACTCACCGCCGCCTTCCTGATTTTCGTTTCAGGGTCGCTGGCCGCCGCCGCGCCGCAACCCGTGGCGCTGCACTGGCTCAGCCAACCCGCCGACGGCACCACCCAAAGCGTCAGCTGGGGCGTGCCGTGGCCGCAAGGCGCTGTGCCCCGCGCGGCCACCTTCAACCTCACCGACGCCCAGGGGAAGCCCCTGCCCGTGCAAACGTGGCCACTCGCGTACTGGCCCGATGGCTCGCTCAAATGGAGTGGCTTCGCCGCCGCCGCGCCCCGGGGCGACTTCACCCTGGCAGTCGGTCCGTCCGCCGCACCCGCGGGCACCTTGCGCGTGACCAACGACGGCAAGTCTATCCTCGTGGACACCGGGGCGCTCACCTGTTCCCTCCCACTCAGCGGCCAATATCTCGTGGACTCGATCCGCATCGGCGGCCGGGAAATCGCGCGTGAGGGCCAACTCGTAGGTATATTGCAGGACGGCCCCACCACCAATCCCGAGGACGCACCCAAGCGGGAAAAATTCTCCAGCGTCGTGAAAAAAGTCACGGTGGAGCAGTCCGGCCCGGTGCGCGCCGTCGTAAGGATCGAAGGCCTGCATCGGGGTGCCCAGTCGGGCCGCGAGTGGCTGCCGTTCTCGGTGCGGCTGTATTTCTACAGTGGCGAAACGGCCGTGCGGCTCGTGCATACCATCGTGTTCGACGGCGACCAGGAAAAGGACTTCATGCGCGGCCTCGGCGTCCAGTTCGCCGTGCCACTGCGCGAGCCGGTGCAGAACCGCCACGTGCGATTCGCCGGGGCCGATGGCGGCCTGTGGGCCGAACCGCTCCAACCCGGTGGCGGCAGCGTCAGCCAGGAAGCCGGCCAGGCTTTCACCGGCGGCGGGGCCTTCGGCCAAAACGCGGTGTGGGACGATTTCAAGCTCACGCAACCCAACCCCGATGGCTTCACCATCGTAAAACGCACCAACCCGAAAAGCACGTGGCTGTTTTCGGCTGCCGGCCAGCGCGCAGCGGGTTTTGCCTTCGTGGGCGATCTGACCGGCGGACTCGGCGTCAGCGTGAAGAATTTCTGGCAATCGTATCCCGCCGCGCTCGAGGTGCGACACGCCAGCAGCCCGGCGGCGGAACTCATCGCGTGGCTCTGGTCGCCCGACGCTCCCGAGATGGACATGCGCCATTACGACGTCGTCGCGCACGGTCTGCTCGCTTCCTACGAGGACGTGCAACCGGGCATGAGTCGCGCCTACGGCGTCGCCCGCACGAGTGAGTTGACCCTGTACCCGGGTGGAGCGCTGCCGTCGCGCGCCGCATCGGTCGCGCTGGCGAAGAGTGGCACCGAGCTGCCGCTGCTCGCCTGCACGCCCAACTACCTTCACTCCACCGGCGTGTTTGGCGTCTGGAGCCTGCCCGATCGTTCGACGCCCTTTAAGAAAGCCATCGAGGAGGGCCTGGATGCCGTGCTCGGATATTATCAGAAGCAGGTGGACCAGCGCGACTGGTATGGCTTCTGGCAGTTCGGTGACTTCATGCACTCGTACTCCGCGCCGCGCCACCAGTGGCACTACGACTGGGGCGGGCATGCGTGGGACAACACCGAACTCGGGGCGCCGCTCTGGCTCTGGTATAGCTTTCTCCGCACCGGTCGCGCCGACCTTTTCCGCCTCGCCGAGGCCCTCACGCGCAACACCAGCGAGACGAATGTCTACCACCTCGGCGACATGGCCGGGCTCGGCTCGCGGCACAACGTCATCAAGTGGGGCGACGGCGCGAAGGAAGCGCGCGTCAGCCAGGCCGCGCACTGGCGGCCTTTCTATTATCTCACCACCGACGAGCGCACCGGCGATTTGATGCGCGAGTCGCTCACCTCCGACATCGCCGCCGCGAAATACGATCCCATGCGCGTCGCCGCGCCGCAGGTGCCGGGCGAGCCGCAGTTCGAAGCGCGCATCCGGATCGGCCCGGACTGGTTTGCCTTCGCCGGCAACTGGATGACGGAGTGGGAGCGCACCGGCGACACCCAGTGGCGCGACCGCATTCTCGCCGGTGTCGATTCCATCATGGCGATGCCCTACTGGCTCCAGACCGGCCAGCGCAACGGCCTCAATCCCGATCTCCCCGGCGGCGGCATCGGGCCGCTCAAGGGCGGCGGCGCCCAGATCGTCGGCTATGATCGCGCCACCGGAAAACTGACGGCCATCCGCGACCCGATCACCAAAGGATCGGTGCCCGTCAGCTACAACCTCGCCACGATCCAAGGAGGCGGCGAAGTGATGTTCGAACTCGTGCCGCTGCTGGGCCGGAAGGATTTCGCGACGGCGTGGCTGCAATATTGCCGCATCGGCGGCGCCCCGGCCGAGGTGCTCACGCGCGACCGGACGACCGGCACCGAAGGCGCGGATGCGCGTTACATTTTGAACGAGCAAAGCGGCCCGCGCCTCGCCGCCTACGCGTATGCGCACACAAAAAATCCGGCCTTCGCGGAAAAGGCGATTACCGGAACGCTCAATCGCGTCGGAGCCTGGGCCAATCCAAAGCTGCTCTCGGGCCCAGCCGTGCTGAATCCCGTGGAGGAAGCCACCGAGGTTAACACCAACGCCGCCGCCCAGACCGGGCTGACGACGATTCAAATGCTCGAACTCTGCCAAGACGCGCTGCCCATGGCGGCGCCCATCCGAAACGTCCCACGCGCCGAACTCGAGCGCTCGCCCGGCGATTCGAGCGCTCCTCCAGCCCTGCCCTTCACGCCCCCAGCCCGCTAGCCCGGGCCAAATAATACCGTAGCCATGAGCGCCAGCGAGTGGAACCTTCGCTCGCTCACGCCGCTACGACTCGACGCCGGTCCACTCGCTTGGCGCTCGTGGCCACACGTTTACTTAAACCGCTGTCGCCCGCAGTCATCTCGCTGCGGCAAGCAACCAATCCACCCACGCGGAGGCGCGGAGAGAAGGAAGGCCTTTTCTCTGCGCCTCTGCGCCTTGAGCGCAGCGGGCGGGAGATTGGATTGGGCCAAGACAGGGTAGATCGCGCAGAGGCGCAAAGGCGCAGAGGAAACCCGCTGCGATTGCGCAGTTGCTCCTCAACGCGCCGCCGGATGTTCTCCAACGTCCGTGGCCAACGGATGATTCCCCCATGTTCGAACAAGCCTTCAAAAACATCGACGACGTCCTCTGGAAAGACGCCGGCTGCACCAGCGAATTGGACTACACCGAGCAGACCTCATGGCTGCTCTTCCTGAAATACCTCGACGCCCTCGAACACGACAAAGCCACCGAAGCCGCCCTCGACGGCAGGAAATACACACACATCCTCGATGCTCCCTATCGCTGGGAGTCGTGGGCTGCGCCGAAAAAGAACGGCTCCATCGACCACAACACCGCCCTCACCGGCGACGATCTCATCCAATTCGTCAACGGCAAACTCTTCCCCTACCTGCACGGTTTCAAGGCCAAGGCCACCGGCCCGAACACCATCGAATACAAGATCGGC
>CANJNJ010000103.1 GCA_947474995.1 Opitutaceae bacterium | reverse complement strand
CAGCTCCCCGGCTACAAGACCGGCGGTACGCTTCACCTCATCGTCAACAACCAGATCGGCTTTACCACCGATCCGAGCGATTCCCGCTCGACGCGCTACTGCACCGACGTCGCCAAGATGATCGAGGCGCCGATTTTCCACGTGAACGGCGACGACCCCGAGGCGGTCTGCCACGTCGCGCGGCTGGCGCTCGAGTTCCGGGTGAAGTTCGAACGCGACGTCGTCATCGACATGTTCTGCTACCGGAAGCACGGGCACAACGAGACCGACGAGCCGGCGTTCACCCACCCGCTGCTCTACCAGAAAATCGCCGCGCACCCGCCGATTTCCACCGTGTTCACGCGCAAGCTGGTGACCGAGGGCACGATCACAGAGGCGAAAGCGGACGCGATTCGCGCCGAGTATTCCGAAGCACTGGAAAAAAACCTCGAAAAGGCCCGAGCCGCCGAAACCGCCAAGTCCGCCAAGCGCGCCGCCGCCGCCGAGACGAAGAAATTCGAGGGCTCGACCGCGATCTTCCAACCCGACTTCCACTTCAAGGCCGTCGTCACCGGGGTGAAGCGGGAGTTGATTGAGCAGGTCGTGCGGGGCCTCACCACGGTGCCCGCGACGTTCAAACCGCATCCCAAGATCAAGCGCTTTCTCGAGGCTCGGGCCACGGCTCATCGCAACGGTGGCCCGATTGACTGGGGTTTCGCCGAGGCGCTCGCGTTTGGCACTCTCTGCGTCGAAGGCGTGCCGCTCCGCCTGAGCGGCCAGGACTGCGAACGCGGCACGTTCAGCCACCGGCACTCCGTGCTGCACGACGTCGAGACCAACGCCCTCTACACCCCGCTCAAGAATCTCGATCCCAAGCAGGCGCGTTTCTGCGTCTACAACTCGCTCCTCTCCGAGGCGGCCGTGCTCGCCTTCGATTACGGCTACTCCCTCGATTACCCCGACATGCTTTGCATGTGGGAGGCCCAGTTCGGCGATTTTGCGAACGGCGCGCAGGTCGTCATCGACCAGTTCCTTGCCGCGGGTGAGTCGAAGTGGCAGCGCACCAGTGGCATCGTGCTGCTGCTGCCCCACGGCTACGAGGGCCAGGGGCCCGAGCACTCGTCGGCGCGACTCGAGCGTTTCCTCCAACTCTGCGCGGAAGACAACATCCAGGTGGCCAACATCACGACGCCGGTGAATTTCTTCCACGCGCTCCGCCGCCAGGTAAAACGCGACGTGAAAAAACCGCTGGTCGTGATGTCGCCAAAGTCACTGCTGCGCCATCCTGCAGCCGTCTCGACGCTGGAAGAATTCGCCCGCGGTAGTTTTCAGGAAATCATCGATGACCCAGCCGCGCCGGCCAAGCCGACCCGCCTGATCCTTTGTTCGGGCAAGGTTTACTACGATCTGGTCGATTACCGGGCAAAAAAACAAATCACCGACACGGCGATTGTCCGGATCGAACAGCTCTATCCGCTGCATCGCGATCGCCTGGCGCAACTCGCCGACCAATACTCCGGCGCCCGGGTGCTGTGGTGCCAGGAGGAGCCGCAGAACATGGGTGCGTGGTCCTACATTGCCCCGCAACTCGCGCCCATTTTCGGTTTCACCCCGCTCTACGCCGGCCGCGACGCCGCCGCCTCTCCCGCCGTCGGCGCGCTCGCGCTGCACCGCTTCGAACTCTCCGCCCTCCTCCAAGACGCCTTCCACCTCTGACCGAGGCTAGTCCCACGTCACCAGTCACAGACCTTTCCCATGCCTCTCCTCGAAGTCAAAATCCCGCCGATGGGCGAATCCATTGCCAACGGCATCCTCGCCAAATGGCACGTCGCCGACGGTGACGTCGTAAAAAAGGATCAGCCGCTCTTCGAACTCGAGACGGACAAAATCACCAGCGAAGGCACCGCCGAGGCCGCGGGAAAAATTTCCTTCAAGGCCGCCGAGGGTGACGCGGTGAAGATCGGCCAGGTGGTGGCGACGATTGATCCTGCCGTGACCGCGTCCACCGCACCCTCCGAAGCGTCGGCGAAGGAGGACGGCAACTCCCAATCCCAAACTCCGCACCCGGCAGCAGCGACACCGTCGCCCGCCGTTCGCCGGCTCGCCGCCGAAACCGGCCTCGATCCCGCCACCATCGCCGGCACCGGCAAGGCTGGCCGCGTCACGAAGGGTGACATGCTCGTCTCCTCCGCGAAGGCTGCGGAGACCACGACCACGCCGGCCAAACCCGCTGCCCTCACTTCAGCAAAGGAGGTCCGGCAGACCCGCCGCAAAATGTCCCCGTTGCGGCAGAAAATCGCGCAGCGGCTCGTCGCCGCCCAGCACGAGGCCGCGATGCTGACGACCTTCAACGAGGTCGACATGTCCGCCGTGGTCGCGTTGCGCGCCAAATATCAGGACGACTTCGTCAAGAAGAACGGCCTCAAGCTCGGCTTCATGTCGTTCTTCGCCAAGGCCGTCGTGCACGCGCTGCGGGAAGTCCCGGCCGTCAACGCCCAGATCGATGGCGATACCATCATCGAGAACCACTACTACGACATCGGCATCGCCGTCTCCACCGACCGCGGTCTCATGGTCCCGGTCATCCGCCAGTGCGACACGCTCGGCATGGCCGACGTCGAGAAAGCCATCGCCGACGCGGCCAAGCGCGCGCGCGAAGGCAAGATCACGCTCGCCGATCTCGAAGGCGGCGTCTTCACCATTACCAACGGCGGCACGTTCGGCTCGATGCTCTCGACGCCGATTATCAACCCGCCCCAGAGCGCCATCCTCGGGCTCCACGCGATCACGGACCGCCCCGTCGCGGTGAACGGCCAGGTCGTCATCCGCCCGATGATGTATCTCGCCCTCAGCTACGACCACCGGCTCGTCGACGGCAAGGAGGCCGTGACGTTCCTCGTGAAAGTGAAGCAGGCGATTGAGGATCCCGCCCGGCTGGTCATCGGCATCTGATGAGGCCGATGCGTTCAAGGATGAAGGGGTAAGGTTTAAGGCCGCTCCCTTTTAACCCTTAGACGTTACGCCTCAAACCTCCCACCTAACCATCTCATGGATTTCGATCTGATTGTCATCGGCGCCGGTCCCGGCGGCTACGTCTGCGCGTTTCGCGCGGCGCAACTCGGCCTCAAAGTCGCGCTGGTCGACAAACGCGCCACGCTCGGCGGCACGTGCCTCAACGTCGGGTGCATTCCCAGCAAGGCGCTGCTCCATTCAAGCGAGCACGTCGTCTGGGCGCGGCAACACGCGGGCGAACACGGGATAAAGCTCGGCTCGGTTGACGTTGATCTCTCCGTGCTCCTGAAGCGCAAGGACGACGTCGTCACGAAATTGGTCGGGGGCGTCGCGCAACTGGCCAAGGCCCGGAAAATCACGGTGTTTACGGGAACCGCTTCGTTTGTTTCTGCCAACGTCATCGCAGTCACTGGGGACGCGACGCCCTCGTCGCGTCAGCTCACCGCAAAAAATATCGTCCTCGCCACCGGCTCCGCCCCGGTCGAATTGCCGTTCATGAAGTTTGACGGCACCACGGTCGTCTCCAGCGACCAGGCCATCGCCTTCACCTCGGTGCCGAAGAAACTCGTGGTCGTGGGCGGCGGCGCGATCGGACTCGAACTCGGCTCCGTCTGGGCGCGGCTCGGCAGCGAAGTGACCGTCGTGGAGTTTTTGCCGAAAATCATCGCGACCTATGACGATGACATCGTCCGCAACTTCACGCGGATGCTGCAGAAACAAGGCCTGCGGATCGAAGTGGGCGCGAAGGTGACTGGCTTCACCAAAGGCGTGCTTACCGCCGAGCGTGAGGGCCGAAAACTCGAATTTCCCGCGGACAAGGTCCTGGTCTCGGTTGGCCGCCGACCGTTCACCGACGGCCTCGCGCTCGAGAAAGCGGGGGTGCAACTCGACGAAAAGAAGCGCGTCAAAGTGGACGCTCACCTCCTCACCACCGCGCCCGGCGTGTGGGCCATCGGTGACGTCGTCGCCGGCCCGATGCTCGCGCACAAGGCCGAGGAAGACGGCGTCGCCGTGGCCGAATGGATCGCCGGCAAGGCCGGCCACGTGAATTGGGATCTGGTGCCCGCAGTCGTCTACACGAGTCCCGAGGTCGCCAGTGTTGGCCTGGGCGAAGACGCCGCGAAGGCCGCCGGCCGAGCCGTCAATGTCGGCAAGTTCAACTTTGCCGCCAATGGCCGCGCGATTGCGGCCGGGGCGACCGACGGCTTCGTGAAGATCATCGCCGACGCCAAGACCGATAAGATTCTCGGCGCGCAAATCCTCGGCCACAACGCCGGCGAGTTAATCAGCGAGGTTGTCACGCACATGGAATACGGCGGCAGCGCCGAGGACCTCGCGCGCACGATCCACGCGCACCCCACGATGAGTGAGGCTGTAAAAGAGGCCGGCCTCGCCGTCAGTAAAAGCGCCTTGCACGCGTTGTGACCCGTCGGAAGCGCGGGCGCCCCCGCCCGCCGTTGATCATTCAGGGACACAAAGGACGCGAAGGGAGGAAGAGCCTCGTGGAAACGGCCGACCACGGAAACGCGCCCTTCGGCGGTCCTCCGTTCTTCTTCGGCCGCGGCGGCGCGTCGGCGCGGGCCGCGGCTTCCTTCATCAATTGCTGAAATTTCGCGTCGCCGCGCAGCGGCTCCCACCGGGGTCGAGTCGCAGCGTATGGCCGAGTGCCCAGCCCACCTCATGCCGGGCGCGAAGTTCCGCGATGGCATCATCGGCCTGGAAGAGCGCGGCCAGAACTTCCGCCTGCGCCAGCCAGACAACGCCGAACGGGTCAGCGTCGTACCTGTGCTTCGGGAGCCGCGTTGCCTCTTCTGCCGCGGCCAGCGCGGCGGTTCTCTGTCCCCGTCGCGCCTGAATCATTGCCACCGTGAACCGCGGCGACGACTCTTGGTGAGGCCAAGACAGTCTTAACCACTAATAGACACTCATGGTGCACTAATCCGGCCGTCTGAAATGAGTGACCGATTAGCGTGAATCAGTGGTTCAAAATGGATTGTTCCGATTGCGCATCTCCCTTTTCCCTCACCCATAATTCAGGGTGACCACCGCGCTTGACTTGAGGCATTCATCGCCAGATTTCACGCCATGAGCCTGGACCAAATCCGCAAGCGGCTTACCGGGGGATTTCAGCCATTCGTCATCCGGACCTCCGATGGGCGGGAGTTCAAGATACCGCATCCCGAATTTGTCCTGGTCGGCAAATACGCGGTCGCGGTGGTCGATAGCGATGGCCACATCGATACGATCGCTCCGCTCCAGATCGCTTCGATCAAAGACCTAACGGGCCGCCGCACTGGCGGGAAGAGGGCCGCGTAGCCGATTTTGATCAGCGAGTTCGCCCAGCCTCCGCCGACCCGAGGCTGTTCAACCCGCCTTCTGCATCGGACCCAAGCGCTCGATCGCGACGACGTGGAAGAGATTGATCGCATCCGCGCTCCCATCGTCCCGTTCGACGAATACCTCGTGCAATAATCGCGTGATGGTGAGATGATCCGGCGTGGGAACAGCGGAGGACTTGCCACTCGAAGTGACGATCAGGAAAGGAACGAATGGCGCCGCATTCAGCCGCTGGTTAAGTTCGCCCAACATGATCGTGTTTTGATTGAACTCGGGAGGCATGACAGGGGTTGGCCATGATCTAGGCAGAAACATTCGTCTGACAAGTTAAAGGCCTGCATCCCCCAGTTTTTGGGGTCCGACTGATAAACAGGCCGTCCCAATACAAACCTCTTGCCGGTCATTCGTCGGCTGCTAACACCAACGGGCCGATGACCCCTTCTATTCGCCGACGCCGCCCCTGCGCGGCAGGACTATGACGCCCCTGCCCGCACCCGACCGGACCCCCGGTGGTTCGAGTCTCCCATCGGCCCTGCCCCCGCCGCCGCCCTCGGGCCTGGAAGAGCGCACGATCCGCCGGGTCACGCTGCGGCTCGTTCCTTTCCTGATCGTCTGCTACTTCGTCGCCTATCTCGATCGCGTAAACGTCGGCTTCGCGGCGCTGACGATGAACAAGGATCTCGGGCTGACTTCGTCGATGTTTGGCTTCGGGGCCGGGGTATTCTTTCTCGCCTATTTTTTCTTCGAGGTACCCTCCAACCTTTTCCTGAACCGGTTCGGCGCCCGCAAGTGGATCGCGCGGATCATGTTCAGCTGGGGCGTGCTCTCAGGCATCATGGCCTTCATCCCCAACCTCGCCGTTTACGCGGGCATGCGCAACGAACACGTCTTCTATGGCCTGCGGGTGCTGCTCGGCATCGCGGAGGCGGGATTTTTTCCCGGCATCATCTTTTATCTGACGCTCTGGTTTCCCGCCATCTACCGCGCGCGCATCATCGGCTACTTCATGGCCGCGATTCCGTTCTCGTCGGTCATCGGCGCGCCGGTGTCGGGCCTGCTGCTGGAACTGCATGGCAAGGCCAGTCTCTCCGGCTGGCAGTGGCTGTTTATCATTGAGAGCACGCCGGCGATCATTCTCTCGGTGGCGACGTATTTCTACCTGACCGATCGGCCCAAGGACGCGACCTGGCTCGCCGACGACGAACGCACGTGGCTGACAGCCCGCCTCCTCGCCGAGGAACAACAGCGCAAACAGGTCGCCCATTTTAGCGTCTTCGCGGCGCTGACCAACCCGAAGGTCCTCGCGTTGGCCCTCGTCTACTTTGGCGCCACGGCCAGCAATTACGGCGTCGGTTTCTTCCTGCCCCAAATCGTCAAGGGCTTTGGCCTGACCAACACGATGACCGGCCTCGTCACCGCGATTCCCTACGTCGTCGGCACCGTCGGCATGATCTGGTACGGCCGGCACTCCGACCGCACGCAGGAGCGCCGCGGCCACGTCGCCGTCGCGCTCGCGATTGCCGCCAGCGGGATCGCCGCCTCGACGCTCTTTGAAAATCCCGCGTTAAAGATGCTCGCGCTGTCGTTTAGCGCCTTTGGCGTCTTTTCGTCGCTGCCTGTTTTCTGGACGCTGCCGACGGCGTTTCTGTCCGGCGCGAGCGCGGCGGCCGGCATCGCGATTGTCAACTCGATCGGCAACCTCTCGGGCTTCGCCGGGCCTTATGCGATGGGCTGGGTCAAAGATCGCACGGGAAGCTACACCGGCGGCCTGCTGGCCGTCGCCAGCACCGCCACCCTCGCGATGATTCTCGTGCTTTTCCTGAGCCATGACAGCAGGCTCGAACGCGCGCCGGAGGCTCCGGCGACACCACCCCATTGAGCCGCCGGGTCGGCGACCGACAGCAAGGTTACACGCGCCGCCGGCCGGAGACCGGCGCTAAGCTCCTTATCCCGATGCTTCGCCGGCTAGTCGCTTATCTCGCACCGACCCCGCACGCCCACGGCGTCCTGTTGGTGTTGGTCTCGGTCGCCTGCTTTACGACCAACGTCCTGCTCATCCGCGCCCTCGGCCAGTTTCAGCACGTCAACGTCTGGCTGGTCGTCTGCGCGCGCTTCGTGGTGGGCCTCACTCTGGTCGCAGTGTTCTACCGGCGTGAGTTCGCCCCGGCGAACCTTTGGCGCAAGCCGAAGCTCGTCCTCCGTGGCCTGGCGGGCGGCCTCAGCGTGGCCGCTTTTTACTTTAGCATCGTCCACCTCGGCGCCGGCCGGGCGACGTTCATCAACAACACCTACGTCATCTTCGGCGCCCTGCTTGCCGTCGGGATTTTGCACGAGCGTTTTCAACCCGCGCTGGCCACCGGCAGTGTCGCGACGCTCGTCGGGCTGGCCCTGCTGACCAACGCGTTCGCCGCCAACACCCACCCCGGATTTTTCGACCTGGTCGCTCTTTCGAGCTCGCTCGCCGCGGCCTACGTGGTCGTCACGATCCGCCAGCTGCATGCGACCGAGCACACCTCGACGATTTTTGCCGCCCAGTGCGCCTATGGCCTGCTCTTCTGCGTGCCGCTGGCTGCCACGCATCACGAAAGCATCGGCCCGATGGCCTGGGGAATGATGATCCTCGCCGGGACCTTCGCGACGGGGGGACAAATTGCCATGACGCGGGCCTTTCGCGAACTCCCCGTCGCCGAGGGTTCGCTCTTGCAGATGCTGGTTCCACTCGGCGTGGCTCTTGGCGGGGCGATCTTCTTTCATGAACGTTTCGCGCTGCACGAGTTGGCGGGCGCGGCCCTCATTCTGGCGGGGTGCACGGTCACGGCGTTGCGTCGGTAAACGGTCCTTCACTGCAGCCCGCAGAATCTCACGCGGAGCCGCGGGGAACGCGGAGGAAGCGCCTGGTTTGGGTTCGCTCCGCGCTCTCCGCGGCTCGCGTGCGATCGGGCTAAAGAGATCCAGGGACGATCTCACCCCAACCTTGATTGGGGGAAGTCCAACCTTCAACGGACCTTTCCCACCCGGTCTGGCAAGGGACCTGCTAAGCAACGGGGGTCCGCCAAAACCCTTCCGTGTCTCTCCTCAACAACCCGTACGATTCCGGCGTCTTTTTCGACGAGATGTTCGCCACCGCGAACAGCGTGCGGCCGCACTATCGCCGCCTGGCGGGCCGCCTGGATACGCTGCCGGATACGGAGTTCGAGGAACGCCGGGCGGCCGTCGATCTGGCGTTTCTACGCCGGGGCGTGACGTTTACGGTCTACAACGACTCCCAGGGCACGGAACGCATTTTCCCGTTTGACCTCATCCCCCGCGTCATTCCCGCCACCGAGTGGCAGCGGATCGAGGCCGGCCTGATTCAGCGGCTCACCGCCCTGAATCTGTTCCTCCACGACATTTACCACGGGCAAAAAGCCCTGAAGGACAAAATTGTGCCCGCCGCGCTCATCCTGGGAGCGAAACACTTTCGGCGGGAATTCATGAATTTTTCGGTGCCCCGCGGCATTTACGTGCATATTTGCGGCACGGATTTGATTCGCGACGACCGCGGCCAGTACCTCGTCCTCGAGGACAACCTGCGCTGCCCTTCGGGGGCCAGTTACATGATCGAAAATCGCGCGGCCATGCGCCGGGCCTTTCCCAATCTCTTCCAAAGCTACGGTGTGCGCCCGATCGAGGACTATGGCGACGCGCTGCTGAAGGCGATGCTCCACCTCGCCCCCGACGGCCACGACAAATCCAATGTCGTCCTGCTCACCCCCGGCGTCTTCAACAGCGCCTATTTCGAACACTGCTTCCTCGCCCGACAAATGGGCATCCCGATTGTCGAGGGCCGCGATCTGGTGGTGCGCGACGCCCGCGTTTTCATGCGCACGACGGCCGGGTTGGTACCGGTCGACGTGATTTACCGCCGCATCGACGACGACTTTCTCGATCCGACCGTTTTTCGCCCGGACTCAATGCTGGGCGTGCCCGGTCTGGTTAACGCGTACCGCTCCGGCCACGTCGCCCTCGCCAACTCCATCGGCACCGGCGTCGCCGATGACAAAGTCATCTACACGTACGTGCCCAAGCTGATAAAATACTATCTCGATCAGGAACCGATCCTGCCGAACGTGAACACGTACCTCGCGTCCGAGCCGCTCGAGCGCAAATTCATCCTCGAGAATATCGAAAAGCTCGTCGTGAAGTCGGCCAACGAAGCCGGTGGCTATGGGATGCTGATTGGCCCCGCCTCGACGAAAGAGGAGTGCGCCTCCTTCCGCGCCCAGGTTGCCGCGCAGCCGCGCAACTTCATCGCCCAGGATCCCATCATGCTCTCCCGCTCGCCCACCTGGTGCGACGGCAAACTCGAGGGCCGGCACATCGATCTGCGGCCCTACATTCTTTATGGGGAGAAAATCACGGTCACGCCCGGCGGCCTGACCCGCGTCGCACTCCGCAAAGGCTCCCTCGTCGTCAACTCGTCGCAAGGCGGCGGCTCGAAGGACACGTGGGTGCTGCAGGGAGACGAGTAGGATGAAAATCCCCAAGGCCCAATCCCCAAGGCCCAAGGGAAGCCATAACGGTCTCCCGATTTATCCTTCTGCGCGCCGCGAAGAATCCATGCCGTCCGGCACCCGTTTCGCGTGGATGCTTCGGTGCGCTCAGAATGACAAAACAAAGCGCCTGTCCGCGGCGGCGCCCACCGTGAGACTAAAATTCTCCTGAAACTTAAGCCGCGATGACGTCCGACCTAAAATCTCCCGTTCCCCTTTCCCGTCCCCAAGCGACCGTCATGCTCTCGCGCGTGGCCCACTCGCTCTACTGGATGAGCCGCTACATCGAGCGCGCGGAAAACATCGCCCGCCTGCTGGAGGTCAATCTCCAGTTTCTTTTCGATTTTCAGGATTTTAAGACCACGAATCTCCACCAACACTGGGAATCGCTCATCCTTAGCACCGGCGACGAGGAGTTGTTCGCGAAACACTACGACACCGCCGACAGCCGGACGGTCACCGAGTTTCTCGCCTTCGATTTACGGAATCCGGCTTCGATTCTGTCCTGCGTCTACGCCGCGCGCGAGAACGCCCGGATGATTCGCGACCAAATCTCCCTCGAGATGTGGGAATGCATCAACGAACTGCACCTGTATCTAAAATCCAACAGCACCGCGGGCGTGTGGTCGGCCGGCCCGCAGGAATTTTTTTCCCGCATCAATCGCGCCTCCCACTTGTTCCAGGGCCTGACGGCCTCGACCTACTCGCGGAACGAGGGCTGGGAGTTTATCGAGTTCGGAAAATACCTCGAACGCGCCGACAAAACCACGCGCATCCTCGATGTGAAGTATCACATCCTCCTGCCCAGCGCGACGGATGTCGGGGGCGCGCTCGACACCGCGCAGTGGCAGGCCGTCCTGCGCTCCGCCTCCGCCCTGGAGGCCTACCGCCGCTACTACGTGCGGGAAATTCTGCCGTGGAAGGCCGCGGAGTTTCTCATCTTCTCCGACTCCTTTCCGCGCTCGCTGCATTACTGCATGGCCCAGGTGGACGAGTTTCTCCGGCGGATTCTCGGCGATAGCGGCCCGCGTCCCCGCTCCGCCGCCGCCCGCGCCTCGCGCCGGCTCCTTGCGGACTTGCAGTCGCTCACGATCACCGACGTGTTGAACCAGGGACTGCACGAATTCCTCATGGAAATCCAATCCACGCTCGACCGGATCGGGGACGAAGTTGTCCAAACGACCATGTTCTATCCGGCCGAGTCCGTTCTCGAGGAGCAGCAGCACCAGCAGCAGCAATAGGTTTGGGCGGGGCCAAGACCTGATGCACCTTCGCGTTCTCCATCGCACCACCTTTGCCTACGCGGGCAAGGCCCACGATAGTTTCAACGAGGTCCGGCTGCGTCCCATCACCGACGCCGCGCAGACGTGCCACGACTTCAAACTTCGGCTTACGCCCAGCGCAGCCCCGCGCGAATATGACGACTTCTACGGCAACACGGTCCACTATTTCGAACTCGTCGCCGACCATACCAAGCTGGCGATCGAGGCGGTGTCTGTGGTCTCCACGGTGCCGACCGCGGAACGACCGCCGGTGCCCCGCGTTTCCCCCGGGGACCTCGAACGCGCCACCGAGCGCGACATGCTCACCGAATTTTTCAGCGCGTCGCACTACGTTCCCCTCGATGTCGAACTCTGGCGCGAAGCCCAGGACGCCCTGGCCGAGGGCCGCAGCGATGTGTGGAGCGATGTCCTGCGACTGGGCGGACACATCTACCGGCGCTTCGCGTATCGACCCAAAACCACCGGCGTCAACACGCGGGCCACCGACGCCCTCAAGCTCCGGATGGGCGTGTGCCAGGATTTTGCCCACGTCCATCTCGGCCTTTGCCGCAGCATGGGGATTCCGGCCCGCTATGTGAGCGGATATTTTTTCAATAACACGCGCCGGCCCCGGGAGATCGAGGCCTCGCACGCCTGGATCGAGGCCTATGTGCCCGGACACGGGTGGGCCGCGTTCGACCCGACCCACGATCGCCCCGCCGACGACCGTTATGTGAAAGTCGCCGTCGGCCGCGACTACGCCGATATCCGGCCCGTCAACGGCACTTACCGCGGCGCCCCCACCCGCTCGCTCAAAGTCGAAGTCACCGTGCGCGAAACCACAGCGCCGGTCACCGCCAGCTAAGGAAACTGCGGAGCCACTAACCGAATGAAGACTCCAATCCGGTTAGCCACAGACTACACCAATAACCCCGATACAATCCTCCGGGATTTGTGCCCATTTGTGCAATTGGTGGCAAAAATTTTCCGGGGCTGGTAGCATGTTTCTCCGTATCGCCCACCTCTCGCAGTACGCTTACTCGCAGCCGGTGTCGTTTGCGCCCCACGCGCTCTACCTGCGGCCGCGCGAGACCTCGCGGCAACGGCTGCACAATTTCACGCTCGAGATTTCGCCGTCGGCCCGGTGCGTCGCCACCACCGACCCGCTGGATAACGCGCTCGATTGGGCGTACTTCGCTCCCGAGGCATCCGCCGCGAAGCTCGAATTCCGCACCGAGCTCATGGTCGAGACCCTCGACTCGAATCCCTTCGATTTTTTTCTGAAGCCCTCGGCCTTCAATTTTCCGTTCCCTTACAGCGAGGGCGAGCGCGCCGCGCTCGCCCCTTGCCTCGCGCCCCGCCCCGACACGCCCACCGCGGAACTGCGCCACTGGCTGGGCGCGCGCCTGCCCCAGCCCCCGGGAGAGACGGTGGCGTTTCTCACCGCGCTCAACACCGCGGTCCATCAATCGCTTTCCTACAGTCGCCGCGAAGAGGAAGGCATCCAAGCCGCCGGCCAGACCCTGGCGCGCGGCGGCGGCTCGTGTCGCGACTACGCGGTCCTCCTGATCGAGCTCTGTCGTTCGCTCGGTCTCGCCGCGCGTTTTGTCAGCGGCTATTTATACGAACCGTCTGCTCCCGGGTCGGGCCAGGCGATGGCACCGACCCTCCACGCGTGGACTGAAGTCTTCCTCCCCGGCGGTGGCTGGCGAGGTCTCGACTCCACCCGCGGAATCTTCTGCGACGATGCCTTTGTGCCTCTCGCGCATGCCGCCATCGCTGAAAGCATCAATCCGATTCAAGGCGCGTTCGTCGGCCCCGCGGGCGTCACCTCTAAACTCACCACGCGGCTTTCGATCGCCCGGCTCTAAATCGTCCATGAACTCAACCAACCGAAAGCACCTGCTGCGTTCGCCTCGTGTGGCTTGGGTTCGTCGTCCCGCCTTCAGGCGGTGCCGAGTTTCGATTCCGCCTGAAGGCGGAACTACCAGCGCGGCCCGAAAGACGAAGCCAGGAGTCGGTTGGTCGCCGCCATCATGACCGCACCCTATTCCGCTCCGGTCTGGAAATCGATCGTCGGGTGCGGTGACGCCGTCGAGGCGTCGCTCGCGCGCAGCGGCGTCGCGCTCACGATGGGCGGCGAACCGACTTTTGTGCCGGCGTCACCGGACGGCGCGGAATGGCAGACCGCCGCCCTCGGCCCGACCAAACTCGCCTATGCGCGCCGCTTCGCCCGCGAGTTGATCCGTTCTGCCTTTCCTGGCGCGGTCGTGCTGGAGACCTCCGGCAAACACTATCCGGGCGAACCGCTCCCGCGGTGGGCCCTGCTGATCCAGCGCCTCGCCGATGGCACCCCGCTTTGGCACGATCCCACTCGTCTTTGCGCCGACGTCGCTCCCGGAACCCACACGCCCGTCGCGGCGAAAGCCTTGATCATCGCCCTCGCCAAGTCTCTGGCCGTCGATTCCACGCCTTGTCTCCCCCTGGCCGAATCCACCGTACCCGCGGAAATCACCGGCTACGTTTTGCCCTTGGACCACGACGGCGAGAAATGGATCACCGACGACTGGACTCCCGCCTTTGCCGGCTCCTCGTCGGCGAACGCTCAGCCCTCAACTCTCGACTCGCCCCTTCCCCTCTTTGCTGGCGAATCTCCCGCCGGCCTGCGGCTGCCCCTCGGCAAACTCGGCGACAAGAACCTCCGCCGCGCACTCACCGCGGAAATCCGCGGCGGGACGCTCACGGTCTTCATCCCTCCCCTGCTGCTGCCAGCGTACGTCGCGATCCTCCGCGCCATCGAAGAAACGCTCGTCACCCTAAAGCTCCGCGACGTGGTCCTCGCCGGCTACGCACCCCCGCCCGATCCCGCGTTGCCGACCATCGGGCTGGCGAGCGATCCCGGCGTACTCGAGATCAACGTGGCACCGTGCGCCACGTGGGCCGACTACGATCGACAACTGGGCCAGCTCTACGCGGCCGCGGCCGCCGGCGGACTCTGCGCGCGCAAACTCCAGTTCAACGGCCGCGAAGTCGGCACGGGCGGCGGCGCGCATCTCGTGTTTGGCGGACCCGAGGGGTTGCTCTCGCCGTTCTTCGTGTTTCCCGCGCTACTGCCGTCGATCATCCGCTACTGGCAGCACCACCCGGCGCTGAGCTATGCCTTTACCGGCGCCTACATGGGGCCGAGTTCGCAGGCGCCGCGCATCGATGAGTCCACCTACGAGGCCCTCTACGAACTCGAGATCGCCTGCGCGGGCGCCGAGAGCCTGGGCACGCCGGCCAATCTCGCGCTCTTCGATCTCCTCTTCCGCGATCTCCTGATGGATCGCTCGGGCAACACCCACCGCGCCGAAATCAGTGTCGACAAACTGTGGAATCCCTTTGCCCCGAATGGCCGCCTCGGACTCGTGGAGTTCCGCGCCTTCGAGACCCATCCCTCCTGCGCCGTCCAGTCGGTGACCGCGCTTTTCGTTCGCGCCATTCTTGCGCGGCTTTGCGCCGAACCCTTCAAGGCGCCCTTCGTCCGCTGGGCCGGCGAACTCCACGATAAATTCTTCCTGCCCACGTTCGTATGGGAAGATCTCGTTGCCATTTGTACCGACCTCAAGGCGCACGGCATCGACTTCGATCCCGCGTGGCTCCGCGCGCCGTGGGAGTTCCGCTTTCCGAAACTCGGCGAATTGAAAATCGGCCATTCCACCGTTGTTTTCCGCCAGGCCTTGGAAGCCTGGCCATTGCTCGGCGAGTCCCCCAATGTCGGTACCGTCGCGCGAACCGTCGATTCGAGTGCGGACCGGATTGAGGCTTTTGTCGCCGACGCGAAGGTGCTCGAGAGCGGAGTACTGCTCGTCAACGGCCTGCCCTGCGAATTTCGCCCGATTGGTCCTTCAACGCTCAAACCTCGACCCTCAACTGCGGCGCCGGTCGGCGCCGCTTCCGGCATCCGTTACCGGGCGTTCTATTTCACGCCGTCCCTGCAACCGCACGTGCCCGTCCACGCGCCGCTGCTGCTGGAGTGGGTCGATCGCACCACGTTCGTGGTCCTCGCCGCCGCGCGCTGGCACGTGTGGAATCCGCGGAACACCGCCTACGCCGAGCGCCCGGTGGACGACACCGCCGCCGCCGCGCGCCGGGCCGAACGCTGGGAACCGTGGCCGTACACCGTCGGCCAGTTGCGCTTTGTGCCAAAGATCGATTTCCCGCCAGAGAGCCGGCACACGCTGGATCTGCGGCGGTATCCCGCGCAAGCCCGCTGACGCACCAGGGGTATTCGGAGCGCTTTTTTGGTCCCGGAAGTCACAGAGGAAACCACCGAGCCAATCTCGGTGATCTCTGTGACGAATGACTGGGGATTGGCCCACTGGGCGTACCGCGACTTCTCGAGTTTTGCTCGCCACCCTGTGGCAAATCCGGCCCAGTTTAATTTTGCGATGAAGAAACTTATCCTCTGGGACATTGATGGCACGTTGATCGTGTCGCAGGGCGCCGGTGGGCGCGCGATGGAGCGCGCGTTCACGAAACGTTTCGGATTCGTCGGCGACCTGAGCAAGATAGACTGGGCCGGCCGGACTGATTCCTGGCTGACCAACGAGGTGCTGCGCGCCAACGGGATCGAGCCCACGGCCGAGAATTGCCGGTTGTATCTGGAGTCCTACCTCGAGGTCCTGCCCAGCGAATTGCGTGAAGGTCCGCAGGGACACGTCCTGCCCGGCGTGCTCGAACTGCTGGAAACACTCCGCCGCCGCCCCGAGGTCGAGCAGGGTCTGCTCACCGGCAATCTGCGCCGCGGCGCCGAGTTCAAGCTCACGCACTACAAGGTGTGGCACTACTTCGAATTTGGCGCGTTCGCCGACGACAGCCCGCACCGCAACGACCTCGGCCCGCACGCGCTCCGCCGCGCGCGCGAACGGCACGCCCATGATTTCACTCCCCAGAACACGTTCATCATTGGCGACACCCCGCACGACATCGAATGCGGCAAAGTGATCGGCGCGCGCACCATCGCGGTCGCCACGGGCCGCCACACCGTCGCCGAACTTGCCGCCCATCATCCCACGGCCGTTTTCCAAAATTTCGCCGACACCGCAGAGTTTCTGCGGGTGATCGCCCGGTAGGGCTTCCACCGTTAAGGCGGTGGAATACCCGACCGTCGGAATCGCGGACCCCTAGATTGGGGTAAAAGTGCTGCTGATTTCAGGCCCATTTTTGGCCACAGATTTCACAAATGGGCACAGATGAATATCTGCACAAGGAGTTGAGCCAGGTGATTGTGGGAGCGGCGATGACGGTGCTCAACAAACTCAAACCCGGCCTCAAAGAAAAAGCTGACGAAAACGCCCTCGCAATCGAACTTCGAAAACTGGGCTTGGGAGTCGAGCAGCAGCGCCTATTTGAGGTGGTCTACGATGGCATGGTTGTAGACACGCTGGTGCCGGATCTCATCGGCGAACAGAGAGTCATCGTCGATCCAAAGTGCACCACCGATTTCACGGACACGCATACGGCGCAGATGATCGGCTATCTAGCGATAACCGGACTGCGCCTGGCAATTCTACTCAATTTCAAGGACGCAAAGCTGCGTTGGAAGCGCGTCGTTCGTTAAAGTCGCCTAACGAATCCATCCAATCCCGGTTGGCCACAGATTACACCAATTACCCAAATCAGAGTCCGGGGCATTTGTGCCCATCTGTGAAATCGGTGGCCAAAAAAATCCTGAGGGATTGTTGGGCTTCCCTACCTCGGATCGATTCCAAACCAGCCAGCCATAGATTACACAAATTACACCAATCAGAGTCCGGGCATTTGTGTCCATCTGTGAAATCTGTGGCTAAAGAATTCTGAGGGATTGTTGCACCGGCCGCTAAAAAATCGTCGCAACCGTGAATGATCTCAGCACACCGTGGAAAGATGTCTCGATCGTTTTCCGTCGCCATCGGTTCCGACCACGCCGGCTTCACCTACAAGGAAGCCATCAAGGCCATGTTGCTAGCCGCGGGCCACACCGTGCGGGACTTCGGGACGTACTCCGACGCGTCCTGCGACTACCCCGACTTCATCCGGCCGGTCGCCGAAGCGGTGGCACGCGGCGAATATGAACGCGGGATCGTGCTCGGCGGATCGGGCAACGGCGAAGCGATCGTGGCGAACCGCGTCCGCGGCGTCCGCTGCGGCCTGTGCTGGAACGAGCAGGTCGCAATCTGGAACCGCTCGCACAACGACGGGAATGTCCTTTCCCTCGGTCAGCGCACCGTCAGCGAGGCCGAGGCGCTCGCGATTGTCCGCGTCTGGCTCGCGACGGAATTCGAGGGCGGGCGGCATTTGGCGCGGATCAAGAAAATCGACGGCGGCTAACGCGCCGGCTGGCGCCGCGGCGCAAATCCCAAACGCCAAAGGGCCAAATTCCAAAAAAACCCCAACAACCAATTTTAAAATTGGCTATTGTGATTTTGGATTGATTTGGCGTTTGGAATTTTTTGATTTGAGATTTGGCCGCGCGAAGAGCGGGTCACGTTTGCCCTTCTGCTCCGCATCGCTTCCGTTCGCCGAACGTCTCGCCCGGAACCTTCAGCCATGCCTCACCTTTCCTATCAGTACGTATTCGAAGCCGGCCCCGATCCTGTCGCGCCGCCGCTGCTCCTGCTCCACGGCACGGGTGGCACCGAGCATGACTTGCTCCGGCTCGGCCACAGCCTTTCGCCGGGCTCGGCGCTGCTCAGTCCGCGCGGCGACGTAAGCGAAGGCGGCGCCCTGCGCTTTTTCGCGCGGCTGGCGGAAGGGGTTTTCGATCCCGCGGAGGTCACGCGCCGGACCCACGCGCTGGCCGACTTCATTCTCGCCGCCACCAAGCAGCATGAACTCGACCCGAGCAAATTGATCGCGGTGGGATTTTCCAACGGCGCCAACATCGCCGCCACGCTGCTGCAGCTTCGGCCGGAAACGTTGGGCGCGGGAATTCTTCTGCGTTCGATGGTCGTGCTGAACCAGCCGGCGGCGGCCGGTTCCCTCCTCGGCCGGCGCGCGTTGCTGCTCAACGGCACGGTTGATCCCATCGTGCCGCCCGATCATCCCCCGCACCTCGCCGAACTGTTGCGCGCCGGCGGCGCCGAGGTGAAGGTCCAACTCCTCCAGGCCAGCCACGGCCTCACACCCCAGGACGTCACGGCCGCGAAGGCCTGGCTACAGACCTGAGTTCAGCACTTACTTGATTCTCAAAAAACCGCGGTAGCCACAGATTACACCAATGGCACAAATGGAGGTGTCCGTCAGCTGTGTCCATTCGTGTAATTTGTGGCCAAAAAAATCTGCCGGAGGCCCATGATCCCGCGGCCAGTTCCAGCTTGGCGCTTTGGCCTCAGCCCTTAGCCCTTAGCCCTATGTCCTGATGCGCCTCACGTATTTCGGCCATTCGTGTTTCCTCCTTCAGGTGCCCGGTGCGCGCCTCGTGATTGATCCGTGGTTGACCGAAAATCCCCACGCCCCGTCGATCCCGCCACGGTCCCCTGTGATTACGTTTTGTGCACGCATGCCCATGGCGATCACATCGCCGACGCGCTGCCGCGGGCCCGAAAGCACGGCGCTACGATCGTCGCGCCGTTCGAACTCGCGGAATATTTCGCCGCGCAGGGTGCGACCACGCTCGACTTGATGCCCGGAGGTGGCGTCGATCTCCCCTTGGGCCGAATCCAAATGACGCCCGCCATCCACAGCTCCGCGCTCGAATTGCCCGACGGCGAGAACCGCTCGAGGGGTGTGCCCTCCGGATATGTGGTCCGCGCCGGCGGTCGCACGCTTTACCACGCCGGCGATACCGCGCTCTTCGGCGACATGAGCCTGATCGGCCGCCACGGCCTCGACGTCGCGCTGATTCCGATCGGTGATTTCTACACGATGGGGCCGGCCGATGCCAACGAGGCGTTGAACTACTCCGCCCGAAACTCGCCGTGCCGATGCATTACAACAGCTCGGAAAAGATCCGGCAGGACCCGCAGGCGTTTGCGTCCCGGGCGGCGCAGGCGGGGCAAACTGTTCGGGTGTTGTTGGCAGGTGAGTCAATACCTGTGTAAGACCCCTAAAATTGGGGTATAACGCGGTTCACATCCGCTTTCGCGATGCGATTTTGAAGGCGAGTGCCCGAATTCGAATATGATGAACAAAAGAATTTCGCCAACTGGCTGAAACACGGGGTTTCCCTTGCCGACGCCGCAGGCTGGTGGCACCATGCTGATCGAAAATTCTTTCCCTCGCGTTTTACCGCCGAATCCCGCCATGCCCTCTTCACGCACCATCAAGGCACTCTCTGGGCCGTCGTCTTCACGCTCCGCGAAGGGAAAGTCCGTCTCATCTCCGCGCGGCCGGCGAGCCGCGAAGAGCGTGCCGATTATTACCGGCGCTGAATTCGATCGCCGGGCCGAAGCGGGCGAGGATCTAAGCCGCTATCTCGACTTTGGCCACCCGGTTTCGGAAGCCGCACTGCTGCGCGCGCTGGCCGCCAGCAGGAAGACGACCTAGGCTGGTCGCGAAGCGCCGCAGGGTTGACCCGACGAACCAAGCCGGCCTCGACGAAACTTGGCCCTCGCCTGTGGCAATCCCGCCGGT
>CANJNJ010000102.1 GCA_947474995.1 Opitutaceae bacterium | reverse complement strand
GCAACTCGTCGCGGTCGCCGGCGCGCGCGGCCTGCCCGTCACAATTCACCGCGCGCCTTTCATCACGGGCCACAGCGCCACGGGCGCGTGGAACTCCGATGATTTCATCTGCCGCCTGGTCCGCGGCATCGTCGCGCTGGGCGCGATGCCCGATCTCACGGCGTCGATGGACCTCGTGCCCGTGGATTACGTCGCCCGGGCCATCGTGCGGCTCGCCCGCGAGCCAGCGTCGACGGGACAGCGTTTTCATCTCGGGGCGCGCGCCGAGGTGCCGTGGTCGGCGCTCGGGCCCTGGCTGGCCGCCCAGGGCCACGCGGTGCGCCGCGTGCCCTATGCGGCATGGCTCGCCCTGCTCCCGCCGCTGCGCGGCACCGACCATCCGCTGGCGCCGTTTCTTTCGCTCTTCCTCGAAGCCGCCGCACCCGGGCGGCCGACGGTGCCCGAGATTTTTCTCCAGTCCATCCACGCCCGTCTCGACAACACCGCCACCGTGCACCGCCTGACGGCGATGCAGATCGACACGCCGGCGCTCGACGCGGCGCTCTGGGCCACTTATCTCCGTAGGCTCGCCGCCGCCGGCCTGCTGCCGGTCGCGACCCGATGAACCCCGCCGCCCACCGCCCCACCGCCAGCGAACTCGCCACCGGGCGGACCCAACGGGCCGCGACCGCCGTCGCGACCGTGCTGGCGCGCACGTTCTGCGCTCTCGACGTGCGCGGGCTCGAGCACCTGCCCGCGGACGAACCGTTTCTCCTCTGTGCGAACCACACGAGCCATGTCGATACGTTTGCGCTGGCCAGCGCGACCGGCGCGCACTCCCGCCGCCTCGTCTTCCTCGGCGCGCGCGATTATTTTTCCCGATTCGGCCGCCGCACGTGGTTCATCCGCCGCCTCATCTGCCTGATTCCGTTCGATCGCGGGTCAGGTCTCGCCGCCGCCAAACACAACTTCTCCCTGCTCGCCGCCTGCCGCGAGGCCGGCCGCATCATCGTACTTTTCCCCGAAGGCACACGTTCGCCCGACGGCACGGTGCGCGACTTCAAGCCCGGGGTCGCGATGTTCGCCGACAAGCTCAGCCTCCGTGTCGTCCCATGCCGGATCGACGGCGCGCACGCCATGCTGCCAAAGGGAGGAACTTTTCCGCGCCCGCGCCCGCTGCGCGTGACGTTCGACCCGCCCCTTTCCGTTCCGACGGCGGCCACGCCGCACGAGACGGGCGCGGCCCGCGCGGCCCGCTATGCCGCCTTCGCCGCCCAGCTCCATCACCAGATCGCCGGGCTCGGCACTCCGTCCGCCTCGATTCCGACTCCCGCGTTTTCGTAAGCGCCTTCCGCTATGATGAAATTCTCCGGCTGGGGCGACCCCCACAAAGCCTACGATCTCTCCACCCGGCCGTTCCTCTGGGATTTCGTCCACTCGCAGCTAGGCCTCGAGAACCGACTGGTCGGCCCGACCGTCCGTCCCGAAGACATCGCCGTCCCCGCTCCGCGGCTCGAACCGGCCTTCCTCGCCGCCGTCACCGCGGCGCTCGGTCCCGCCCAGGTCTCAGCCGATCCGCAGGTGCGAATGCTGCACACCTACGGCAAGAGCTACCGCGATCTCCTGCGCGCCCGCGCCGGCCAGCTCGCGCGCGTGCCCGATCTCGTGCTGTTTCCCCGGAGCCGCGGGGAGGTCGAGCTGATTCTCGCGGCGGCCACGGCGCACCGCGTGCAGGTGGTCCCGTTCGGCGGCGGCACCAACATCGTCGGCGGCGTCGAGCCCGACCCCACCCGTCCGGGGATGGCCGTGACCGTGAGCCTGCGCCGGATGAACCGGCTCCTGGCGCTCGATCCCGTCGCGCGCACCGCCCGTTTCGAGGCGGGCGCGCTCGGCCCGGAGCTCGAGGCGGCGCTCAACGCGCAGGGATTTTCGCTCGGGCATTTTCCCGACTCCTTCGAATTCTCCACGCTCGGCGGCTGGCTCGCCACACGCTCCGCCGGCATGCAGTCCGACGCTTACGGCAAGATCGAGGACATGGTCGTCTCGCTGACGCTCTGCACGCCGCGCGGCACGCTCGTCACGCCCAACGTCCCCCGCTCCGCCACGGGCCCGGACCTCGTGCAAATCGCCGTCGGCTCCGAGGGCACGCTCGGCCTCATCACCGAGGCCGTCATGCGCGTTCATCCGCTTGGCCGGCGCGAGCACCGCGGGCTCCTCGTGCCCGGTTTCGCCAACGGGATCGCGCTCGCCCGCGCGCTCGCGCACCGCGGTGCCCTGCCCTGCACCGTGCGCATCTCCAACCCGCAGGAGACTGCGCTCAGCTTCGCGACGAAGCCGCGCGCGTCGGGCCCGGCGGCGTTTTTTGCCGCGGCCTTCAAGGCTTACTTGCGTCGCGTCAAAAAATTCCCCCTCGACGACACCTGCCTCATGATCGCCGGCTTCGAGACCGCGTCCGCCGCCGAGCTGGCCGCGCGGCGCCGCGCGACGCTCGCGATCTGCCGCGAGTTCGGCGCCGTCGATCTCGGGCCGGGCCTCGGGGCGAAATGGTTCGCCGGCAAATACGACTATCCCTACCTGCGCGACACCGTGATGGAGCGAGGCGGCATGGTCGATGTCACCGAGACCGCCGCCACCTGGGACGTACTGCCCGCGCTCTACGCGGACGTGAAAAAAATCCTCCACGGGCACCTGCGCCGGGGCGCGTTTCCCGGCTATGTCGGCTGCCATCTTTCGCACAGCTACCCCGACGGCGCGTGCCTTTATTTCACGTTCGCCGCCGCGCGCGAGGACGGAAACGAACTGCCGCAGTACCTCGCGACCAAGCGCCTCATCTTCGAACTCCTCTTGAAACACGGTGCCGCACTCACGCACCACCACGCCGTCGGCTACGAACTCCTCCCGTGGATGCCGCGACTCCTCGGCGAGACCGGCGTGCAGCTGCTGCGCGGCCTGAAGCAGGCGGTCGACCCGCTCAACCTCTGCAACCCCGGCAAACTAATCCCCGGCGACACGCCGGCGCTCGACGCCTACTGGCCGCCACCCATTGTCGCCGGTCCCCCGCCCTCATGAGCTGACCGTCATGTCGTCGTTACTCCTCGACCTGCTAGACCGATCACTCACCACCTCTCGCGTGCGGTTTGAGCTGCCCCCGGGCACGCGCGAAGTCGGTCGTCGCGCCGACGGCCCACCGGACCCCGCGCCGGACTTTGTCGTCCGGGTGACGGATCGTGATTTCTTCGGCCGGATCGCCACGGCTGGCACGCTCGGCTTCGCCGAGAGCTACATGGCCGGAGGCTGGAGCCTTGAACGCGGCGCGCTCGAGGATTTTCTCTCCGCCCTCCTGCTCTGCCGCTTCCGTGACGTCCTGCACTCCCGCCCTTCCGTCGGGCTGCGGCCGCCCTCCTGCGCCTGCGGCATGCCTTCGCCCGACCGCACGAGAACGGCCGCTCCCACTACGATATCGGCGACGATCTCTCCGCCAGCTTCCTCGACGAGACGCGCGGCTACACGTGTGGCTATCAGCTGACGCCGGACGACGACGCCCGCGCCCTGCAGGCAAACAAATACGAGCGAATCTGCCGGAAACTGCATCTCCAGCGCGACCAGACGCTGCTCGACGTGGGCTGCGCCTTCGCGCCCGTTCGCATTGGTGCATCGGGCCACCGGCGGAAGCGTTTCCGCCCGCCCCAGCCAGGGCCCGCGGCGTGCCGATCGGCCAGCTCCCGAAGCCGAGCCAGCGCGAACCCGTCGAGCGAAGCCGCCCGCGGTCGCGGGAATTAACCATCCCGCTCCTTGACGCCGTGCGAGCGAATGCCGTAGTTCGGCCGCGCCGCATGACCCGTCTTCGCCATTTCTTTGTTATCCCGCTGCGCTTTGCGGTCTGCTGGCTCTACCTCGGGACCCTTTCAGCCTGCTTTCTGCCGGTGTTTCTCGTCCTGTGGCCCAGCCGTCGCCGGCGGGTCCTCGCGGCCAATATCTACGGGCAGTTCACCGGCCGGGTGATGATATTTCTTTCGGGGGCGACGCTGCCGTCCGGCCTCCGCGCGCGGCTCGCCGCCGCGCAACCCGCCATCTACGTTTCCAATCACACGTCCTACCTCGACATCTATTTCGGCATCTGGGTGGCGCCCACCGGCACCCTCGCCACCGCCAAGAAGGAAACCAAATACGTGCCCGGCCTCGGCCAGCTCTACGCGCTGTCCGGCAACATTCTGATCAATCGCGCCAGCAAGCGTGACTCCGCCAACGCCCTGCTCGAAACCATCGATCTCCTGCGGCGTTTTGGCCTGTCCGTCTGGATCTGGCCCGAGGGCACCCGCTCCCGCGACGGCCGCCTGCTCCCGTTCAAGCACGGCTTCGCCCACGTCGCCCTCGCCACGCGTCTGCCGATTGTGCCCATCGTGGTCAGCAACGCCCACCGGTGCTGGCCGCCCGGCCAGGCCTACACCCGGCCGGCCGCCGTCGACGTTCGCGTGCTGGACCCCATTGCCACGACCGACTGGACCCTCGCAAACCTCGATCGCCATGTGGCCGACGTCCACGCCCGCTTCGCCGCCGCGCTGCCCGACGACCAAAAACCCCGGTCCCCTGCCGCGCGCGCCTAGCCGGACGCGTGCCGTTTAAGGGTGAACGTTGAACGTGCTTGCAACGTTTACCCTGCCACGCTTGACGGAATTTTTCCGGCTTAGTGCGGGATGCCAATGATGAAGATGGCCCACACGCCGAACAGCGCGTGCGACACCGCCACCGTGAGATAAGACTTGGCCCGCCAGAACTGGTAACCGAACACGAGGCCGGCGACAAACGCCAGAAAGGCAAACGAGCCACCCAAGTGCATGTGAATCGAGGCGAACACCACGTCCGACACCAGAATCGACTTCCAGTGGCTGGTCGTCGTCGCCGGGATCGCAATCATCTCGAGCGTGGCCTGCACCGCACACCGGATGAACTCCTGGGCGAAGCTCAGCACGGCATACGCCACCGCAAACACCACCCACAGCCACGGGCTGGGATCGGAGTTGGCGGTCAGGGCGCGCATCGGCTCGAAGACATTCATTTTTTCCGTCGCCGTGTGGACCATCCACATTTTGCCGTAGAGAAACAACACCATGAACGGCAGCGCCCATACCACCCCCATCAGCACCTGTCGCGGCCACCCGCGCAGCGACAGGTGGAAATATTCCTCCCTGATCTCGCTGCGCTTCATGAAGTCCAGCACGACCCACAGGAACGCCAAGATGAAGAAAAACGAAATCAGCGAGTCCGACGGGAGCAGCGGCTTGATAATAAAAATCAGCGGCATCGAGAACATGTAGAACGACAGCGCCGTCAGGATGCGGGTGAGAAACGCCGAGGCCTGCGCCACGACGCGCATCGCGTTCATTTCGCCCTCGTGTTTTTCGCGCAAGGTGGAGGTCGCCGCCGTGAGCCGGCCCACCAGCATCTGCGCGAGATTGAGCGTCACCACTTCCCGCAGCTGGCCCTGGGAGGGTACGTCTTCCAGCCCCATCTCGCGCACCAAGGTGCGGGTCGCCGCCACGATGGTCGCGGAAGCCGGGGCGGAATTGAGCGCCGACATCTCGCCGAAACATTGGCCGGCCCCCAGCGTGGCGACTTGGACGGCGCCGGGCGTGTTCGGCTCGCCCTTCCAGACGGCGAGCGAACCGTCCTCGATCAGGAAAACGCGATTGTTGACCTGGTTTTCGCGGATGAGGATCTCACCCGGCTCATAGGTATGGGAAGGAAGCTGCCGGAGCAGTTCGGCTGAAACCCCGGGGGCGAGGTTACGGAATAGTTCGAAGTCGGTGGCCGGCATGAAGAGAGGGGCAGTGTGGAGTTTCGGATTAGTCGCGCAAGGGGGGAAATCGCGCGCTACCGGAGGCGCAGGATTCACCAACCGCAGCTTAATTATTGCTCTCCCCTGCCCGTTTCGGCACCCACGTAAATGTCCCGCGCCCTCAGGTTCATCTTCCTGTTTGGTCTGTTCCAGGAATTTTCCGCCGCCGCCGCCACCGCCACCCGCTGGCCCGCGCCGGCTGCCGCCGAGCGCTATGTCGCCCAGGCGTTCACCGATAATCTCGCCCTCCAGTCGCAGGCGCTCGAGGTCGGCGCCGCCCGATCGCGTCTCGGTTCCGTCAATGGCGCGCGCCGGCCGCGGCTCGACTTGCAGGCGCGCTACTCGCTCGCCGACGGCGGCCGCACCATCGACGTGCCCTCGGGCGACCTGATCAATCCGGCCTATTCCGCGCTCAACTCCCTGCTGGCGGCCGCCGGGCGCCCGGCGAATTTTCCCGTCGTCCCAAACCTCGCCATCCCGCTGCTGCGCGAGCGTGAGCAGGATACCCACCTCCGCTTCAGCGCCCCGCTCTACTCTCCCGAACTCACCCGTTGGGTCTCCTCCCGCCAGGCAGCCGTCGCCTCCGCCACCGCGCAGCACAGCGCCGCCCGCCGCGAACTCCGTCTCGGCGTCCTCACCGCCTATTATACGGTGCTCCGCGCGCAGTCCGCCGAGGCGATTCTCCTCGGCGCCACCGATCTCACGGGCGAGGCCCTGCGCGTTTCGCGCGCCCTCCTGGCCGTGGACAAGGCCACCGAAGATCGCGTGCTCCGGGCCGAAGCCGACGATCTGGCCGTGCGGCAGCAACTCGCCGACGCCACGCGCGATCGCGCCGCCGCGCTCACCGCTTTCAACGCCCTCCTCCACCGCCCGCTCGACACCGCGATCGAGGTGCCCCCGGCGGACGAACTCGCCGCGTTGACGACCACGCTCCTCGCCGCCGAGGTCGGCGCGGCCGGAATCCCCGAATCGCGCGAGGAACTCGCCGCGCTCCGGGCGGCCGCGACCGAAGCCGCCGAAGCGGAGTCCGCCGTCCGCGCCCGCGGGCAACCGAAGTTCTCGTTCGTCGCCGACGGCGGCATCCAGGGCTCCCGTTATATCACCGGCCGCGGGGCCAACTACACCCAGGCTTCGGTCATCGCCGACTTTAACCTCTGGGATGGCCGCCAGCGCTCCCACGAAATCGACGGCGCCCGCTCGGTGCGCCGCAAAGTCGAACTCCGCCTCGAGTCGGTGCGCGAGCAACTTGCCGTCGAGGTGCGCCTCGCCGCCGGCGAACTCACCGCCGCCCGCGCCGCCTACCCCGCCGCCGATCGCCGCACCGCCGCCGCGGCGCGCGCCTTCGCCATCGTCGCGGCGCGCGATCGGGAGGGTCTGGCCAACCAGCTCGCCTTTCTCGACGCCCGCCAGACCCTCACCGCCGCTCGCCTCAACCTCGAAATCACCCGCCTGCGCCTCTGGATCGCCGCCGCGCGGATCGATCGCGCGCTCGCCGCCACCCCGCTCGAATAAAACTTTCTCCATGAGCCACCTCCCCTTTCCCCTCGTCGCCCTCCTTGCGAGCCTCGCCCTCGCCGCCGGTTGCCATCGTCAGGAATCCGCCGAGGCGGCCGCGCCCGCCGCGGCCCGCGCCGCCAACGTTCGCGTCGCCCCCGTCGAAACCTCCACCGCCTCCCCGGTCGTGCGCGCGCCGGGCCTGCTCGCGCGCCAGACCGAGGCGGAACTTTCCTTCCCGCTCCCCGGCCTGCTCGCCAGCGTGAGTGTCCGCGCCGGGGATCGCGTCCAGGCGGGCCAGGAACTCGCCCGTCTCCAGCTCGATCCGATCGAGGCGCAGGTCGCGCAGGCGACGGCCGCCGTCGAAAAATTGCGGCGCGATCTCGGGCGCGTCGAAAAGCTCCAGGCCGAGCGCGTCGCCACCTTGGAAAATCTGCAGGACACGCGCACCGCCCTCGCGCAGGCCGAGGCCGCGCTCGCCACCGCGGAGTTCAGCCGCCGCCACGCCGTCATCACGGCGCCGTCCGCCGGCCTCATCCTCCGCCGCACGGCCGAACCCAACGAGATCGTCGCCGCGGGCCGTCCCATCGTCGCCTTCGCCAGCGAGGGTGACGGCTGGATCGCCAAGGCCGGGCTCGCCCCGCGGGATGCGGCGCGCATCGATCTGGGCGCCCGGGTCGAGCTCGACGACGGCAACGGCGGCCACGCCACCGGCAAAGTGATCCGTCTCGCCGGCGCCGCCGATCCGGTCACGCGGACGGTGCCCGTGGATTTCCAACTCGAAGCGGCGCCGCCGGGCGCGCGCTCCGGCCTGATCGTCTCGCTCTCCATCACGCCCGCGCCGGTCGCCGCCCGCACCAGCGTACCGCTCGCCGCGCTCCGCGATGGCAATGGCGGCCGCGCGTTTCTCTTCATCGTGGAGGCCGGCGCCACCAGCGCGAAGCGTATTGCGGTCGAGGTCGAATCCGTGGACGGCGATCGCGCCTACCTCCGCACCCTGCTCCCCGCGACGCACCGGGTCGTCGTTTCCGGCGGCCAGTATCTCACTGATGGTGCGACCGTGAAGCTGACCAACTGAGCCGTTCGCGCCCCGACCGATGAATCTCACCTCCTTCTCGCTCAAGAACACGCGCTTCACGTTCGTCATCTTTGCCTGCGTCGCCGTCCTCGGCCTCAGTTCGTTTCTCGAAATCCCCCGCCGCGAAGACCCGCTGCTCATCCTCCCCGGCGCCGTCGTCCTGGTCGTCTTCCCCGGCGCGAGCGCGTTCGAGATCGAACGGCTCGTCATCCGCCCCATCGAGGATTCGATCAAGGAACTCGACGATGTCCGCAAGATGCGCGCCCTGGTGAAGGACGGCGTCGTGGTCCTGACCGTCGATTTCAACTGGGCCGTCCAGCCGGACAAAATCTACGACGACGTCCTCCGGCAGGTGAACAAGGTGCGCGCCTCGCTGCCCCCGGGCATCCATAGTATCGAGGTGCAGCGGCAGACCACGCTCAACACCGCCACGCTGCAGTTCGCGCTCGTCTCCCCCGACGCCAGCAACGCCCGCCTCGAGGACATTGCCGAAAATCTCCGCCGCCGCATCGAGTCCGTCACCGGCGTCCGCATCACCGAGCGCCACGCGCTTCCCAGTCGCCAGGTGCGCGTCACACTCAACGCCGACCGCGGCTCCGCGCTCCGCGTGCCGCCCCTCCAGGTCATCGGCGCCATCGAGGCCGGCAGCGTCAGCATCCCGGGCGGCACCGCCGAGGTCGGCGGCCGGCGTTTCAACATCGAGACGGGCGGGGCCTACCGCTCGCTCGACGACATCCGCCGCACGCCCATCGCCGGCTCCGGCAGCGCCGTCGTCCGGCTCGGCGATATCGCCGACGTCGAATGGGCGAGCGAGAGCAACGAATATTTCGGCCGGTACAACGGCCAACGGGCGGTCTTCGTCACCGTCTCGGCCAGCGGCAACGTCAACCTCTTCGATGTTCGCGACAAGGTCATGGTCGAGGTCGAACAGATCCGCGCGACGCTCCCCGCCGACGTGAAAATCGAAACCGCCTTCGATCAGACCAACAACATTCACAGCCGGCTCGGCCAGCTGGAGCACGACTTCCTCATCGCCTTTGCCCTCGTGCTCGTGACGGTTTTCCCGCTCGGCTTCCGCGCCTCGCTGCTCGTCCTCATCTCCATCCCGCTTTCCTTGGCGATCGGCGTGCTCGCCCTCAATCTCCTCGGGCACAGCCTCAACCAGCTTTCCATTGTCGGCTTTGTCATCGCGCTCGGCCTCCTCGTGGACGACTCGATCGTCGTGGTCGAGAATATCGCGCGCTTCCGCCGTCTCGGGCACGCCCCGGTCGCGGCCGCCCTGGGCGCCACCAACCAGATTGCCGTCGCCGTCGTCGGCACCACTGCCGCGCTGCTCTTCGCGTTCTTCCCGCTGCTCAGGCTCCCGGGCGGCCCCGGCCAGTTCATCCTCCCGATGCCGCTCGCCGTCGTCTGCACGGTGCTCGCGTCGATGTTCGTCTCGCTCACGATTATTCCGCTCCTCGCGAGCCGGCTGCTCCAGGGTGACGAACCCGAACACGGCAACATCGTCCTCCGGGGCCTCGACCGCGTCATCCATGTTACCTACCGGCCGCTGCTGCACTTTTGCATGCGGCACCGGCTCCTCGCGCTTGTGGTCGCCGCGGGGCTCACCGCCTGTGCGCCGTTGATCGTGAACGAAATCGGCTTCAGCCTCTTTCCCAAGGCCGGCATCCCGCAATTCCTGGTCGAGGTCGAGGCCGAGGAAGGCTCCGGGCTCGCCACCACCGACGCCATTGTGAAAAAAGTCGAGGCCCTCCTCGCCGCCTCACCCGACGTCGCGAACTACGCCGCCAACATCGGCCGCGGCAACCCGCAGGTCTACTACAACTGGACCGGCCAGCGGCAGAAAGCCAACGTCGGCGCCGTCCTCGTCTCGCTGAAAAAATTCGACGGCCAGACCAGCCCCGCCGTCATCGAGCGTTTCCGGCGCGCCTTCGCCGACATCACCGGCGCGCGCATCGATGTCGTCGAATTCGAAAACGGCCCCGGCTCCGACGCCCCGATCGCCATCCGCCTCATCGGGGAAGACCTCGACCAGATGACCGTGATGGCCGCGCAGGTCACCGAAATCCTCCGCCGTCACCCGGGCACGGAAGGCGTCGCCAACCCGCTCAGCGCCCTCCGCATGGATTTCAAGGTCGTCGTCAACGAGGATGCCGCCGCGCTCCTGGGCGTCACCCGCCTCAACATCGACCGCACCGTCCGCCTCGCCTTCGCCGGCCTCAACGTCGCGCGCTTTCGCGACACCAACGGGGAGGAGTTCAACGTCCAGCTTTCGCTTCCGCGCGGCGAGCGCGCCACCCTCGAAAACTGGGAAAAGATCGCCGTTCCCTCCGCCACCGGCACCTACGTGCCGATCAACCAGGTCGCGCGCTTGGAGTTCTCCTCCGTGCCGCCCACCATCGAGCGCTTCAACCGCGAACGCTCCAGTCTCGTGCGCTCGCAGGTTCGCACCGGCTACAACGTCGGGAAAGTCACCGCCGCGGTCGGCGAGGAGATCGCGAAGCTCAACTGGCCCCCCGGCGTCCGCTGGACCTATTCCGGCGAGGTCGAGAGCAAGGATGAAAGCTTCGGCGGCATGGGCAAGGTGCTCCTCGTCGCCGCCTTTGGCATCTTCGCCATCCTCGTGCTCGAGTTCGGCAGCTTCCGCGGCACCCTTATCGTCGCTTCCGTCGTGCCGCTCGGCCTGATCGGCGGCGTCACCGCGCTCTGGATCACCGGCTACTCGCTCTCGTTCACCGGCGCGATCGGCTTCATCGCCCTGATCGGCATGGAAATCAAAAACTCGATCCTGCTGGTCGATTTCACCAACCAACTCCGCGCCGAGGGTGTGCCGCTGCACGAAGCGATCGAGCGCGCCGGCGAGACGCGCTTCCTGCCGATCGTGCTCACGACCGCCACCGCGCTCGGCGCGCTGCTGCCGCTCGCGCTGCAAGGCAGCGGCCTCTACTCGCCGCTCGCGATCGTCATCATGGGCGGCCTCATCAGTTCGCTCCTGCTCTCGCGTGTCGTCACGCCCGTGATGTATTCGCTGCTGCCGCCCAACCTCCCCGACGCCGAGCCGGCCAAGAAGAAATAATCCGGCCATGCCCCGCGAGGCGCGGGTCCGCGCCTCAGCCTTACCTTTATCCTCGGTGGCCAAGGCCCCGCGGGTCGACCGTGGGGGTCACCGCGGGGTTTTCACGGCGGCGCCCGCTGCGCCCCTCCACGATCCCCGGAGCCCCCCTACAGCATTTTAAATAGATTCGTAGCCGGAAACAAAACAGAGGGGGAACCGCTGATGGATTTCGCCAACGGCGAAATCTTGTTCCAGTGCCTCCGCCTCATCGGCTCCGGCGTAGAGCTTGGGCGGCTGCTTATCGCCGCCGAAAGACTAGGACTTGTCCAGGTTCTGCCGTCCGCGATTAGCGGACCCCAAGCTCTGAGGCGAAGGCGATTAGCCGAAGCTACACCACCAAGATTTCGCCTTTGGCGAAATCCATTAGCGGTCAATTCTCCGGCCATGGAATTTTTTAAAACGCTCTAAGCCCGGCGCCTCCCCGGTTTCTCTCTTCGCTTTGCCGTCGCACCGTCAAAGTCCCTGGCCACTCCGCCACTGGGGAACAACCGCCCAGGCCGAAGGCGGCGACCTCGCCGGCCGCCAGAGCGTTCCGATCGCCAACGTCGTGACGCCCGGAGAGCAACGCGCCACCTCGGTTCGCCCCTCCGTTCCGCTGGCGCGATCACGCGTCTCTTCACGCCTGCAAATTGCTGGCCCAGTTCGCCGCACTCCAAACTCGAGAATCCTATTGGCTTTCGTCCCCAACCCCGATTGGTTTGGTCGATGCCTATTTGCACCGACAACGTTAAGAAACGCAAAGCCCGCCGGACTAAGAACAACCGTTTGCAGGCCGCCAAGAAAGCCGCGAAGGCAAAATCCTAGGCGGTTGCGACTGACCGCGCCTCGTCTCCATCTCGACGTCGGCGCGCCATCTGGCCAGGAGTGAGTTAGCCAAAGAGTATCAGGTGCCTGTCTGAACAGCCCGAATGTGATGCTGCGCGCCCCTCGGGGTTTGCGAGGTGGGAACGGCGCTGCGCCGGAAAAACCCAGCTGAGATTTGAAGGTGGCAAGCCCGGGCGGGCGGAAAGTTGCGCGGCGTGGGTTGCGCGAGTCCTCCGAATTTATCCGGAGACTTCGTAAACCGCGACCATCGCCGGACTGCGTCGCGTTCGTCGCGGTGTTGGGCACGGCCGCGGTTCCGGGGAGCGAGGCCGTCAATGACCTCACCCCCCGAAGACCAAACGGAATCCTTTAGCGGCGGTCAGGAACTTTGGAGTGCGGGGACCTGACGCCGCATTCCAAAGCGCGGGGTCATCGGCGCACCCGCAGGGTTATGCCAAAGAAGCGCACGAGAGCCTCTGGTTTCAATCTTCATCCCCGCGTTCACCGGGCCTCCGGCAAGACTTTTTCCAACTCGGCATCCGTCCACCCGCCAGTGCGGCCGGCAGTTTCGCCGCGGACTCGCGCCACGTCAGCCGAGGTCACGACGGAGGCCTGGTTGCCGAAGGAACGGCGGACATAGGTTAAGACTGCCGCGAGTTGCTCGTTACTCATCGTCGCGAGCGGCACCATCGCCGCGGGGAATCCGGGCGTGCCTTGCTTGCCAAAGAGGACAATGCGGATGGCGGCATCCGGGCTCGTCGCGGCGGACCAGCGTCCGTCCTTGAGCGCCGGCGCCAGCGCCTCCTTGCCCAAGCCGTCGGGTTGGTGGCAGGCCGCGCACAGCGCGAAGATTTCCTTGCCCTGCGCATAAATGAATTCCTGCGGCGGCGTGAGCGGCGGCACGCGCACGCGCTGGGTGCGCCGGGCCTCGGCTTGCTTCGCGGCCGTCGTCGCCTGGCCGGCAAAGCGCCGGACCAGCGGATCGGGGGCCGACGTCGACAGGCCCGCCAGCAGCACCGAGGAGATTTGAATCCGCGTGCCGGGCTTGGCGCCGCGAAGGTCCGGCTGCACCACGCCCTGCATCAGCGCAATCCGACACCATTCCGGCACGGTCGAGTCCTTGATCGCGCCGACCAGTTTCTGGTGCAGGGCCTCCTCGCTGCGGAGCGCGATGCGGCTCGCGAGTCCGGCCAGCACCACGCGCCCACCAAACGTCGGCACGGCCTGCCCGCGTGCCTTGCCGATCAGATGCTCCAAGACCTCGGGCTGCCGGTCGCGCGACGTCAGCAAGACCGCATCGAGCAACGAGGGATGCTCGGCGGCGCGATCGAACAGGGGCCAAACCAAATTGCGCGCCGTGGGGCTGGCATTGCCTTCGAGACTGAGCACGAGCTGCGCGAGCACGAAGGGATCTTCGATCGCTACGCTGGCCGCCAGCGTCTGCAACGGGACCTCACCTTCGGGACGCTGGAGCAGGGCCTCACCCGCGCGAATCGCCGCGATGCGGACCTGCGCACTGGAGTCCTTGAGCCCGGCCGCCAGATCGGCGGCGCCAAACACCCCCAACCCTTCCAAGGACCACAGCGCATTGAGCCGCTGCCGCTTGGTCGAACCGCGCTGCATGAGGTCGCGCAACCGCGGCGCGAAATCATCCGGCCGCTCGGATTCCACGATCCGGCGCTGCGCCTGGTCGCGCGTCCAGCCGTGGCGGTCATCCAGCATTTCCACGAGTTTCGCCGGCGCCGCCGTCGCAAAATCCGGCACCGTGCCAAGCGGACCCGCGGTATACACGACGCGATAGATGCGGCCCTGGCCCCAGAGCGGCTTGTGCAACCCGCGCTTGAGAATCTGCTCGCGGAGATACGTCGTCGCAAATTCGTAGCCCTCGAGAAACCCGCGGTGCATGTCCACGACGTAAAGGGACCCATCCGGCGCGTTCGTCACAAAGACCGGGCGAAACCGCTCGTCGGTCGAGGACAGGAAATCCGTTTGCTCATAGCCCACCATCGCCGTCATGCGGCCTTCCGCCTCGCGCAGCACCATCCGCTGGACGGTATTGGCAACCGGTTCCGGCACGAAGGCATTGCCCGCGTAACGCGCTGGGAAATTTCCGCCGCGATAGATCGTCGGCGCCGACGCGGCCGTCACCGCAGAGAGCGTGCCGTCGTCGCGCAGGAAACCCTTTTCGTAGCCGCGATTGACACCCGGAGTCGGCCGGACCGGCCAGACCGCCTGATCGAGGGCGACCTGATAATAGGTGTCCGGCAGGGAGGCGTCGACGCCGGCCCGGGCCTGATAGTGCGGCGGCAGCAGGGCCGCGCGCAGTTTGTCACTGTTACTGTCGAAATACATCCGACCGAAATCATCCTGCGCGATGCCCCATTGCCCAAGCCGGGGCATTGGCTCGCGGGCCCACTTGCCGTCCACGAAGCGCATCCGCCAGCGATACGAGGCATTGTACAGCCAATTGTCGCGATTCCACACCAGGCCGTTCGGGGCCGACTCGACGTTTCGCGGGTCGGTGAAGACGTAATCATCGGTGATCAGCACCTTCTCGTCGGCCACGCCATCGCCATTCGTGTCGCTACACAGCCAGAGGTTGGGCGGATCGCCGACGAGGACCTTGCCCTTCCAGAAGCCGATGGCCCGGGGCTGCGCGAGGTTGTCGAGAAACACCGTGCGCTTGTCCATGCGACCATCGCCGTTGGTGTCCGAGAGAATTGAGACGCGGCCCACCGGTTTCGGCGGCGGTTGCGCGGGATCAACATAGATGGGCAGCCGCTCCAGGATCTCGGTGTTGTAGGAACCAAGCTCCGCGACGAACATCCGGCCCTTGGGATCAAAGGCGATGGCCACCGGATCCTGGATGAGCGGATCGGCCGCCACCAAGTCGACGCGGAAGCCCGGTGGGACGACCAAGGTTTTCAACGCCTCCTCGGGGGTAAGGATTAGCGCCGGCGGAATGTTGAGTTCGGCGGGCGGCGGAGACTGGGGCTCGCCCAGGCGGTCGCCGAGCTGCGCCTGGGTGCTGGCGACCGCGAGGAACGCGGCGGCCAGGCCAGCAGTAAGGTGAAAGGATTTCGCGCGAGATACCGTGCGCAGGAAGTAGTTTGGGAGGGAGTTCATCGTTGCTGCGGTGAAAAGGCGTGGGATTAGTGTCGAGGACAGTGAAAGGGGGACCGGGCACTCCGTGCACGGTCAGGCGGCGCGCGGAGCGCACCGCCCACCCGGTGCGGGTTTCGTTGGGCTGTTTCTATGGTGATGACTGTGTTTGAACGCATGCCCTGATCAACGGGATACTATCGGCCGCCGGGTCGGCCGAAACGAATGCCCGCCTGCTCGAAAATCCGTGTCCCGCGAAATTCCGCGCGCGCGCCGAGCTGGCGCTGAATACGCAGCACTTCATTCCACTTCGCCATCCGCTCGCTGCGGCTGAACGAACCCACCTTGAGCTGCCCCGCGTTGGTCGCCACGGCGAGGTGGGCGATGAAAGTGTCCTCGGTTTCGCCCGAGCGCGCCGAAACCACAGGCAGCCAACCGGCCGCCTGGGTGCGGCGTATCGCCTGCATGGTTTCCGTCACCGTCCCGATTTGGTTGGGCTTGATCAAAACGGCGTTGGCCGACTGCTCGGCGATCCCCCGCTCAATGCGGGCGAGGTTCGTCGTGAAATGGTCATCGCCCACCAGCTGGCAGCGATGGCCAATGGCCGCGCGCAATTTCTTCCAACCGTCCCAGTCGTCCTCCGCGAGGGGATCCTCGATCGAGGCGATCGGATATTTCTCCACCCACGAGATCATCAGGTCGCAGAATTCCGCCGACGTGAAACGGCGTTTCTCGATCCCAAACTCATACGAACCGTCGCGAAAGAGATCCGTCGCCGCGATATCGAGCGACAGCGCCACATCGCGGCCGGGCTCGTAGCCCGCGAGCCGGATGGACGCGAGCAGGGCATCGATCACGGCCTCGTTGCGATCGAACGCCGGCCAGTAGCCGCCTTCGTCCGCCACGCCCGCCAGGAGTCCGCGCGCCTTCATCTCGCGGCCCGCCGCGTGGTACACGTTGAAGGTCACTTCCAAGGTCTCCTCGTACGTCTGCGCCTTCGGCACGACGATCATGAAGTCCTGCACGTCGACCCGGCCTTGCGCGTGCTTGCCCCCGCCGAAGATTTGGATCTCCGGAAGTGGCAGCAACCGACCCTGCCCCTGACCGAGGTAGGCATGGAGCGGTTCGCCTCGCGCCACCGCGCCCGCCTGCGCCGTGGCCGTGGACACGCTGAGCAGCGCGTTCGCCCCGAGTCGCTGCTTGTTGGCGGTGCCATCCAAAGCGATCAATGCCGCGTCGAGACCCGCCTGGTCGAAGACGTCGCGACCGACCGCGACTCGCGCGATCTCGCCATTGACGTTGGCCACCGCCTTACCGACGGCCCGACCCAGGAAGCGCTGCGCGTCGCCATCCCGCAATTCCCATGCCTCGTGCCGGCCCGTGGACGCGCCCGACGGCACCAGTCCGTGCCCGGTCCGGCCATCGGCGAGTTCCACGACGGCCTCGACGGTCGGATTGCCCCGGCTGTCGTAGATTTGCAACGCGGAGACGGAACGGATTTTCATTGAGGCGGGAGGGCGCTCAGCCACGCGGACGTCAGGTCGGCGACGCGCATCGGCGGGCGCGGCAGGTGGCGGTGCACAAACGCCGTCACCGTGTCGCGCTGGTGCGGCTCGGTCAGATATTCAACCGGGGATTTTCCGTGCACGCGGGCGAGGAGCAGGCAGAGCGTCAGGCGCACGGTGCGAGCCTCCAGTTCGGCGTCCGCGGTCGCGCCCAACGCGGCGACGTACGCGGCCCAGAACGTGTTCGCCAAATCCAAATACGGCTTCGGGCTCGCGGCATGATAGAGTCCCTTTAAGTGCAGGTGCGTCAGAAAAAATGCCAGATCGAATGCGGGGTCGCCGTACCACGCCACTTCGGCGTCGAGCAGCACGAGCCGGCCCGGCGCGACGAGCATGTTCTTCGGGCTGAAATCCCCGTGCACGAGGGCGAGCGCGGTCTGGCCGAGACTCGCGGCCTCCGCCAGCAACCACGGCGCAAGATCCGGCACGCGGCGGGCGCTGGTCTCGAGATAGGGCTCCACCCGCAGTTGATGGAAATTGCGCCACGTGGAGAATTCGCGCGCCACGGCGGGGCGACCCCACGTCTCCCGGTGAATGGTCCCGAGCAGTTCGCCAGCCTGCTTCGCGTGCTCCGGCGTGGCGTCGCCGCGGAGCAACGCGGTTTTCCAGTTCTGCAGTTCGCCGCCGAGATACTCCATCGCAAACCAGCCGGCGGACGCGTCCGCGAAGAGCAGCCGCGGGACGGCGTGTGGCACCATGGCGCCGACCCGCTGGAGAAATAGTTGCTCGACGTTATTGCGACCGGTGTCGGCAAACCAGTCGTCCTTCACTTTCAATTTGGCCAGGGCGCGCTTGACGACGAGGCAGCGATCGCCGTCGACGATCTTGATGATGTCGCTCGAGACGCCACCGGTCAGTGGCTCGATTACCGGGGACGCCGACCGCACCAATCCGTTCTGGCGGAGGGCAGTGATGATTTCGGCGTAGGGGACCATGGGAGAAACCGGGAGGGGCGGAAAATTGGGGGCCTCCATGCGTGGCGCAATCCCGGAGGTTGGCCGGACGCAGTCACGAACCGCGGGGCAAGCCTCGCTCTTGGTGAGGAGTTCCGGCTTCAGCCGGAATCAAAGACCCTCCACTGACCGCCTGAAGGCGGAACGACAAACCGCGACCACCGGCAAAAGCTCACCTCGTAGCGGCCCGCGAGGTTCTCCGTCCCTTGACACCCCCCGGGGCAATGAGAGAGCGTTGCTCAATCCGACCGCGCTCCTTGCCATTCCGCGTGGGCGTTGGTCGTCGAGCGACACTTCGCCAAGAACTCCCATGAATCGCCGAACCTTTATCCGCTCGTCCGCCGCCCTCGCCGCCTGCATTACACTTCTCGTCCTTGCGGGAACCGAATTTGGGCTCGCCGCGGCTGAATCCACAACGATCGCCGATCTTTCTCTCACCCTGGTTCCCCTGCAACCGGGCACGTTCACGCTCGGAAACATCCATGCCAAGGAAGGCAGCGACGAATATCCGCCGACCCGGGTCACGCTGGCGAAAGCGGCCTGGCTCGGCGCGACCGAAGTGACAGTTGGGCAATGGCGCCGCTTCACGGACTCGACTGGCTATCGCACGGAGGCCGAGACCAACCACGGGATGTTTGTCTGGATCGGCGGCCCGACCCGTTTCGCAAAACGCGCGGGACTCAGCTGGCGCGATCCGGGCTACCCCCAGGACGACACGTATCCGGTGGCCGGCATCAGTTGGCACGACGCGCAAAAATTCTGCGCGTGGCTGACCGCGCGCGAGAAGGCGGCGGGACGCCTGCCCGAGGGTTATGGCTACACGCTGCCGACCGAAGCCCAATGGGAATACGCCTGCCGTGCCGGCGACACCGGTCCGGACATGGAGAAGGCCCCGGGCGACTACGCGTGGTTCGCGGGCAACAGCGACGGACACGCTCATCCCGTCGCAACCAAGCGCGCGAACGCCTGGGGATTCTACGACATGATCGGCAACGCCTGGGAATGGTGTCTCGATTGGTACGGCAAGTATCCTGGAGGAGAGGTCACGGACCCCAAAGGCCCGGCTTCCTCGACGGCCAAGGAGGTTATCCGGCCGATTCGTGAAAACCGTGGCAACGGCTGGAATTCGGCCGGACCCGGTCACGGCACCAGCCCGACCAACCGCTGGAGTTCGCCGGATCTCGATCTGCGGAATAATCTCGGGTTCCGGGTCGCGTTGAGTCCAGCGCAGTAAAGAGACCCAGACGCTACGGGAAAGAATTGGGTTTGTTTTTTCGGCGGCATCACGAACACGATGAAAGGTGGGCCGGGCACTCCGTGCGCGGCCATGGAACGTGAGACCGAGCCCAACGATTGGCCGCGCACGGGGTGCCCGGCCCACCCGGTACGTTCGTCGCATCGGGGCTCCGTCGGATCTTTGCTCGCCGAGCAATGACGGGCGGTATTGATTGGCAGACCGCACCGTGCCGCTCGCCACTGACCTTTTCGATTACTCGCTGCCCCCGCGCCTCATCGCGCAGGAACCCGCGGCGCGCCGGGACCAATCGCGTCTCCTCGTGGTTGACCGTGCCACGCGCACCCTCGCCCATCACACGTTCGCCGACCTGCCGCGTTTTCTGCGGACGGGCGACACGCTTTTTCGCAACAACGCCGCCGTCCTGCCCGCCCGTCTGCTGGCGCGACGCCCGACCGGCGGCAGCGTTGAATGTTTTCTTCTGCGGCCCGCCCTCGGCGACGCCTGCTGGCACTGCTTGATCAAACCCGGCCGGCGCTTGCCCGTTGGGGCGACCTTCGCACACGCGGCCGGTGAATTT